>NZ_JARACH010000049.1:0-38783 GCF_029087445.1 Amycolatopsis sp. La24
TTTCTACAACAGTGTGCGGCGGCACTCCGCTATCGGGATGCTCAGCCCCGACAACTTCGAGCAGGCACTCCGAACGGCTGCCTGAACCCCTCGTAAGCCCCTGTCCACCATTCGGGGTGAACCTCAGCGGCGGTTGCCGCGGTGTTCGCCTACCCTGCCGACTGGCCGACGACAAGTGCCGCCGCGCTAGCGCTCTTGCTCACTCGGCGACGCGCTCTCAAATGACCATTCCTCACTCTAGGCTGGGTAGTGGGAGACGGCCTTGACTCCGACGCTCTGGACAGAGAACTAGAACCCCAGACAATCAGCCAGTCTCAGGGTTCGCACTCGTGAGCGCGCCCACAGTTGATTCGCTAGTGCTCGTCGAACTTGGTGGAGCGTTCTTCGATCGGACCTCCATCACTAGAGCCCGCGATGTTGTCGCACCAATCCGAAGCTGCTTCCGGAGCGTCTCCGCCGAGATCGGACGTCGATACCGTCGCCAGTGGTCGACGTCCGCACGGCGAGCGCGCTCCACAAGTTCCTCGTCGAGAGCAGTGGTACGACGGGGTCCCACTCCTACCCGCTGGTCGTGTTGAAGGGCCGTAGCCCCCCACGCATTCACTTCCGCGTCGTCGCATTTCAGCTCTGACGACGCAGGACTGGACAGTTGCCATGTTTCAGGACCAGCGCTTGCGACGCTGAGCGCGTGGAGCAGGCTGGGCCCGGCCTCGGCCCATCCGATCAGAAGGAGTGGGCCGACGGAGTCGAACGCGGCTTTACCCCACTGGCCTGTGCACACCGGGTCCGCAACGTTCAGCAGCAGAGTCACCACGCTTGCCGCCAGCAGGAGATGTCGGGCCGGCCGAAGCACCTGCTTATCGGCACCAGACAGGGCCAAGTGCCGTGTACCAACAAGCAACCCCAGCACTGTCAGGTCAACAGCCGGAGCCACCAGCGGAGCCACGAGCACAGGTACCTGCAGCTTCAACGCTAGGTGCAACACATTGCCGAAGCCGAAGAGAAAGGTGAGCCCGATGATCAACCCCATCATGACCGTGACAAACCGAGCGACCAACGGCGAGTTGGCGTTCACGAGGTGCTCCCACACGAACCCGGAAGCCCGAAGATCGCATCGATCGTCAACGTGCCGATGAAACATCCCTGGTCAGCCCCGCGCCTCTCCTTCGGCACTCCCGCCGAGGGCATCAATTCACACCGCGACCGAGCCTTCGAAACCGGCGTATTCATCGGGCACCACCGCTCTTGCGGCGACGTCGAGCAATCCGAACGGTTGCAGAAAGCCGCAGCTCACGAGCGGAACGGGCTTGTGAGGATGCTGTACGTGCCCCCGACGGGGTTCGAACCCGCACTGGGTCGATTTTAAGTCGACTGCCTCTGCCAATTGGGCTACGGGGGCCCACCCACCCTAGCGAACCCGCCCCCGGACACGACAAAGCCGGGCCGCCCGAAGACGACCCGGCTTCACAGGAAAACCGATCAGCCCTTGCTGGCCCGGTTGAACTCTTCCTTCGGGTTGTTGATCTGCCCCAGCGAGATGACCTCGCGCCGGAACAGGCCGCCCAGCATCCAGTCGAACAGGATGCGGATCTTGCGGTTCCACGTGGGCATCGCCTTGAGGTGGTAGGCGCGGTGGAAGAGCCACGCAGGGAAGCCCTTGATCTTCAGGTTCAGCGCGTCCGCCACGCCCTTGTGCAGGCCGAGGCTCGCGACCGCGCCCAGGTTCTTGTGGAAGTAGTCCTTCGGCTGTCCGCCGCGGATCACCTTGATGATGTTCTTCGCCAGCAGGCGGGCCTGGCGGACCGCGTGCTGGGCGTTCGGCGGGCAGGTCGCCGTCGGGTCCTGTTCGGTGCGCGAGAGGTCCGGGATGGCCGCGTTGTCGCCCGCGGTCCAGACGTCCGGGTGGCCGACCACCTGCATCGCGGCGGTGGCCTCGACGCGGCCGCGCTTGTCGAGCGGCAGGTCCGAGCCGGCGAGGACCGGGTTGGCCTTCACGCCCGCGGTCCAGATGATCGTGTCGGTGTCGAACTCGGTGCCGTCCGAGAGCACGACGTGGCCGTTTTCGAACGACTTCGCCGCGGTCGACAGGTAGACCTCGATGCCGCGCTTCTCCAGCTGCTGCACCGTGTACACGCCCAGCGTCTCGCGCACCTCGGGCAGGATCCGCCCGGCCGCCTCGACCATCACCCAGCGGATGTCCTCCGGCTTGATGTTCGGGTAGTAGTTCTCGACCGCGAAGCGGGTCATGTCCTCGAGCTCGGCCAGCGCCTCGATGCCCGCGAACCCGCCGCCGACCACGGTGAACGTGAGCAGGCGCTTGCGCAGCTCGGGGTCGAGCGTGCTGGCGGCCTCGTCCAGCTTGGTCATGATGTGGTTGCGCAGGTAGATCGCTTCGCCGATGGTCTTGAAGGCGATGCCCTCCTCGGCGAGGCCGGGGATCGGCAGGATCCGCGCGACGGCGCCGAGCGCGACCACGAGCACGTCGTAGTTCAGCGTCTCGATGTGGCCGTCGGCCGCCTCGACCGTGACGGCCTTGCGCTCGTTCTCGATCTTCGTGACCCGCGCGGTCAGCACGTGGCAGCGCTTCAGCACGCGGCGCAGCGGCACGACCACGTGCCGCGGCTCGATCGCGCCGGCCGCCGCCTCGGGCAGGAACGGGGCATAGGTCATGTGCGGCTGCGGGTCAACGACGGTCACGGAGGCCTCGTTGGCGCGCAGCATCTTCTGAAGCCCGTACGCGGTGTACAGGCCGACGTATCCACCACCGAGGACGAGGATCCGAGTCGGTTCCGACTTCGCAGCAGCCATGTACCTATAGTCGCACTTCCGAAGCGGCTCCGCTCGGGTACCCCACCCCGCTGTGACCAGCATCGCCACGCTGGTTGTCACGATTCAGATGAGCCCGGCCGCCGAGGCCGCGGCGGTGAACGCGCTCACCACCATGGGCTGTGTCACACGACCGGTCTGGACATTGCGCGGTGACACGTGGTAGCAGCCGAACACCGCAAGGTCGCCGACCTGCATCCGGGCGCCGTGCGCGAAGGCCGGACGCGGTTTCGGCACCGGCCAGCCGGCGGCGGAAAGCACGGGCAGCAGCGCCTGCCAGCCGAACGCGCCGAGCACGACGATCGAGCGCAGGGTCGGGCGCAGCAGGTCCAGCTCGTCGGCCAGCCAGTGCCGGCAGTTGTCCCGTTCAGCGGGGGTCGGCCGGTTCTCCGGCGGCGCGCAGCGGACCGGCGACACGAGCCGGGTGCCGCGCAGCGTGAGGCCGTCGCCGATGGCGGCGGACACCGGCTGAGATGCCAGACCGACCTCGTACAGCACGCGGAAGAGGAAGTCGCCGGACGGATCGCCGGTGAACATCCGGCCGGTGCGGTTGGCCCCGTGCGCGGACGGCGCGAGCCCGACCACGGCCAGCGCGGCGTCCTCCGCGCCGAAACCGGGCACCGGCCGCGCCCAGTACTCCTGCCCGGCGAACGCGGCCTTCGTCCCCGCCACGCCCTCGCGCCATTCGACGAGCCGCGGGCACGCGCGGCACCGCACCAGCTCCGCGTCGAGCTCGGCGAACGTGCGCATCGATCTCCTCCGCTTGGTGTGCTGCCACGGTAACGCGGGATAGGTTGGGGCCATGGCCGACACCACCGCGGACGAGACCGCCGAGAAGACCAAGGACGAGGAGACGAAGGCGGCGGAGCCCGTCGACGACCTCGTCACGACGCAGCACACGCTCACCGTCAAGCGGCGCAAGCTCGCCTACACCGCCCAGACCGGCCGGATCGTGCTCCGCCAAGAGGTCAAGAAGGACGGCAAGTCCGAGGGCCACCAGGCCAAGGCCGAGGTTTTCCTCACCGCCTACACCCTCGACGACGCCGACCCCGGCACGCGACCGGTCACCTTCGCCTTCAACGGCGGCCCCGGTTCCTCCAGCATCTGGCTCCACATGGGCCTGCTCGGACCGCGCCGGGTGCTGTCCGGCGACGTCAACGACCCGGTGCCGCCGCCGTACGGGCTCGAGGACAACCCGGAAAGCCTGCTCGCGCACAGCGACCTGGTGTTCATCGACCCGGTCCAGACCGGCTACTCGCGGGTGACCGAGGGCGGCGAATCCCAGCCGTACACCGGTTTCCAGGGCGACGTCGAATCGGTCGCGGAGATCATCCGGCTGTGGGTTTCGCGCAACCAGCGCTGGCTGTCGCCGAAGTTCCTGGCCGGCGAGTCGTACGGCACGCTGCGCGCGGCGGCGCTGGCCGGGCACCTGCAGGAGCGCTACGGCCTGTATCTCAACGGCCTGATGCTCATCTCGTCCGTTTTGGACCTCGGCACGCTGCGGTTCCACGAGGGCAACGACCTGCCGTACTCGCTGTTCTTGCCCACGTACGCGGCGATCGCGCACTACCACGGCAGGCACGGCGAACGTCCGCTCGACGACGTGCTCGCCGACGCCGAGGACTTCGCCTCGAAGGAACTGCCGTGGGCGCTTTCCCGCGGCGCGCGGCTGTCCACTCAGGACCGTACCGAGGCGGTGCAGACCCTGGCGTCGCTCACCGGGCTCAGCGAGTCCTATGTGGACCGGGTGAACCTGCGGATCGAGCACATCCGGTTCTTCACCGAACTGCTGCGCGACCAGGGCAAGACCGTCGGCCGGATGGACGGCCGGTTCACCACGTGGGAACCGGACGGCGGCGTCGAGCACATGAGCGACGACCCCTCGGTGTCGCGGATCATCGGCGCCTACTCCGCCGGGTTCAACCACTACGTGCGCGCCGAACTCGGCTACGAGAACGACCTGCCGTACGAGATCCTGTCGACCGAGGTGTTCAAGGCCTGGTCCTACAAGGAGTTCGAGGGCCGTTCGGTGTCCGTTGTGGACACCTTGAGCGCGGCGATGCGGGCCAACCCGCACCTGCAGGTCCACGTCGCGTTCGGACACTACGACGGCGCGACGGCCTACTACGCGTCCGAGTACGTGCTTTCGCAGCTGAAGATCCCGGAGGAGCTGCGGGAGAACATCGACACGGCTTACTACCCGGCCGGGCACATGATGTACGTGCACGAACCGTCGCGGGTGCAGCAGTCGAAGGACCTGGGCAAGTTCGTGAAGAAGGCGTCCAACCGCTGACCTGGTGAAGTGCCTATGCCGGCGCTAACCGGCATAGGCACTCACAACCAGTCGTGCTCCCGCGCATACCGCGCCGCCTCGTGCCGCGTTCGCGTCTGCGTCTTCTGCATCGCGTTCGACAGGTAGTTGCGCACCGTCCCCTCCGCCAGGTGCAGCTGCGTCGCGATGTCCGCGACCGAATACCCCTCCCGCGTTGCCCGCAGCACGTCGATTTCCCGCACGGTCAACGGACAATCGTCCACCACCGCGAGCGCCGAGACGTCCGGGTCGATCCAGCGTTTGCCCTCGTCCAGCGTCCGGATCACCGCCGCGATGTGCGCCGGTTCCGCCGATTTGCTGACGAACCCCTGCACACCGAGCTTCAACGCCTTGCGCAGCACACCCGGCCGCGCGTGCCGGGTCAGCATCAGGATCACCTGCTCCGGCCGCTCCCGCCGGATCCGCGCGACCGCACCCAGACCGTCCACATTGGGCATCTCCAGGTCGATCACCAGCACGTCCGGCCGATGCTCCACAGTGGCCCGCACCGCCGCCTCGCCGTCTTCCGCCTCGGCGAGCACGGTGATCTCGTCCTCCATCGGCAGCAACGCGGCCATCGCCTTGCGGAGCAGGGCTTCGTCGTCAGCTAGCACTACCGTCGTCATCGCTTCTCCGGGAAGGCCGCGGCCGTCACGAATCGGCCGTCCTTCTGCTCCACGGTCAATTCTCCGCCCTCATCCGCCAGCCGGTCCGCCAAAGTGGACAGTCCACTCAGTACCGGTTCCTCGCGGTCCGGAACGCCGTCGTTGACGATGCTGATCCCCGTTTCGGTCAACGTGATCCGCACCTGCCGGGCTTGCGCGTGCCGGAGGATGTTCGTGGTGGTCTCGCGCAACACCTGGCCGAGCAGTTCGTCCGCCCCCGAACCGACCTCCGCGAGCCGCTCGACCCGCACGTGAATTCCCGCCGCCTCGAAGAGGTTCTTCGCGTTCTCTAGCTCCGCAGACAGATTGAGCCTGCGCTGGGCGTAAGCGAGTTCCTTGGTCTGCACGATGGTTTCGCCGACCAGGGTGTGCACTTCGCGCAATTCCTCTTGCGCGCGTCCGAGATCCCGGTGGAGCAGCTTCTCCGCGAGCGCGACCTTCAGTTTGACCACGTGCAGCGTGTGCCCCTGGATGTCGTGCAGCTCGCTGGCGAACCGGACGCGCTCCCGGACCACCGCCAGCTCGGCTTCCTTCTCCCGCGACTCCTCCAGTTCCACAACGAGGTCATAAAGCTTCTGGCTGGCGAACATGAACACGGTCGACAACGCCGCGGCCAGGGCCGGGGCGACGACAAAAGCGAGCAGCCGCCCGCCGACCTTGTCGTCGTACACCAGCAGGTTCGTCGCGCCGATCGCGCCGGTCAGCACCGCGAGGCCGACCAGTGCGGCGAACCGGTGCCGCACCAGCGGCGGGATCAGGAACGACCCGACCATGGTCAGTCCGTAGAACGCCGCGCTCTTGTCGCTGAGCGCGCCGGCGAGCCAGACGAACGCGGTGAGCACCAGACACGGACGCGCGACGCGGAGGAAGTCGCCGGCGGTCCAGCGTTCCGCGGTCACCACGGCGGCCAGCAGCCCGATCACCTGGATGACGACGTGCCACCAGGTCTTCGACGCGAACACCACCAGCAGCAGCCCGACGAACACCAGCGGCGGCATCACCGTGATGAGGTTGAGCCGTCGCAGCCGGTCCTGGACCACGCTGCTGGCCCAGGCCGTGCGGCGAGTCCACGGAGGACGGATCTCGATCATGGTGCTCCAGCTTCGGCCACGGGATTCGGACCCAGCATGCCGCAGCCGCCGAGGGCCCACCAGTGACGCAGTGTCATGTCTTCGGCTGACGTGGCCGCACTACTCCCGACCAGCGGATCCGGCTGGAATCGGAGCATGTCCACGACCCCAGTCATCGAAGTCGACCGCCTGAACCTCACTTACGGCGACTTCCAGGCCGTGCGCGATCTGTCGTTCCAGGTCGCCCGCGGCGAACTGTACGCGCTGCTCGGCACGAACGGCGCCGGGAAGACCTCGACGCTGGAGACCGTCGAAGGCCACCGCAAACCCAGCTCCGGCTCCGTGCAGGTGTTCGGCAAAGACCCGCGCGACCGCGCTTCGGTGCGTCCCCGGATGGGGATCATGCTGCAGGAAAGCGGCTTCTCGCCGGACCTGACCGTGCGCGAGTCGATCCGGCTGATCGGCAGCCTGACCCAGCGCGACGACAACGTCGAGCGGCTGCTCGGCATCACCGACCTCACCCGCAAAGCCGCCACCAGGGTGTCGCAGCTGTCCGGCGGCGAGAAGCGACGGCTCGACTTCGCGACCGCTGTGTACGGGACACCGGACCTGGTCTTCCTCGACGAGCCGACCACTGGTCTGGACATCCAGTCGCGCGACGCGCTCTGGGATGCCGTGGACCGGCTCCGCGAGGACGGCACCACCATCGTCCTGACCACGCATTACCTCGAGGAAGCACAGCAGCGCGCCGATCGCATCGGTCTGATGCACCAGGGCACGCTCAACCGCGAAGGCACCGTCGCCGAACTGACCCGGACGCTGCCCGCGACCATCCGATTCGGACTTCCGCCGCACGCCCCGGTGCCGCCGCTGCAAGCGACCCGCGAAGAGGACGGCCGGTTCCTCATCGAAACCTTCGGCCTG
Organism: Amycolatopsis sp. La24; assembly: GCF_029087445.1. Taxonomy (NCBI): domain Bacteria; kingdom Bacillati; phylum Actinomycetota; class Actinomycetes; order Pseudonocardiales; family Pseudonocardiaceae; genus Amycolatopsis; species Amycolatopsis sp. La24. The sequence continues at coordinate 7,797 of NZ_JARACH010000049.1, forward strand.
CAGAAAGACCTGCACACCCTGCTCGGCTGGGCAGCGGACTACGCCGTGGAACTAGCCGAACTAGAAGCCGGACCGACCCGGCTGGACGACGTCTTCCGCGCCATCAGCAACGCTTAAGCACCGAAAGGCTTTCCCATGCTCTCCATTGCCCGCGGCGAACTGATTCAGCTCTTCCGAAATCGCCTCGTGTTGGTCACCTCATTGATCCTGCCCGTCGCATTCAGCGCTTTCTTCATCTCCCGGCACGAAACCTTCGCAAAACTCGGCAGCCTCGGATATATCGCAGCACTGACGCTTTTCTTCATTACCGCGATCGGCCTGTACACCACCACCGTCACCACTCTCGCCGCCCGGCGGCAGAACCTCTTCCTCAAACGCCTGCGCTCCACCGCGGCGAGCGACTCCGGCATTCTCGTCGGCCTGCTCCTGCCGATCACCGCGATCACCACGATCCAGGTCGGCGTCATCCTCGCCGTGCTCGGCGCGGTCACCGGCGCACCGAAAAACCCGCTGCTGCTGGTCGTCGCGGTCGTCGCGACCATCGGCATGATGGTCGCGCTCGGCCTGGCCACCGCCGGCCTCACCAACTCCCCGGAGCACGCCCAGGTCACCACGCTGCCCATCACGGTCGCGGTCCTCGCGGTAGCAAGTTGGATCGGAATCACCGGAACCGAACAGCTGTCCCTGCTGAAACGCCTTCTTCCCGGCGGCGCGGCCACCGAACTCGTATTGAATTCCTGGAATGGCGGAAGCTCGGCAACCGACTCGCTAGTCCTGTTCGGCCCGATCGCGGCGTGGCTGATTCTCAGCGTCACGCTGGCGACCCGGCTATTCCGCTGGGAACCGCGCCGCTGACCCCTTCCCGTGCCGAGGAGATCGGAGTAACGTCGGCGGCGTTCTCGATCATCGACGCGGCCGGGGTCGGCCTGACCAGCGGTCGAACCGTCCGCGAACACAGCTTTCGTGCATTTCCCTTCAGTTCCTGAGTTCGCTTGTTCTCAGCAAAGGACGGAAACCCGTGCGAAAACAATTGCTCGCCGTACTGGCGGCCGCCGCGCTCACGGCGACCGCTGTCCCAGCCCATGCCTCTCCGGCGAAATCCTCGGTGAACTGGGGCGCGTGCCCGGCCGACGTCACGTCGCCCGGCTTGCAGTGCGCGTCGCTCGAAGTGCCGCTGGACTACCGGCATCCCGACGGGAAGAAGATCAGCCTCGCGATTTCCCGCCTGCCGAGCACCGACCCGGCCAAACGGCGCGGAGTGCTGCTGTTCAACCCAGGCGGCCCCGGCGGTCCGGGCCTGGCCTTCCCGCTCCAGCTCACCCAGCTCGGACTCCCGGCCAGCCTCCTCGCCGAATACGACCTCATCGGCTTCGACCCGCGCGGCGTCGACCACAGCAACCCGGTCACCTGCGACCTCGACCCTCAACTGTCAATCGGGCCGAAGTACGCGCACAACGCCGCCGAGGTCAGCGAGGCCGCAGCGCATGCCAAGCAGGTCGCGCAGCAGTGCGCCGCCCCGGGATCCGCGGCGGTCCTGCCGTACATCACCACCGCGAACACCGCGCGGGACATGGATCAGATCCGCGCCGCGCTCGGCGAGTCGAAGATCTCTTACTTCGGCCTGTCCTACGGCACCTATCTCGGCGGAGTGTACGCGTCGCTGTTCCCGGAGCGGACCGATCGCGTGGTGCTCGACAGCATTCTCGGACCCGGCGGCTACGACATCACCGCGGCCCGGCGGTTCGCTCAAGGATTGCAGGATCGCTTCCCGGACTTCGCGAAATGGGCGGCAGCACGCAATTCTTCCTACGGCCTTGGCAGCACTCCCGCTGAGGTCACCGCGACCTTCTTCAAACTCGCGGACAAACTCGACCAGAATCCGATCGGGACCCTGGACGGATCGGCGTTCCGCTACGTGACACACGGCCTGACCTATCAGACCACGGCCTTCCCGAGGCTGGCGCAGCTGTGGCAATCCGCCCTCGCGGACCAGGCACCCGATTCAGTCCCGAGCACCGCCGGTTCGGAACAAAGCGAGATCGCCACCATGCTTTCGGTGATCTGCGGCGACAACGCGTGGCCCCGGCAGATCTCGACCTACCGGCGGAACGTCGCGCACGACCGGGTCACGTACCCGATGCTCGGCGGCGCGACCGCGAACGTCTGGCCGTGCGCAGCCTGGCCCTACCAACCACTGGAACCGGCCGTGCAATTCAGCGACCAGGGACCGTCAAACCTGTTGCTGGTCCAGAACATGCGCGACCCGGCGACCCCGCTGTCCGGCGCGCTGGACACCCGCGAAGCGTTCGGCGACCGAGCTCGAATGGTCACTGTGGACCAAGGCGGCCACGGCGTCGGGCTCCCGTACCTGAACAGCTGCGGCTTCAACGCCGTCATCGATTACCTGGTCAACGGAATCCGCCCGGCGACGGACAAATTCTGCGGTGCCGAAGCGACCGTCAAGTCGCTTACCCCGCAACAACAACAGACAGCCGACAAGATCATGGACCGGCTGCGGCAGTACTGAAACAGGCGGTGGGGCGGAACACCCGCCCCACCGCCGCTCGTTCAGCGCAGGTACGCCGAACCCCGCGTCACCGCGGAATAGGCGTCCACCGAACCATGTCCGTAGAAACCGTTGAACGACGCGTCACCCAGGCAGGTCGCCGTGAACGAAGCGTCCCGGCCCTCCTTCAGGTAATCGACCGTCCGCGGCACGGGACACGCGATCGGCGCGGCCGTGCCTTCCAGCACCCGCTGCACCGCGTCCGGATCCATCGACGCGGAATGCCCGGTCTTCTTGCCGTACTGGGAAACGATCAGCGCCGCGACACCCGTCGCATGGGGAGCGGCCATCGAAGTCCCTTGCAGCCACTGGTAATAGCCGACCCGGCCGTCCGCCGCCGTCGCCTTCTGCACGCCAAGCGCGACGCCAGCCGGCGTCACATTGCCCGCCGCGTCAATGTTTCCTTCCGCGACACCCACATTGCGCGGGTACGTCGACAGGATCTCGTTCTCCACCGTCCGGTACCACGGCGTGCCGTAACCGTCCCGGAAATACCCGCCTGGCGCGGAAACGGAGATCTGCTCGGTCCCGTAGTTGGAGTAGTCCGCCTTCGCCTGCGTCGGGCCGAACGAGCCGACACCGATCGTGTGCGGACCTTCGACCGGCAGCGAGAAGCACGAAGAATTGTCGATCTTGCGCGGATGCTTCCCGTTCGCCGGATAGTCCGGGCTCGTGACGTCGTCGTGCGGCGCGGCCATTTCGTCGTGCTGGTTGCCGAGCGCGACCACCATCGTCACGCCCTTGCGGTGCGCGTAGTTCAACGCCCGCGTGGCCGCTTCGATGATGGTGCGCTGTTCCGCCTGCTCGGCAGAAGAATCCGCCGGGTTCGAACGGCAGTTGTAGAGCCACGGGTCCACGTAGAAGCTCATGTTGACGACGTCGAGTCCGGCGTCGCCGGAATACGTCAGAGCGTCGACCATAGGCTGGAGGAAGAAGTACCCGGAATCCTGTCCGGCACGGACGTTCACCAGCGTCACGTTCGGCGCCACCCCGGACACGCCGAATCCGTTGGCCGCCGCGGCGATCGTGCCGGCGACGTGCGTGCCGTGGCCGTTGTCGTCGTGGTCCACCGGGTCGACGCAGCCGCGGTATTCGCACGGGCCGTCGACGACGGTGCCGTTGACGTCCGCGACGATGTCCTTGGTGAAGTTGCGCGAATCGGCTTTGTCGAAGTTCGGCGCGATGTCCGGGTGACTGCCGTCGACGCCGGTGTCGATGATGCCGACCTTCACCCGCTTGTCGCCAGCCTGCTTGGTGCGCGCGAGGTCGGAGCGAGTGGACTTGAGGCCCCAGAGCTGGTCGTCCAGCGGATCGGTGCCGACCGCCTTCTTCGCCGCGGCCTTGCGCGAAACGCTGCCGCGGCCTTCCTTCTCGACCGCGTCCGGCTTCTCCTTCTTGCCCGCCTTCGGCGCGCTGCCGATCGCTTTCGCCTTCGCCGCACCGAACACCGCGCGGTTCGCCGAAACCCGCTCAGTGAAGCCGACAGCGGGCGCGGTGGCGGTGATGAGCCCGACCGCCGTGTTGGTCGCGACGATCGTGCCGCCGGCGTCGCGCACCGCCTGCTGCGCGGCGGCGACACTCTGGCCGTCCCGCGCCAGCACGCTGAATTCCGTGACCGGTCCGGCCGGTTGGGCCGACGCCGCTCCAACGGCGACGCCGGACACCGCACCGAACAATGGCACCGCGAGTGCCACAGCGAGCAATCTTGGTCTTTTCACGAGTCCTCCTGACCGAAACCGACAATGCAACGTACATAGCGGACACTGCGCACGGCAATCGGCAAACCGGAGGAATCGCCAGGTTACGGAACCACCGACTTCTCCTCGGCGAAGTGACAAGCCGACAGATGCCCGTCCGTCCTCGGTTCCAGCTTCGGCACCTCGATCGCGCAAATATCCGCGGCCTTCCAGCAGCGCGTGCGAAAACGGCAGCCCGACGGCGGATCGATCGGGCTCGGCACGTCGCCCTCCAGCCGGATCACCTGCCGCTGCCCGCGCACCGCGGGGTCCGCGACCGGCACCGCCGACAGCAGCGCCTGGGTGTACGGATGAGACGGTCGCTCGTAGATCTCGTCCTCAGTACCGATTTCGACGATCTTGCCCAGGTACATCACCGCGACCCGGGTGGACAGATGCCGCACCACCGAGAGGTCGTGCGCGATGAACACATAGGACAGTCCGAACTCGCCCTGGAGTTCACCGAGCAGGTTCATCACCTGCGCCTGGATCGAAACGTCCAAAGCGGACACCGGCTCGTCGCAGATGATCACCTTGGGCCGCAACGCCAGCGCCCGCGCGATGCCGATGCGCTGCCGCTGCCCGCCGGAGAACTGGTGCGGATACCGGTTCACGTGCTCGGGGTTGAGCCCGACCACCTCCAGCAGCTCCTGCACCTTCCTCGCCCGCGAACCCTTCGGTGCGACGTCGGTGTGGATCTCGAACGGCTCGCCGACGATGTCGCCGACCGTCATCCGCGGATTCAGCGACGTGTACGGATCCTGCAGCACGATCTGGATTTCCCGGCGCATTCGCCGCAGTTCCGCACCGCGCAGCTTGAACAGGTCGCGGCCCTCGAAGGTCGCGCTGCCGCTGGTCGGCTCCTCCAGGCGCATCAGCACCTGGGCGAGCGTCGACTTGCCGCACCCGGATTCCCCGACCACGCCGAGCGTTTCACCCGGCTGCAGGTCGAAAGAAACGCCGTCGACGGCCTTCACCTGTCCGATGGTCCGTTTGAACAGCACACCGGTGCGCACCGGGAAATGCTTCACCAGTTCGCGCACGCTGAGAATCGGCTCACCCACGGCTCTCCACCACCTCCTCGGCGAAGTGACACGCACTGACCCGGCCGAACCCGAGCGCGTGCGACGACGGCCGCTCGTCGCGGCACCGTTGCTCGGCCCGCTTGCAGCGCGGGTGGAACGGGCAGCCGGACGGAATGTCGAGCAGGCTCGGCGGAAGGCCCTTGATGGTTTCCAGGGTCTGTCCTTTGAGGTCCAGCCGGGGCAGTGAATCCATCAACGCCGCGGTGTAGGGGTGCCCCGGCGAACTGAACAATTCCCGCACGTCGGCCTGTTCCACGATCCGCCCGGCGTACATCACCGCGATCCGGTCCGCGACCTCCGCGACCACGCCGAGGTCGTGCGTGATGAGCACGAGCCCCATCCGCCGTTCCCGCTGGATGTCCGCGAGCAGGTCCATGATCTGCGCCTGCACGGTCACGTCCAGCGCGGTCGTCGGCTCGTCCGCGATGAGCAGATCCGGATCGAGCGCAAGCGACATCGCGATCATCGCGCGCTGCCGCATCCCGCCGGAGAACTGGTGCGGGTAATCCTTCACCCGCCGTTCCGCCGCCGGGATCCGCACCAGGTCGAGCAGTTCGACCGCCCGCTTGCGCGCGTCCTTTTTGGACATTCCCAGCCGGACGCGCAATTGCTCTTCGATCTGGAACCCGACAGTGAACACCGGGTTCAGCGCCGAAAGCGCGTCCTGGAAGATCATCGCGATCTCCGCGCCGCGCACCTGCCGGCGACGGTCCGCCGACGCGGTGAGCAGGTCCTCGCCGCGATACCGGATCGACCCGCCGGTGATCACGCCCGGCGGGGTGTCGAGGATTCCCATGATGGTCTGCGCGGTGACGCTCTTGCCGGAGCCCGATTCGCCGAGCACGGCGAGGGTTTCCCCGGCGTGCACCGAATAGCCGACACCGTTGAGCACGTTGGCCACGCCGTCGGAGGTGCGGAACTCCACGTGCAGGTCTTCGACCTCGAGCAGCAGCTCGTGCTCCGTCGTCGGACCAGGTGAACTGGACACTGTGGACATTGCGGCTACCTCGACTTCGGGTCGAGCGCGTCGCGGATACCGTCGCCGAGCATCACGAACGCGAGCACGGTGATGGTGACGAACGCACCGGGGAACAGGAGCATGTGCGGGACCGCTCGGAAGTAGTCGCGCGCGTCGCTGATCATGACGCCCCACGACACCACCGGCGGCCGCACGCCGATGCCGAGGTACGCCAGCGTCGCCTCGGCGCCGATGGCCGCGCCGAGCGCGATCGTGGCGTACACGAGCACCGGCGCGAGCGTGTTCGGCAGCAGGTGTCGGAACACGATCCGCGGCGTGCTCGCGCCGAGCGCTCGGGCCGCCTTCACGTAGTCCAGCTGCTTGGCCACCAGCGTCGCGGACCGCATGATCCGCATCGCCACCGGCCACGTCAGCACGGCGATCGAGCACACCACCTGAACGATGATGGTGACCTGTCCGGGATTCGTGCCGGGAGCGTTGAACGTGGTGAGAATGACGATCGCGCCGAGCACGAACGGCAGCCCGGCGAAGATGTCGCCGAGCCGGGACAGCAGGCTGTCGACGATCCGGCCGTAGTAGCCCGCGACGATGCCGATCAGCGATCCGAAAAGGACAGTCAGCAGCGTCGCGAAAACGCCGACCAGGAGCGATGCCCTGGCTCCGTAGATGGTCCGCGCGTACACGTCGTAGCCCTGGTTGTCGTAACCGAACCAGGCGTCCGCGGACGGGCCTTCGTTGGCGTGGGTCAGATCGTTGTATCCGGCGGGGCGGTGCGAGAACAATCCCGGCGCGATCGCGATGAGCACGATCAGCAGGATGATCACCGCGGAGATGACGAACGTCGGCTTGCGGCGCAGTTGCCGCCACGCGTCGCCCCACAGACTGCGCGGCTTCTTCGGGCCGGCGTCGGCCGAGCTGTCCACATGCGACAGCTGTGCCGCGTCGACCCCTCCGCCGCCGACGAGATTCGGGTCAGTCATAACGGATCCTCGGGTCGAGAACGGCGTAGAGCAGGTCCACGATCAGGCTCATCAGCAGATACACCACCACCAGCAGCACGACGACGCCGACGACGGTCGCGCTTTCCCGGTTCTGGAGGCCGCGGAAGATCAGCCCGCCGAGGCCGTTGATGTTGAACACGCCCTCGGTCACGATCGCACCGCCCATCAGGGCGCCGAGGTCGGTGCCGAGGAAGGTCAGCACCGGGATCACCGAGTTGCGCAGCAGGTGAATGCCGATGACGCGGCTGTTGGGCTGCCCTTTGGCGATGGCGGTGCGGATGTAGTCGGCGTGCCGGTTCTCCGCGATCGACGTTCTCGTCAACCTCGCGACGTAAGCCATCGAGAGGCTGCCGAGCGCGATGCCCGGCACGATCAGCTCGCCGAAGCTCGGATCGTCCGAAACGCTGGCGTCGATGATGCCCAGGTTCACGCCGAGCACGATCTGCAGCACGATCGCGGTGACGAACACCGGCAGCGAGATCAGGAACGTGGTCGAGACCAGCACCAAGTTGTCGAGGAAACCCTTGCCGCGCAAGCCGGTCAGCACGCCGGCGCTCAGGCCGATGACCGCCTCGATGAGCACCGCGACGATCGCGAGGCGCAGCGTGATCGGGTAGGAGGTGGAGATCAGTTCGCCGACCGAGGAGCCGTTGAACGTCTCGCCCCAGTCGCCGCTGAACAGGCTCCCGAGGTATTTGAAGTACTGGACGAACAGGTTGTCGTTGAGGTGGAACTTCTCGGTCATCAAGTCGATATAGGCCTGTGGGCAGGCTTGCTGACCGCATTTGCCGGAGAACGGGTCCCCGGGCACGGCCCACACCAGTGCGTAGATCAGGAAGGTGGTGCCGAAGAACACCGGGATCAACTGGAGCAGGCGGCGCAGGACGTAGCGAATCATGCGTGGTTCCTCAGAGTGCGCGCCGGGCTCGTGAGCGCCCCGCCTGCTTGTGGCGGGCGCGGACGCTCACGAGCCGCGTGGTGGAAACGGACGAGTCAGCGCATCACTTCTTGAGGACCTCGACCGACGAGTAGTCCGCGCGGCGGCGGAAGTCGAGGACCACGGTCTTCGTGTGCTTCGACTTGGCCGCGACGCCCTTCTCGTCCCACACCGGGATCGAGGGCAGGTCCTTCGCGATCAGGTCCTCGGCCTGCTGGTACAGCTTGACCGCGGCGTCCTTGTCCGCCGTCGAGTCGGCCTGCTTCAGCAGAGCGTCGACCTGCGGGTTGGAGTACGTCGAGTCGTTCGACGAGGCCCCGGTCCGGTAGAGCGGGTTGAGGAAGTCCTCAATGGACGGATAGTCCGCAGCCCAGTCCGAACGGCCCATGCCGGTCAGCTTGTGCCCGGTCACGATGCTGCGCCACTGGCCGAAGTCGGTCGCGGGCACGAAATCGCATTCGACGCCGAGCGTGTTCTTGATGCTGTTGCACGCGGCCACCAGCGGTTCCTTGCGGCCGCCGTCGGCGTTCGAGGCGATGGTGAGCTTGCCCTTGAACCCGGACTTCGCGAACAGTTCCTTCGCCTTCGCCGGGTTGAACTTGCAGTACTCGCCGCACACACCCGGCCGGAAGCCCGCGATGCCTTGGGAGACATAGCCGTCGGCCGGGACGTAGGTGTCGTGCATGACCGTCTTGGTGATCTGCTCGCGGTCGATCGCCATCGAGATCGCCCGGCGCAGGTCGAGGTTGTTGTAGCCGGGCACGTAGTACGGCACCGCGATCGTGCTGATGCCGAGCAGGTGTCCGGTGACCAGGTTGTCCTTGAGGTCGGTCTTGTACTTGTCCGCGGTGAGCGCGGACGGCGGCAGCGTCTCGATGAAGTCGAGCTTGTTGCTCAGCAGGTCCTGGTAGGCGGTTTCCTGGCTGGCGTAGATCTTGACGTCCAGGTCCTTGAACTTGACCTTGTCCGGGCCCTGGTAGTCGTCGAACCGGGTCAGCTTGATGTCGACGTTCGGCGTGCGGCTGACGAACTTCATCGGCCCGTTGCCGATCGGGTGCTTCGCGAACGCGGCGGGGTCCTTGAAGAAGGAGTCCGGCAGCGGCGCGAACGCGGTGTAGCCGATCTTGGTGGTGAACACGGAGAACGGCGCGTCCAGGGTCACCTGGAACTCGTAGTCGCCCTTGACCGCCAGGCCGGACATCTTGTCCTTGGTCGGCTTCGCCGCCTTGTCGGCCGGGTGGACGTCGGCGTAGCCCGCGATGTTCTCAAAGAACGTGCTGTTGATCTGGCCGTTCGCCGAGTTGGCCCCGTAGTTCCAGGCATCGACGAAGTTCTTCGCCTTGACCTCGGTGCCGTCGTGGAACTTCCAGCCGTGCTTGATCTTGATGTCGAAGACCTTGGAATCGGTCGTGGTGATCGACTCCGCCATCAGGTTGTACGGTTCGCCGCTGTCGCCCTTGTACGCGACGAGCCCGGAGAACATCGGGTCGACGGCCTTGGAACCGCCGAGCTCGTTGGTGTTCGTGGGGATCAGCGTGTTCTGCGGTTCCGTGCCGTAGACCGTGAAGGTCCCGTTCGGATCCGCTTCTCCCGACGACCCGCTGCTGGATCCGCCGCCCCCACAGGCGGTCAGGAGCAGTGACAAGGTTGTCACGACTGCGGCCGCGCTCCAGAGCCTGGATGAACCCCGCATGTCCCCTCCGTTTCTCGCGTCCGAATAGCGAGATGGAGGCTAGCTGGATCAGCGCTTCGTAACCGGATCACCGGGTTGCACCTGAATAACAACACCGTTCATCACCCGGTCAGCTCACAACTAACTGCGCTTGATGACTTTCGGTGGTTTTGGTACGGGTGCGCGCGGCTGGTGACCCCGGCGTTGCGGAGCGTTCAGGCGAGCGACAAAGCGATGCCGTCCAGGATGTCGTGCTCGCTGACCACCAGCTGGTCCGGACCACCGCGCGCGGCGAGTTCCTCCGCGAGCACCTGGACGACGACCGCGCCGCCGCCGATCACGTCGACCCGTCCGGGGTGGATCACCGGGTTCTCGGCACGGGTCGCGCGGTCGGCCGCGAGCAGTTGTCCGGCGAGCTGGTCGATCTCGCCGTGCGACAGCTTCGACAGGTGGACGCGCTCGGAGTCGTACTCGGGCAGGCCGAGCGAAACCGCTGACAACGTGGTCACGGTGCCGGCGACGCCGATCCAGGTGCGAGCCTTCGCGACGTCCACGACGTCGAACGCCTCGGCGAGGATGCCGCGGGCCAATTCGCGGGCGGCGGCGATCTCGTCGGCGGTCGGCGGGTCGCCCTTCAGCGCGCGCTCGGTGATCCGGACGCAGCCGATGTCGACGGATTTCGCGGCGATCACCTCGGCCTCGCGGCCGTTCCAGGTGCCGAGGACCAGTTCGGTGGAGCCGCCGCCGACGTCGACGACCACGAACGGCCCATCGTCCGGGTCCTGCTCGCCGACCGCGCCGGTGAAGGACAGCCGGGCTTCCTCGTCGCCGCTGATCACCTCGGCCTCGACGCCGAGCGTTTCGCGGGTCATCGCGAAGAACTCGTCGCGGTTGCTCGCGTCGCGGGTCGCGGAGGTGGCGACCATGCGCACCTTCTCGACGCCCTTGCGCCGCGCGGCGACGGTGTAGTCCGCGAGCGCGGCGCGGGTGCGTTCGAGCGCTTCCGGCGCGAGCCTGCCGGTGGCGTCGACGCCCTGGCCGAGCCGCACGATGCGCATCTCGCGGTGCAGGTCGCGCAGGTCGACCGTGCCGTCGTGGCGCGGCGTCAACTCGGCGACGAGCAGACGGATGGAGTTGGTCCCACAGTCGATCGCAGCTACCCGAGGCATGTCCCCGACCTTACTTGGTCTCCGGCGCTTCGCGGGCGAGGCGGGCATAGGCGGGCCCTATGCCCCCTCGCCGACATTTGGTCTTTGCCTTCCTCTCTTTTCCGGCCGTACGGTTGACGTGTTCGCCGCATTTCTCTTCACGGCGGTTTTTCTTCTTCTTTTATCGAGAGGTTTAGTGGCATGCCCGATTACGGGATTGCGGGAAAGCGCGCGGTGGTCACCGGCGGTTCCCGCGGAATCGGCGCGGCGATCGTGGCGCAATTGCTGGCCGCGGGCGCGACCGTGCTCACCACCGCCCGGTCGGCGGGACCGGTGCCGGAAGGCGCGTCCTTCGTCGAGGCCGACGTCCGCACCCAGGCCGGCGCCCAGACGGTCGCCACCGCTGCCCCGGAGGTCCTCGGCGGCGTCGACCTGCTGGTCCACAACGCGGGCGGCGCGCGTCCGCACCCCAGCGCGCTGGCGATCCCCGACGACGAATGGCAGGACGCGCTGTCGGTCAACCTGCTGGCCGCGGTCCGTCTGGACGCGCTGCTGGCCCCGGGCATGCGCGACCGCCGATCGGGCGCGATCGTGCACGTCTCCACCGCCGCGATCCGTCCGCCGTTCCCGCCGTTCCTGCACTACGTGGCGGCGAAAACGGCGCTGGAGGCCTACAGCCAGGGCCTGGCCGCCGAACTGGCCCCGTCCGGCGTCCGCGTCAACACCGTGTCCCCCGGCCGGACCGCCACCCCCGGCGGTGTGGCGACGCGCGAGCAGTGGGCGAGCCTGTCGTCCGGCTTCGCTCTCCCCGACGTCCCGCTCGGCCGCGACGGCGAACCCGACGACATCGCCAACGCGGTGCTGTTCCTACTGTCCGACCAGGCGAACTGGCTGACCGGAAGCGGACTGGCCGTCGACGGAGGCGAATACCCGCGATGAATGCTTATCAGGGCAAAACCGCGGTCATTACCGGCGGCAGCACCGGAATGGGTTTCGCCACCGCGAAGTTGTTCGCCGACGGCGGAGCGCGGGTAATCATCACCGGCCGTTCCCAACCCCGCCTCGACGCGGCTGTGGCCCAACTCGGCGAGGATGCGCTGGCTGTCCGCGGCGATGTGGCGTTGCTCTCCGATCTGGACGCGCTGGCCGCCCAGGTGCCCGGCCCGGTCGACGCGCTGTTCGTCAACGCCGGGATGGCCCGGACGGCACCGTTCGCGTCGGTCACCGAGGAACAGTTCGACGCGGACTTCGCGGTGAACGTCAAGGGCGCGTACTTCACCGTGCAGAAGCTCGCTCCGCTGCTGCGCTCGGGAGCGGGCGTCGTGCTGACCACGTCCACGGCGAACGTCATGGGACTGCCGGAAACGAGCGTCTACTCGGCAGGCAAGGCGGCGCTGCGTTCGATGGCCCGCACGCTCGCCGCCGAACTGCTCCCACGCGGCATCCGGGTCAACGCGATCAGCCCCGGTCCCATCGACACCGAGATCCTGGAAGCCGGGATGTTGGCCGAGGAAGCCGCGCAGTTCAAGACCGCGCGAGCCGCCGCGAACCCGATGAAACGGCTGGGCACTCCCGAAGAGATCGCCCGCGCCGTCGCGTTCCTGGCCTTCGACGCCACCTTCACCACCGGCATCGAACTGGTCGTGGACGGCGGCGACACGCAACTCTGAGTTTTCAGGCGGCCGGAGACACCGGCTGATACCAGGTTTCCTGCCGCAGAAACTCGAGCAACGCCATCTCCGCGGGCCCCGCCCCGGGCCGGACCGCCGCGACGACGGGCTGGGACACGACCGGAAACACCGGCCGGACGAGGTGCTCATGCCCTTCGGGCACCGCCGACGCCGGAACGAGCGTCACTCCCAGCCCATGCGCGGCCCACCGCACCGCCGTCGAGGTCTGCGACACCCGCGCGACCGCCGTCGGCTTCAACCCGTTGTCGCGCAACACTTCGGTCAGGAAGCCTTCGAGCGCGCTGGCCGGGTCGAACCTGATCCACTGCTCTTCTTCCAGCTCCCGCAACGCGATCCGGTCCTTCTTGAGCAACCGGTGGCTGGTGCCTAAGACGACCACGAACTCCTCGTCGCCGAGGTGATGCCCCTCGTACAGGCCCTCGTCGCACGCCGAGCCGAGCAACGCGAGATCCAGCACCCCGCGCCGGGCAAGCTGCTCCAGCTCAGCCGGATTCGGCTCCTCGAAAACGGTCACCGCCAGCCGCGGATACTTCCGCCGCAACGCGGCCAGCGCCCCCGGCAACTGCCGAGTCCCCAACCCCATCTGCGCCGAAACGAGCAACTCGCCAGCCAACTCGTCCGCCCCCGCCCGCGCGGTCGCCTGCGCCCGCCGCGCTGCCCGTACCGCGACCTCAGCGTCCCGAAGAAACGCCCGCCCGACGACGGTCGGCACGAGCCCGGTGGGCGTACGGGAGAAGAGCTGCACGCCGAGTTCCCGCTCGAGCCCCCGAATCTGCTGCGAAACGGACGGCTGAGCGACGTGCAGCACTTCAGCCGCAGCGGTCACCGACCCCGCCTCGGCGACCGCCAAGGCGTACTCGAACTGACGAAGACTCATCGTCTCCCCTGCGGTGTGGCGAGGTTTGTCATCGAGGCTACCTGTTTGTCAGCCAGGAGCCGTGGCACTGCCCGAGGGATTGCCGTTCGACGACGAGGTACAGGTCGAAGTCGTCGACGGCGGTGTCGAGGTTGACGTGGTCGAGGTACTGGATCCGCAGGTCGGAGTGCTGGAGTCGGTACTCGGCGCACCGGACGTACTGCCCGGAGGCGTCCCGCTCGGACTGTTCTGCGGCGGCAACCCAGTAGGCGTCACCGACGGACCCCCCGTCGCAACCGGCGGCAAGTCGGTAGTCCTCGGCCGCTCCCCCGGACTCGCAGGCGGCGCGGAACTGGTGGTAGCCGGAACCGGACTGTCCGGCACCTGCGCGACGCCCTTGCGGTAGGCCTCGGCCCAGAGAATGACCGTGGTGACGTAGGCGTCGGAGTTGTTGTAGCGGTAGATCGCGGTCCTGAGCTGATCCGGATTGGCCAGGTCGAGCCCGCCGGAGCAGAGATAGCGTGCCGCCGCGAGCGAGGAGTCGAAGAGATTGCCCGGGTCAGCTTTGCCGTCCCCGTTGCCGTCCGCCGCGTAGGTCCGCCAGGTCGCGGGGATGAACTGGAACGGCCCCACCGCGCGATCCCACACCGGATCCTGGTCGAGAACGCCATGATCGGTATCGGGAATCGCCGCGAACGGCCCCGTGCCATTGAGTTGAGGCCCAAGAATCGGCTGAAGCGTGGTCCCAGCGGCGTCGACGTACCCACCACGCGCGTGATCCGACTCGATCCGCCCGATACTCGCGACGAGCGCCCAGTCGATATGACACCCCGGCTGCTCTTTCCCCAAGACGTCGCCCGCATGCCGATACGCAGCAAGCGCAGTAGCCGGAATCCCGAGCGGCCCGTCCGGAAGGTCATACGCAGGCAGTGGAACCGGTGCAGGCGCGTCAGGCAACCGCCCGTCGACGGCGACGCCGCGAATGCCTGGGTCGTACCCCTGATCAGGCATGACGTCCGCCGAGTGCACGACGGGCATCCGCCCGACCCAGCCTACGACCACGCCCGCGCCTACGGTCGCCGGAAGCACTCCCAGCAGCCCGGTGAGCACTGCGACCGCCGTGCGATGCCGCGACGCCACCCGCCGAGCGCGATAACGCCCCCGCCGAGCCCGGATCCTCGCGCGGCCGATCAACCGCGCCTTCTCCGGCGGGGGTCCGATGAGGGGTGGGGTTCTTTTGGTTCGGGCCGGGTTCGCCTGAGTTGCTACTTCTTCGGCGGCTAGCTCCGTGCTGCTTTCACCGTCCGCCGCGTCGGCGATTGCTTCATCCGCGACGTCACCGTCGCTTCGTTCGCCCCTTGCGTCGGCGGCAACCGCTTCGCCAGCTAGTTCACCGCCGTCACCCGCGCCGACAGCTCCAGCAGCCACCTCGCCGTCGCTGCTATCGCCACCTGCCTCGCCATCAGCAACACCGCCGCCAACCGATTCGGCGAGACCGGCTTCATCACCAGCCACCTCAGCACCAGCAGCCGCCGCACCGTCGGCAACCCGCTCACCCGCGCTACCGGCAACCCGCTCGCCCGCCCCGTCCGCGCCTGGCTCGCCCGCACCGTCCTCGATCGGCCCGTCCGCCCCGTCCGCGACCGGCCCGCCCCCACCGTCCGCGACCGGATCGGCCCGACTCTCCGCAGCAGGAGACCCCTCAGCGCGCACCGATCGCCGAGATCTGCGTGGCACCCGCACTTTCCGCCCCTCCCCGGCCCGCCCGGCGGTGCACTCGGGCTCGCCTGCTCGGTGTGAAGCTCCGGTGCGCGCCGCGAAGCATTCCCACCCAGGCGGGCACCGGCCTCTGCCGTGCCTATCCGCGCCCGAGACCGGAGCGTTACCCGGCGCAGTCGCCCGTCGGCCAGCCCTGCTCGCGGACCCAGGCGAGGGTCTCGTCGCCGAACGGGTTCACCCCGGGTCCGGCCGCGAGCGTGTGCGCGAGGTGGACGTGCAGGCATTTCACCCGCCCGGGCATCCCGCCCGCGGTCACCTGCGTGCCGAGCGACTCGATGGCATCCCGCTCAGCGAGGTACGTCTCGTGCGTGCGCTGGTAGGTCGCCGCGAGTTCCGGGTCGGTGGTGAGCCGTTCGGTCATCTCCTTCATCACGCCGGACGCTTCCAGCGTGCCCACCATCGAAGTCAACCGAGGGCAGGTCAAGTAGTACAACGTCGGGAACGGCGTCCCGTTCTCCAACCGCGGACTGGTCTGGACCACCGAAGGGTGCCCGCTGGGACACCGCGCGGCCACCGCCCGCAGAGCCCGCGGCGGGCGTCCAAGCTGCTGCGCGATGACCTCCCGGTCGGCATCGGTGACGGGCTCGAATCGGGGTGTCTCCGTGCTGCTGTTCACGCTCTCCAGGCTAATGCCGCCGTCCGGCCACCCCCTCGCGACCTCCGCCGAAACGGCCGAGTTGTCCACAACCGGCACACCGTGTGGACAACTCGCCGCATCGCCCTCCGCCGCCCTTCCGATGTGGTTAGCGTGGAAGGCAGTCGAAGCTTCGCCACGAAATCAAGCCATCGAAGAGAAAAGAAGAATCAGAAACGCCGATCGACGATCAGAACCGCACGCACGGCACCCGTCAACTATGACGCCCAAGCCTCAACCCGCCGGGACAGCGATCAAGCATCCGGAAGGCGCGGAAGTCGTCCTGCACCTGGCCGAAAAAGCCCCGTCAACGGTCCAGCCCGGTCAACGACCACGCCCGGCCAGTGAGGCCCGACCACCAACGTCACCCAGCCAGGGAGGCCCGCCCAGCCGCCAACGTCAGCCGATCAGCAGCCCCAACCAACCGCCAGCAAGCACCGCGTGCAAGAACCGCACCCGGCCAGGCACCTCAACCCCCGGAAACCTGCGCCCACAGGTTCTCGTACCAAGGTGCCTGCGGAGCGGGCTGCTGTCCAGGCTGGGCAGCCGTCGGCGAACCGGGCTGGTCCTCGGGCAGCTGGACCATCCACGGGGTCTCGCCCGGTTTCACGTACCGGAGCCGGCGGCGGGCTTCCGCCTCGATCTGGGCCGGGTCGCTCAGCTGGGCTTTGCGGTCGCGCAGCTGAGCGACCTCGTACTGGAGCTGGGCGAGCTGCGCTTCCTGGTCTCGGACCTCCGAGCGCTGGGAGAGGTAGGTGCGCAACGGGACCGCGACGGTGAACGCCAGTGCGCACACCACGATCGCCACCACGGCGGCGCGCCGGGTGGTCGACATGCCGAGCACTTTGGCCGCACCGGAGGCGCGTTTCGCCGCCAGGCCGCGGCGCAGCCGGGCCCTGGTCGTCTCCGTCGTGCCCGCGCCGGTGCGGCGCCGGGCCGACGCGGGACGGCGGGCCCTGCTGGACCCGCTTCCCGCTGCCCGGCCGCCGCGGCGGCTGCGCGCCCTCCCCCGGTCGGCCATGTGCCCCTCAGGCCTCCGCGCTGAACCGCGGGAAGGCGAGGTCGCCGGCGTAGCGCGCGGCGTCCGCGAGGGTTTCCTCGATGCGCAGGAGCTGGTTGTACTTCGCGATCCGCTCGCCGCGGGCCGGGGCGCCGGTCTTGATCTGGCCGACGCCGGTCGCGACCGCGAGGTCGGCGATGAAGGTGTCCTCGGTCTCGCCGGACCGGTGGCTCATCATCGACTTGTAGCCGTACGACGTGGCCAGCGACACCGCGTCCAGCGTCTCCGACAGCGTGCCGATCTGGTTGACCTTCACCAGCAGCGCGTTCGCCGCGCGGCGGGTGATGCCCTCCTCGAGCCGGTCCGGGTTGGTGACGAACAGGTCGTCGCCGACGAGCTGGACCTTGTCGCCGATCTCGGAGGTCAGCTGGACCCAGCCGTCCCAGTCGTCCTCGCTCAACGGGTCCTCGATGGACACCAGCGGGTAGTCGCGCAGCAGTTCGCCGTAGTACGCGGACATCTGCTCCGCGCTGCGCTTCGAACCCTCGAAGGTGTAGGCGCCGTCGGAGTAGAACTCGGTCGCGGCGACGTCCAGCGCGAGCGCGACGTCGCGGCCCGGCGCGTAGCCTGCCTTCTCGATCGCGGCGAGGATCAGGTCGAGCGCCTCGCGGTTGTTGGAGAGGCTCGGCGCGAAACCGCCCTCGTCGCCGAGGCCGGTGGCCAGGCCGCGGCTCTTCAGCACGCCCTTCAGCGCGTGGTACACCTCGGTGCCCCAGCGCAGCGCCTCGCGGAACGACTCCGCGCCGATCGGCGCGATCATGAATTCCTGGATGTCGACATCGGTGTCGGCGTGCGCACCGCCGTTGAGGATGTTCAGCATCGGCACCGGCAGCACGTGCGCGTTCGGCCCGCCGAGGTAGCGGAACAGCTCCAGTTCGGACGATTCCGAGGCGGCCTTCGCGACGGCGAGCGAAACACCGAGGATCGCGTTCGCGCCCAGCCGCGACTTCGCGGGCGTGCCGTCGAGGTCCACCAGCTTCTGGTCGACGATCCGCTGGTCGACCGCGTCGACGCCGACCAGGTCCGGGCCGATCTCGTCGAGCACCGCGGCGACCGCGCGCTCCACGCCCTTGCCGTTGTAGCGGCCGGTGTCCCCGTCGCGCAGCTCGACCGCTTCGTGCTCGCCGGTCGACGCCCCGGACGGCACCGCCGCTCGGGCCAGCGTGCCGTCGTCGAGCGCCACCTCCACCTCGACGGTCGGGTTCCCGCGCGAATCGAGAATCTCGCGCGCGCCTACCTGCTCGATGAGAGCCACGCTCTGCTCCTTGGTGGGTCGTGCCTGCGGTGACGCCGCCCAGAGTAACCGCCCAGCGGGTTCACCCGTTGGAGGCCAGGCCGGTGCGGGGCCGTTCCGCTGCGTGTTCTCCAGCTCAGCCGGGCACTTCGCCGGTCTCCTCGGCCTCCTGGTCCTCCGGCCGGACCTCGCGCCACCCCGACGGCAGCTCGACCTGGTCGGTCACCTGCTGCCAGAACGTCCAGCTGTTGCCGCCCGGATCGGCCACGGTGAAGATCCGCGCGCCGTAAGGCTGGTCCTGGGGCGGTTCCGGCGCGGCGTCCTCGCCGAGCGCCGCGGACACGCGCTCGTGCTGCGCGTCGACGTCGGTCACGTACACGACGTTCAACTGCCCGACCGGCCCCTCGACGCCCTTGGCCTCCCAGTATTCGGGACCGACCCCGGCCAGCTGCAGACGCGCGTCGCCGGCGCGCAGCGTCGCCTGGAAAACCTCGCCGGACCCGTCCTCGAAGCGGACTTCCTCGGTGAAGCCGAACACCCTGGTCAGCCACGCGAGCGCGGCGGTCGCATCGCTGTAGTAGAGGTACGGCGCCAGTCCCACGTAATCGGGTTCCTGATCGCTGCTCATGGCGGAACAGTCCATCACGACTCGTCTGACGGTCGTGCAACGCCCTCCGCGCCGGTATCGTGAAGCGACCATGACGGACGCCGCAGCAGCCCCCGAACCCGACGGCGAATCGCGCTTCCGCAGGTTCCGCAACGCCGAGCATCTGGTCGCGCGGCGACGCCCGCTCGACGCGCTCAAAGAGCTGGAACCCCTGCTCGCCGACGAGCCGGACAAGCCGAGCGTGCAACTGCTCGCCGGGCGCGCGTACTTCCACTCCGCCCAGCTGCGCCGCGCCGAACGCGCCTTCACCCGCGTCCTGGAACTGGACCCCACCGATCACTACGCCCGGTTCGTGCTCGGCCGCACCCTCCAGCGCCTCGGCCGTTTGGCCGAGGCGCTCGCACAACTGCGGATGGCGTCGGCGATGAACCCGGTGCCGGAGTATCTCGAGGCGATCAGCGAGGTCAGGGCGAGGATCACGCTGAGCGACCGCTGAGCCCGCGTGTCCCGAACGTGCACCCGCGGAGGCACTCGCGTGCAACCGCCGGATCCAGCGCGGCCCCGGCGCGTCTTCTGAAGTGAACAGGGCAGCGGGGAAGCCTGGCCATCCGGCGACCCGGCTCGGCCAGTCGGCCGATCCGGGCAGACCGGGCGAAGCGCGATCCTTGGTGTCATCACAGAGAGCGATTAGAGGAGGCCGACATGACCGCGCTGACCGTGATCGGAGCGACCGCCGGGCTGCTCGTGCTGGTGCTGATGGCGCTGGCGCCGGCGCTCGTGGAATTCAACGAACGCCACCCGGTCCAGCCGCGCAAGCAGCCCGTGCGCACCGAGGCTCTGCCGCAGAAGCCGGTGCGAGTGAGCGCCGCTCTGTCGACGCACTAACTGCCGATTTTGCCGAGCAGGCCACGGTTTCGGCCGTTCGCCGGGACCGGATTGTTCTGAGGAAGCACGCGACGGACCCGGAGGCAGGGGTGCCCGACCGCTGAGCGTGCCAGCACGGAGTGCCGCGCGCAGACAGGCCACGGGCGAGCTGCTTCGGCCGCCGATCGGCGACCCGCCAGCCAGACGGCCCGTGCCGAGAGGCAGACTGGCCGAACCGCTACCGACCCAGCCAGCTCAACGCTCCACGCTCGCCGCCGCACAGGGAACCGGCCGAAGCGAACAAACCTCCGCCGACCCACCCAGTCAGCTCAATCCTCCACACGCGCCGCCGCACAAGGAACCGGCCGAAGCGAACAAACCTCCGCCGACCCACCCAGTCAGCTCAATCCTCCACACGCGCCGCCGCACAAGGAACCGGCCGAAGCGAACAAACCTCCGCCGACCCACCCACCCAGCCAGCTCAGGGCGCCACGCTCTCGGCCGCGTACGAGTCCGCCGCGGTGAAGACGTCCTGCACGTAGTTGACCGCCGGGTTGTAGAGCAGCATCGCTTTCCACCAGCCCGCCGGGGCGCCCAGGTCGTCGTCGCCCGAGCAGAGGTAGCGGGCGGCGGTGAACGCCGCGTCGTCGAGGTTGCGGGGGTCCGCGGCTTTGCCGTCGCCGTTCGCGCGCTGGGCGTGTTTGTGCCAGGCGGCTGGCATGATCCGCAGCGGGCCGACGCGGTGGTCGGCGGTGCGGTCGCCGTCGAGTTTTCCGGTGTCGGTGTCCGGGCCTTCCGCGGGACCGGGGTTCACCGTCAACGTGCCGTCCGGGCCGGGTTTCTCCGCTCCGAAGGCCAGATTTCCGATCGCCGCGAGCGTCGCCCACGACAGGTGGCACGACGGTTTTTGCCGCTGCATCCACATTTCCGCGCGCCCGTACGCGGCGAGCACTCGCGCGTCCAGTCGCGTCTTTCCGGCGACCCGGGTTGCCCACGCGTCCAGTTCCGCTTGGTCGGACACGAGCGGACGGTCCGGCGGCGCGGCCAAGCCGACGCGCGGAGCTTCGGAGCCGGGCTGCGGGCGCGGTTCCGCCTTGGTCGCCACCGGCGGCGGAGCGGCCGCGGCGGGAGGGGCGGGCGGGTTCGGGTTCCGGATCCCGATGGTCGCCACCAGCACGACCCCGGTCAGCACCAGACCCAGCGCGAACGCGATCCGGCTCGGGTAGCGGCGCGGCGGAACCGCCGGAGACGGCGTAATAGTCGGCTGAGTGGTATCGGCCACTCGGACAGGTTACTGATGAACCCGCCCGGGGGACGCCGGACTGGGCGAATGGCAAGCGGATGGTTAACTCCCCGCTTGAGCCGCCCAGGTCACACAATTCGTTACGTGACCTGTCGGCGACGCTCTGACCTGCGGTTACCCTAACCTAACTCCCACCAGAACGCCGTTTTGCCCGTTTTGCCGTACCCGCTCAGCGAACTTCCCTCTGGACTTACAGGCAAGCCTTACCTAAAAACATCAGGTCAGGTAGTCGAAGGAGGGCTGAACAGTGGTGTTTTCCAGCGCGCTCATCGGGCTGCGCGAAGGCCTCGAAGCCGCGCTTGTGGTCAGCATCCTGGTCGCTTTCCTGGTGAAGACCGAACGACGGCACGCGCTGCGGTTCGTGTGGCCGGGCGTCGGCGCGGCGGTGCTGCTGTCGGTCGGTGTCGGCGCGATCCTCACCTACAGCACCGCGCAGCTGAGTTTCGAGCATCAGGAACTGCTCGGCGGAAGTCTTTCCATCGTCGCGGTCGTCTTCGTCACCGCGATGATCTTCTGGATGCGCAAGGCTTCCCGGCACATCGCGGCCGAGTTGCGCGGCAAGATGGAGGACGCGCTCAAGGTCGGCCCGGCGGCGGTGCTGCTGCTGTCGTTCCTCGCGGTGGGTCGCGAGGGGCTCGAAACCGCCGTGTTCTTCTACTCGGCCGTGCAGACCGCGCAGTCCGACACCCTGCAGCCGCTGATCGGGTTCGTGATCGGGATCGCCGCTGCGGTCGTGCTCGCCTACCTGCTCTACCGCGGCGCGGTGCGGTTCAACCTGGCGAAGTTCTTCACCATCACCGGCGTGCTGCTGGTGTTCGTCGCCGCCGGCGTCCTCGGCTACGGCCTGCACGACCTGCAGGAAGCCGGGTTCATCCCCGGGCTGACCACGCTCGCCTTCGACGCGTCGAGCACGCTGCCGGAAACCTCCTGGTACGGCGCGCTGCTCAAGGGGATCTTCAACTATTCGCAGCAAACCACTGTGCTGCAAGCGATCGCGTGGGCCGCCTACGTGGCGATCGTGCTGCCGCTGTTCCTCAAGCCTGCCCGCAAGAACAAGACCGAGGCGGCTCCGGCCGCCCCGGCCGCCGCCAAGGAGTGATCGTGCCCCAGTTCCGCAAAACCTCGACGGCTGTGCTCACCGGCCTCGGCGCCCTCGTGGCGCTGACCGCCTGCGACAGCACGAACTCCGCGTCCGGTCCCTCCGGCGCGGCCGCGGGCGGGCCGATCAAGGTCGAGGCGTCCGACACCGCCTGCTCGGTGTCGGCGACGACCGCCGCCGCGGGCAACCTGACCTTCGAGATCGCCAACAAGGGCAGCAAGGTCACCGAGTTCTACCTCTACGCCGAGGGCGACCGGATCATGGGCGAGGTCGAGAACATCGCGCCGGGGCTCAACCGCCGGCTCATCGTCGAGGTCCCGGAAGCGGGCAAGTACCAGACCGCCTGCAAGCCCGGCATGGCCGGGAACGGCATCCGCGGGGACTTCACCGTCACCGGCGGCGCGCAGAGCCAGAACAGCGCCAGCGCGCAGAAAGCCGCTGCCACCAAGAGCTACGCGACCTACGTCGAGAACAACAGTTCGGCGCTTGAAGCCGAAACGGCGAAGTTCGTCGCCGCGGTCAAGGCGGGCAAGGTCGACGAGGCGAAGGCCGAATACGCGCGCACTCGCGTATTTTACGAGCGGATCGAGCCGGTCGCGGAGAAGTTCGGCGACCTCGACCCGTCGATCGACGCCCGCGAGGCCGACGTCGAGCCGGGTCAGCAGTTCACCGGCTTCCACCGGCTGGAGAAGGACCTGTGGACCACCGGCCTGAAGCCGGACAGCCCGCAGATCGCCGACAAGCTGCTCACCGACGTCAAGGCACTCGTCGCCAAGACCAAGACGCTGCAGCTGAGCGTGCTGGACCTGGCCAACGGCGCGAAGGGTCTGCTCGACGAGGTCGCGACGAAGAAGATCACCGGCGAGGAGGAGACCTTCTCGCACACCGACCTCTGGGACTTCCAGGCCAACCTCGACGGTTCCAAGGGCGCGATCGCCGCGCTGCGGCCGATCATCCAGGAGCGCGACGCGGCTCTGGTGTCCACTTTGGACAAGGAGTTCGCGAACGTGCAGGGGCTGCTGGACAAAACCCGCTCCGGCGACGGTTTCAAGTACTACAACGAGCTCTCCCAGGACCAGGTCAAGGCGTTCGCCTCGGCGGTCGACGCGCTGAGCGAGCCGCTCAGCAAGGTCGCGGAGGTCGTGTCGAAGTGACCGAGGAGGGAACGCAGGTTTCCCGCCGGAAGCTGTTCGGGCTCGCCGGCGCCGGGGTCGCGCTGGCGGGCGCGGGCGCGGCGGCCGGCGTGGGCTTCGACCGGCTCGGCGGCGACACCCCGGCCGCCGCCGCGACGTCCACTGTGGACTTCCACGGCGAGCACCAGGCCGGGATCGACACGCCGACGCAGCAGAACCTGCACTTCGCCGCGCTCGACGTGACCACCAAGGACGTCAAGAAGCTCCGCGAACTGCTGCGCACCTGGACGGCCGCGGCACGGCGGATGACCGCGGGCCAGGAGGTCGGCCCGAACGGCGCGCTCGCCGGGTCCGCGCAGGCCCCGCCGGACGACACCGGCGAGGCGCTCGACCTGCCCGCGTCCGACCTCACGCTGACGATCGGCTTCGGCCCCTCCCTCTTCGACGACCGGTTCGGCCTCGCCGCGAAGCGCCCGCCGCAGCTGATCGACCTGCCCGCGTTCCCGAAGGACAAGCTCGACCCGGCCCGCAGCGGCGGCGACCTGTGCATCCAGGCCTGCGCGAACGATCCGCAGGTCGCGGTGCACGCGGTGCGCAACCTGGTGCGGCTGGGCTTCGGCGTCACCGAGGTGCGCTGGTCGCAGCTCGGGTTCGGCCGCAGTTCGTCGACCTCGCGCTCGCAGCAGACACCGCGCAACCTGTTCGGTTTCAAGGACGGCACCAACAACATCAAGGCCGAGGACACCGACGTGCTCCGCGACCAGGTGTGGGCGCAGGCCGGCGACGGACAGGCGTGGATGGCGGGCGGCACGTACCTCGTCGCCCGCCGGATCCGGATGCACATCGAAACCTGGGACCGCGAAACGCTCGCCGGGCAGGAGAAGATTGTCGGGCGCACCAAGGGAACCGGTGCCCCGCTCGGGCAGACCGGCGAGTTCGACCAGGTCGACCTGCAGGTCGGCGGCGCGGGCGGGACCCCGTTGATCGCCGAGGACGCGCACATCCGGCTGGCCTCGCGCCAGACCCGCAAGGGCGTGCAGATCCTGCGCCGCGGCTACAACTTCGTCGACGGTTCCGACGGAGTCGGGCACCTCGAGGCAGGGCTGTTCTTCCTGGCGTTCAACCGGGACACCCGCACGCAGTACGTCCCGATGCAGCAGGTGCTGTCGTCGAAGGACGCGATGATGGAGTACCTGCAGCACACCGGTTCCGCGCACTTCGCGATCCCGCCGGGCCTCACCCCGACCAGCAACTGGGGTGACGGGCTCTTCGCCTGACCAGTACAAACCTCCCCGCCCCGCCACTGCGTGGGACCGGTTGCCGGTGCCTTCCGGGCAGGCGACGGTGACCGCGTTCATCCGCGCGAGGTGAGGAGTTCGGTCGTGGTCGCTGTGGCACAGCCGCGGTTCGGGGTGTGGGCGGTCGTCTACGGGTCGTGGGGCCCGTTCGATCATCCGGACGATCCGGTGGACGCCAGCTGGGAGCGCAACCGGCGGCTGATCGTCGAGGCCGACCGGCTCGGCTTCGATTCGACGCTCATCGCGCAGCACGTGGTGAACCCGTTCGGCGACGAACTGGACCAGTTGGAGACGTGGACGTCCGCGGCGGCGCTCGCCGCGCTCACCGAGCGGATCGAGATCATCGCGGCGATCAAGCCGTATCTCGTGCACCCGGTGGCGCTGGCGAAACAGGCCCTGCAGATCCAGGAGATCAGCGGCGGCCGGTTCGGGCTGAACCTCGTCAACGCCTGGTACAAGCCGGAGCTGGCACGGGCGGGCATTCCGTTCGCCGAGCACGACGAGCGGTACGAATACGGCCGCGAATGGATCAGCGTCGTGCGCGGGCTGCTGGCCGGCGACCGGGTTTCGTTCGAAGGCAAGCATTTCCAGGTCGACGGATACCAGCTGCGACCCGCTGGTTCGGCACCGACCGTGTACGTCGGCGGTGAATCCGACCCGGCGCGGGCGCTGGTCGCGGACAAGGCCGACGTGTGGTTCATCAACGGGCAGCCGAATGAGAACGTCGCCGAACTGATCGCGGACGTCGCCGCCCGACCGCGCGCCGGTGCGCCGGTCCGATTTGGACTGTCCGCGTTCGTGGTGGCCCGCGAAACCGACGCCGAGGCGGAAGCGGAACTGGCAGCACTGTGGGAACTGGCGGAGGCGGGCAAGGCGCGGTGGGAGGCGCTGGTCGCGGACGCCGATCCGAAGGCGGTGATGTTCCAGACGTTCGCGAAGTACCCGCACATCGGCACGAACGGCGGCACCGCGGCTGGTCTGGTCGGCAGCTACGACACCGTCGCCCAGCGGATCCGCGAGTGGGCTGACCTGGGAATCGAGACTTTTATGCTGCAATTTCAGCCCTTCGAAGCGGAGATGCGGCGGTTCGCCGAGCACGTGATTCCCCGCGTGCGCTTGACTTCAAGCAAGCTTGAACTTGCACGGTAGGTGCATGTTCACCGAAGCGGAACTCACCTACCTGGCCACCCAGCCGCTTGCCCGGGTCGCCACTCAGCAGCCGAACGGAACTCTGCAGGTCAGCCCGGTCGCGTTCACCTGGAACCCGGAGACGCAGACCATCGACGTCTCCGGGTACCACCTCACGAAAAGCCGGAAATACCGCAACGTCGAGGCCAACGGCCAGGTCGCCATCGTGATCGACGACCAGCCCTCGACGAGCCCCATGCGCATCCGCTGCCTGGAGATCCGCGGCCGGGCGGAAGCGGTGCCGGACGCCTTCGAACCGGACGGTCACCTCGACGGAGCCGTCATCCGTATTCACCCGCAACGGATCATCAGCCTCGGCATCGAAGATCCCGACCGCGAGCCGCTGGAGGTGAAGCCGAACAACCGGAACGTCTGACGCCGCGCCGGCCCGCAGTCCCGCCCCTGCCCGGGGGAGGGACGGGACTGCGCCCGGCTCGACGTTCCGCTGGTTCATCTGCGCGCACCCGCCACCGTGTACGCCGCCGTTCCCGCCGCGAACAGCAGCCCGGCCGTCCACCACGCCGCGGCGGAGGCTGCCGTCGCCATCGGCCAAGCCACGAAGTCGTAGGCCTGGCCGACGGCGCTCGGGACGAATATCGCCGTCATCGCCCAGCCCAAGGGCAGCGTCCAGCCGAACTGGCCGCCGAACAGCGTGGCCGCCAGCCCGGTCAGGCCGATGAGCCCGGCCGCGTTGCGGAGGATCCAGCCGGATTCCATGGGATGGTCGACAAAGCCTTGTGCCGCAACCATTACTCCACCGGCTACCGCACCGATCAGCAGCAGGTGCCCGAGCCGGCGGGGCGGCCAGCGGAAAGAGGCCGTGCGGTCCAAGTCGATGTCCTGTCCGCTGAGACCCACGCCTGCCACCGCGACCGCGGCACCGAGGGTGAAGGTCGCGAAAAGCGTCGCCCAGTTGTCGCCCAGCAGCGGCGGGAGAACGACGGCACAGAGCAACACCGCCGCCAGCGACACTGCGAGGTGGCGCGAACGCGCGTACAGCGCTGTCCACCGCATCAGCGGGCACCTTCCATGAGGACCTTCAGCGGGTCACCGGTGCAGGTCAGCTCCAGTTGCCGAGCGGCGGCCACGCGGGCGGTCTGCTCCGGCTCTGGTACTGCGTTAAGGGCTGCCCACGCTGAGTCCGTCCATGCCTGAGGCGCAGCGTACGAAGGCGGCGGAGAGTACGAGCCGGCCAGCCACTGCGCCATTACCCAGCGCGCAGCGTCCTCCCGGTCGTTTCGCTCACCTCCGTAGGACGCCGCGTGACACGGCATTGTCCCGGCACCGCGAAGCAGCGTCATGGTGAGGCTGGGGCCGCTTTCGTGGTACAGCGCAGTACTGTCTTGCTGCAGCAGCACCCGGGACGGATCTCGCGGGCCCACCTTGTTGTTCCGGTACGGCTCTGTCGATTCCTCTACCCGCGTCGGGTGTTGTGGCAGTTTCTCCAGTCGCTGCAGTACTTCCTTGCCTGGACCGGCCACAGTGGACAACCAGTCCTCGTGCAATCGCGTCACGCACACCGGACCGTCGCAGACGAGAGCGGCTGCCGTCTCGTCCGGGACGTAGTTTTCGGCCGACGACGCGGGGAAGAGCGGCAAAGCCACCGCCAGCCCGGCCCCCATCGGAAGCAGCGCGAGCACCCGGATCCGCGCCGAACTGGCCAGCAGCAGCACGATCCCGGCCGCGGCGATCCCGAGCAGCCAGGCCAGCTGCCCGATCTCCACCGCGGGCTTCGGCAGATCGAACGGGCCATGCGGCTCCACTTGCCCGATCCCCAGCAACGCCACCGCGTTCGGCGCCACCCCGTTCACCCCCGACACCTGGGTGAAGAGGCCGCCGGCCAGCACGAGCACGGCCAGCGCCGGCGCGGTGATCGGATACGGCAGAAGCCGCCCGACGCCAAGCCCGAGCGCGACACCGGCGAGCACGGACAGCACGCCGAGCACCAGTTGCATCACCCACGCCGTGGTGAACAGTCCGCCCGTCGCCACGACCTGACCGACCCCGGCGACGACGAGCACCAGGTAGCCGACGGCCGCGGCGAGACCGAGGGCAAGGCCGAGCTTGGCGGCTCGCTGCCCGGCGGGCCGGGGCGTGGAGCCGAACAGTTCGACGACACCCGCGCGGGCATCTCGCATGCCCTGGATCGCCGAGGCTCCCACGATGATCGGCCACATCAGCACCAGCAGATAGCGAGGCCACCGCACCGCGGTCAGCCAGGTCTCGTTCCAGGCCGCGGAACCGTGGCTCCACGGCCCGCGCGAGAACAGCAGCAGTCCCAGGCTGACCACGAGCATCGCGACGGGTATCCAGGGAGCGACGGTGCGCCGGAGTTCGATCCGGAACACGCTCATCACCAGGACCCCTTTCCCTGTGCGTGGCCGAGCAGCGCCGAATAGCCGCGTTCTATCGGGCTGTCGCCGACGTCCGCCTCGCTGCCGGCCGAGGCCAGATCGGCTGGCGTGCCTTGGAAAACCAGCTTCCCGTCGGCGAACAGGACGACGTCCGAGCACGCCGCGGCGACGTCTTCGACCAGGTGGGTGGACACGACGACACACGCGTCCCGGCCGATTTCCTGCAGCAACTCCCGGAAACGCAGCCGCTGCGCCGGATCGAGCCCGGCGGTGGGTTCGTCGAGCAGCAGCACCACCGGGTCGTTCACGATCGCCTGCGCGATGCCGACCCGGCGGATCATGCCGCCGGACAGGGTCTTCATTTTGTCCCCGGCGCGTTCGGCGAGACCGACCCGCTCGATCGCGCGCTGGACCGCGCCCGGCACCTCGTGCTTGGGCATTTCCTTGAGCCACGCCATGTATTCGACGAATTCGCGGACGGTGAACCGCTTGTAGTACCCGAAGGTTTGCGGCAGATAGCCGATCCGGCGACGCAGGCCGCGCTGGTCGAAGTGCCCCCCGACGGGCTCTCCGAGCAGCGCGAGCTTGCCTTCGGTCGGCCGCAGCACCGTGGCGAGGGTGCGGATCAAGGTGGTCTTGCCCGCACCGTTCGGCCCGAGCAGCCCGTGCACGCCCGTGCCGAGCGCGAGGTCGAGGCCGTCGACCGCCATCTTCTTGCGGCCGACCCGCACTTTCAGTCCCTGTGCCTGGATTTCCCAGGCGTAGGTCGCCGGAGCGACCTCGGCGGCTTCCACAGCCCGCATCGGTGTCCCCTCTCGTTTCCGTCAGTGATGCGCAGCAAGCTGCGTGAAGGTGTTCCGGCGAAGCACTACGAACACGGTCGCGACGACGGCGGCCGCCAGCCAGCCCGGCCAGGCGACGTCCTGCAGCAGGACCGAGCTCCCGAACGCGACGCTCGGCACCACCAGCGCGCCGAGCCACAGGCCGACCAGGATCGACGCCGCCCAGGCGACGCCGATGAACGTGCCGAGCGCGAGAGTCCCCGTGGTGAACGCGAGACTCGGCAACAGCCCGAATCCCATCCGCGCGCCGACCAGCCAGCCGGCGGCGAGCAGCACCGCCAGCACCGGCACCACGACCGCCGTGGTCCGGCGCAGGATCAGCTCCAGCCCGGCGCGCGGGGTGGCCGCGGTGAGTTCGTACGACGGATCGAGCCCGCGCGTCCACGCCGCCGCCACCCCGAAGACCGGCAACACCGGGGAAAGCAGCTGCACGAACGACAGCCCGTCGTGCAGTGACCGGTCGAGGTAGACCGACAGCGCGCCGACCACGAGGACCATCAACAGCCACGGCATCATCACCGGAGTCGCCCAGCAATGCAGCCACGCCGCGGCCCGGCGCGGCATCGGCTGCGGTGCTTGGGCGAGGTCCGGTTCCAGCCCGGCCCACACGGTGTCGAGCAGACCGGTCACCTCGGCGGTGGACGCGCCGGCGAGCCGCGCCCGGCACTGCGCGCAGTTCTCCAGGTGCCCTTCGATCGCCCATGCCTCGTCGCCCGGCAGGTCCCGGCCGGCGACGTAGCCGGCGAGCATCCGGTCGGATACGTGGTTCATGGCTTGACCTCCTTCAGACAGTCCTGGTTTCACGACAACGCCTCCCGCATCGCGATCCGGGCGCGGCGGGCCCGGGTTTTGACCGTGCCCTCGGGCAGGCCGAGCAGGATCGCGGTTTCCCGTACCGACAATCCGTCGAGCGCCATGGCTTGCAGGACCTCGCGCAATTCGGGCGCGAGACTGCGCAAGGCGTCGCCGACCGAATCGCCGACCGTGCTCGCCAGCGCCTCCTCCTCGGCGGCGGGCGCGGACAGCGACTCGTGCACCCCGGGCGGCGGATGCGCGTGATGCGCCCGCCGCCGGAACGCGTCGATGAGGCGGCGCACCGCGATCGTCCACACCCAGCCCACGGCGGAACCGCCGGCGACGACGCCCGCGAACGAACCCGCGGCGCGCCACACGGCGAGGTAGGTCTCCTGCATCACCTCCGCGATGATCTGGTCATCGGAGCAGCGGTGCCGCAGGCGTATCGCGAGCCACGGCGAGGTGCGGCGGTAGAGCTCTTCGAACGCCGCACGATCACCGCGGGCGGTGCGCCGGAGGAGGCGTTCCTCGTCCGGCTCCCTGGGTGGCTTGTGCTTCACACCCGGCAAGACGCCACCTCCGCGCTTACGGTTCTCTGAAATGAGTGATCTGGGTCACATTTCTCATCGGGGCTGCCGGACATCATCGTGGCGCGGGGGTGGTGGGGGCGTGCGTGGATGGGGCGGGGCTCCGTCGTTCGAGTGAGGCGGATATTCGGCGGAGGGGTGGCCGAGGTGCTAGAAGCCGGAGTGGCGTGCGGGGTTGGGTGGGGAGCTTTGGCGCGGGCGGTGTGGCTGGGGAAAGCCTGGTGGTTGCCACGGCGCAGGTGAGCGCGGGTGCGTGGGATGCGCGCGAGCAGAGGGCGCGCAGGAGTGAGGGGCTGGCAGCGCACGGCTGGGTTGTCGGGAGTGTTGATGCCGGTTGGAAGCCGCGTCGGCACTCGCGGACTCCGGGCAGCGGGCATGAGCAACTGCTGCGGGCACGGCACGGCACGGCACGGCACGGCACGGCACGGCACGGCACGGCACGGCACGGCACGGCACGGCACGGCACGGCACGGCACGGCACGGCACGGCACGGCACGGCACGGCACGGCACGGCACGGCACGGCACGGCACGGCACGGC
>NZ_JARACH010000049.1:38877-67122 GCF_029087445.1 Amycolatopsis sp. La24
GGCACGGCACGGCACGGCACGGCACGGCACGGCACGGCACGGCACGGCACGGCACGGCACGGCACGGCACGGCACGGCACGGCACGGCACGGCACGGCACGGCACGGCACGGCACGGCACGGCACGGGCGAGGATCGCAGCAGGCCCCGAGGAAAGCAAGCCGCGCACCAGACACCATCACGCCCGGGAGAAAGCAAGCGACGCGCCAAATCCCCCGGCGAAACCCCGCCAGCCGTCGATCACGCCCTCGCGCAAAACTCAAGCGGCGCAGCGAAACCGGCTCAAGCCGAAGGCCAGAACTTTCGCCAGCCTTCAGCCTCCAGCGTCGCCGGTTCGACTCCGGCTTTCCGGGCGGCCGTCTCCGCCGCGCGGATGTCGCGGGCGAACTGCTTCGCTACCGCCCGCAGTTCGCCTTCGGGGTCCAAGCCGCCCCGACGGGCGGTGGCTGCCGTTCGGAAGAGTTGGGCTGGAGCCGAGGAGTCTTGCGGGAACAGATCCAGCGGGATGCCCGCCCGGCCGCTGCGCTGGCCCAGTTTTCCGGCCAGGGCGACCGCCGGCTGACCCAGTGCGACGCCGTCCACAATGGACTTGCGTTGCTTCTCGGCCTGTTTCAGCTCTTCCCACTTCAGTTCCTGGTGCTCCGCCGAGGCGATGCGGGCCGCGTCGGCGAAGACGTTGGGGTGGCGGCCTACCAGTTTGTCCACTAGGTCGCTGGCCACGTCGTCGATGGTGAAGGGCGCGCGGCCGTGTTCGGCGGCTACGCGGGCGTGGAACAAGACCTGGAGGAGGACGTCGCCCAGTTCCTCGCGCAGGGCCGCGCGGTCGTTGTCCTCGATGGCTTCCAGCAGTTCGTACGTTTCCTCGACCAGGTACTGGCGGAGGGATTCGTGCGTCTGCCGGGCGTCCCACGGGCAGCCGCCGGGTGAGCGCAGGCGGTCCATGACCTCGACCGCTTCGACGAGCGGGGGCACGGGGGTTTCGATCAACCGGGCACCGGTGGCGAGCATGGCGGCCGCGGTGGGTTCGGTGCGGGAAGCGGCTAGCAGCACGATGTCCGCGAAGGACTCGCCGACCGGCGGGACACCGAACTGCGCCGGATCGACGTCGGTCGCGGCGTACACGGCACTGGTGCGAAGCAGGGGCAGAGCGGCCGCGGGCAGGGTCGCGCCGCGGACCAGGATTACCGTGCCGGTCACTGCTGCGCCGGGGCACCGCCGTGCAGCGGCACGGCCACGCCCGTCACCTCGGCCGCGCTGGGGGCGAGGTTCATGCCGACTGCGTCCCACACGCCGTAGCGCGGGTTGATTTTGAAGTCCACGTTGCCAACGTACGGCTGGAGCATCCGCACGCCGATCGCACCCAGCTGAGCCGCGGTCGGCTGCTGGACCTGGTCGGTGGCGACCTTCGCGTCCGTCGTCCGCTTCCGCACCACGGCGGTGACCCACCAGGTCGGCGCGCTCGCCGGATTCGGCTGGAACGCGATCGCGGTGTTCGCCGGCACGCCGAACAGCACGGTCGCGGCGTCCTGCGGCGACGACAGCGCGGGAGCCTGCTGGCCCACGTTGCCCTGCGCGCCGCTCTGGATGTCGGCCTGGATCTTGCCCGGGTCGCTCGCGTACTCCTCGGCCTTGGCGATGGCCTGGCTGCGCGCGGCCTTCGGGTCGATCGACGGGGCCTGGCTCTCCGAGGTCGGCG
Organism: Amycolatopsis sp. La24; assembly: GCF_029087445.1. Taxonomy (NCBI): domain Bacteria; kingdom Bacillati; phylum Actinomycetota; class Actinomycetes; order Pseudonocardiales; family Pseudonocardiaceae; genus Amycolatopsis; species Amycolatopsis sp. La24. Next base: position 40,573 of record NZ_JARACH010000049.1, read on the forward strand.
CGCCGATGCTGGTGTAGTCGAAGTTCACCGAGAGCGTCGGGAGGTACTTCAGCGCGATCCGCTGCTGCAGGTACTGGTCGGTGATGGCCTCGCGGTGATCGCGCAGCCGCCAGACGAGCTGGGTGACCGCCGCGGACTGGTCCTGCGTGACGGCCTCGGGCACCGGCGACGCGAGCGGATCTTGTTGCATGGCCTCGCTGACGGTGGCCTCGTCGACGGCAATGCCTTCCTTCTGCGCGGCCTTCACGACGACCTCGTGCAGCAGCGTCTGCCGGACGATCTCGCGCCCGACGAGGTCGAGCTGGTGCCGCGACGCGAGCTGCCGGGCGTACGGCTGCTCCTGCACAGCGCGGTCGAGCAGCGCCTGAACCTGGTCGATGGTGGTGACCTGACCGTCGACGACCGCGGCCATGCCCACCTGACTGGGGCCGGTACCGCATCCGGCGAGGAGGAAAGCTCCGGCGAGAACGGCGCCCAGCGCACGGCGGCGCCCCATGATCCGCATCACAGGCCCTACCCTCTCACATGGCCTCGAAACGCAACACCATCGAGGCATTCAGCGGGCTATTGTCGACATATGGACTCTTGGTTGTCGATCGAAGTCCTCGACGGGGCCTTCGCGGCGAGCGCGTGGCAACGTGCTCACGGCGACCGTCTGACCGAGGCCGCGCTGACCCACGGCGCCGAGCAGTGGACGTGGCACGTCCATCGCTGGGGCGTGACGCTGGAGATCGAGTTTGCGTCGGAAGAGGCACGGGATCGCTTCCGACACCTGCCTGCGGTGACCGCCGCCCTCGACGCGGTGCCGGATCCGGAACGCGGGCTGCTCGTGTATCCGGGCCGCGGCGGCGGTTCGGGAGCCCGGGTGCCGCGACATCCACGGCCGTTGCCGATGTCCGGGTGCGGGGCGCTACCTACGCCACAGGAGGAAGCGGCGCTGCGGCTGGCCACGGCGCAACCACCGGGGTTCGAGGTCTGCTCGACCAGCTGACGCCTGGCCACGGAAAGCACGCCGTGGCCAGAGCAGTAGAAGCTCGCCAGGGAGACCGCCGCGCGCCGATTTCGTACGGCAGCACGGTGGGTCAGGCCCGCGGCGGCGGTTCGGGAGCCCGGGTGCCACGGCATCCACGGCCGTTGCCGATGTCCGGCCGCGGGGCACTGCCTACGCCACAGGAGGAAGTGGCGCTGCGGCTGGCCACGGCGCAACCGCCGGGGTTTCGGCTAGCTGACGCTTGGCCGCGGAAAGCACGCCGCAGCCAGAGCGGCAGAACCTCGTCCCGCCGAAACCGCTCGGGGTTAGGTCCGCGGTTCGGGAGCCCGAGTGCCGCGGCGGTGCCTCGCCATCGAGACCGCCGCGGGTACCGGCGGCGGATCAGGCGAGGCACGCCGCAGCGCTCACACCGCGGCTGGGGTTTTCGTCAACTGCGCCAACAGCTTCGTGCACCAGTCGAGCAGTTCCTGGTCCCGCAGCACCGGCGCGCCCATTCGGCCGCCGGCTGGGCCTTCGGTCGGCTTCGGCACCGACACCGTGTTGGTGATCGCCTTGTACAACGCCTTGGGGTACAAGCGTTTCAGCCGCACCAGCTGCGAGTCCATCAACGGCAGCGGCGCGAACCGGATCGTGTTGCCTTGTGCCGCGACCTCGGTGACGCCCGCGGCACGGCAGGCGTGCCGGAACGCTGCGACTGCGAGTAGGCGGGTTACGGGGGCGGGTGGCTGGCCGTAGCGGTCGACCAATTCCTCGCGTACCGCGTCGAGGGCCGCAGTGTCCGGGGCTGCGGCGATCTTGCGGTATGCCTCCAGCCGCAGCCGTTCGCCGGGGACGTAGTCGTGCGGGATGTGCGCGTCCACGGGCAGGTCGACGCGGACTTCGGCCAGTTCCTCGTCCTCCGCCGGCTCCGCGCCCGCGTGCCGCCGGAAAGCCTCGACCGCTTCGCCGACGAGCCGGACGTACAGGTCGAATCCGACGCCCGCGATGTGCCCGGACTGTTCCGCGCCCAGGATGTTGCCCGCGCCGCGGATTTCGAGGTCCTTCATCGCGACCGCCATGCCCGCGCCGAGTTCGGTGTTCTGCGCGATGGTGGCGAGCCGGTCGTGCGCGGTTTCGGTGAGCGGCGCTTCCGGCGGGTACAGGAAGTACGCGTACCCGCGTTCGCGGCCGCGCCCGACCCGGCCGCGCAGCTGGTGCAGCTGGGCGAGGCCGAGCATGTCGCCGCGTTCCACAATCAGCGTGTTGGCGTTGGAGATGTCCAGGCCGGTCTCGACGATCGTGGTGCAGACGAGGACGTCGTACTCGTTTTCCCAGAAGCCCTGGATGATCTTTTCGAGCTTGTCCTCGTTCATCTGCCCGTGCGCGGTGACGACGCGCGCCTCCGGCACCAGTTCGCGGATCCGCTTCGCCGCCTTCTCGATCGACGACACCCGGTTGTGCACGTAGAACACCTGGCCATCGCGCAGCAGCTCGCGCCGGACCGCGGCGCCGACCTGTTTGTCGTCGTATGCGCCGACGTAGGTCAGGATCGGGTGCCGGTCTTCCGGCGGGGTGAGGATGGTCGACATCTCGCGGATGCCCGCCAGCGACATCTCGAGCGTGCGCGGGATCGGCGTCGCCGACATGGTCAGCACGTCGACGTGCGTGCGCAGCGCCTTGATGTGTTCCTTGTGCTCCACGCCGAACCGCTGCTCCTCGTCCACGATCACGAGGCCGAGGTCCTTGTAGCGGATGCCGGTCTGCAGCAGCCGGTGCGTGCCGATGACGATGTCGACCTCGCCGTCGGCGAGCTGTTCGAGGATCCGGTCCGATTCGGCCTTGTGCGTGAACCGCGAAAGGCCCTTGATGGTGACCGGGAACGACCGCATGCGCTCGGTGAACGTGTTCAGGTGCTGCTGCGCGAGCAGCGTGGTCGGCACGAGCACGGCCACCTGCTTGCCGTCCTGCACCGCCTTGAACGCCGCGCGCACCGCGATCTCGGTCTTGCCGTAGCCGACGTCGCCGCAGATCACCCGGTCCATCGGGACGCCGCGTTCCATGTCCGACTTGACCTCGTCGATGGCCGCGAGCTGGTCGTTGGTCTCGGTGAACGGGAAGGCGTCTTCCAGCTCGGACTGCCACGGCGTGTCCGCGCCGAACGCGTGTCCGGGCGCGGCTTGCCTGGCCGCATAGAGCTGCACCAGTTCCGCGGCGATCTCTTTGACCGCCTTTTTGGCGCGTGCCTTGGTGTTCTTCCAGTCCGAGCCGCCGAGCTTGTTGAGCGTGGGCAGTTCGCCGCCGACGTAGCGGGACACCTCGTCGAGCTGGTCGGTGGGCACGAACAGCCGGTCCCCGGGTTGGCCGCGCTTGGACGACGCGTACTCCAGCAGCAGGTACTCGCGGGTCGCGCCGGCGACCGTGCGCTGCACCATCTCGACGAACCGGCCGATGCCGTGCTGGTCGTGCACCACGTAGTCGCCCGCCTTGAGCGCCAGCGGGTCGACCGCGCCGCGGCGGCGCGACGGCATCTTGGTGTTCAAGTCCTTTGTGGACGATCCGGCGGTGGCGCCGCGGCCGGTCAGGTCGGCCTCGGACAGCACCACGAGCGCGCGCTCCGGCGAGACGAAGCCCTCCGCGAGCCCGCCGCAGGTGACCGTGACGACCCCGGCCGGCGGGACGTCGGCGAGCACCTCGACGTGTTTCGCCGGGACCTCGGCGGCCATCAGCTGCTCGACCGCGCGGCTGGCGGTGCCCTGCCCGGCGACGACGAGCACGCCGGTGCCGCCGGACGCGAGGTGCGCGCGCAGGTCGGTCATCGCGCGTTCCAGCTCGCCCCGGTAGGCGGGCGCGGGCTCGATGCCGACGCGGTAGACATCCGGGTCTTCGCTGGTCAGCTGGGTGAGCGTCCACCACGGGCGCTTTGTCTCCTGCGCGTGCGACGCGATCTCGGCCAGATCGCGGTACGCCGACGCGCCGAGGTCGATCGGGGCCTGTCCGCCCGCCGCGGCGGTGGTCCAGGAGGCCTCGAGGAACTCCTGCCCGGTGCGGACGAGGTCGGCCGCGCGGGCGCGGATCTTCTCCGGATCGGCCAGCAGCACGTGACTGCCCTGCGGCATCGCGTCGGTGAGCAGCGCCAGCTCGCCCTCGCAGAGGACCGGGATGAGCGCTTCCATGCCCTCGACCGGGATGCCGCCGGACAGCTTGGTGAGCATTTCGGCCAGGTGCGCGTCGGCCTCGTACGTGGTGGCGAGCTCCGCCGCGCGCTCCTTGACGTCCGGCGTGAGCAGCAGCTCGCGGCACGGCGGCGCGGTGACCCGCTGGATCTCGCCGGGCAGCGAGCGCTGGTCGGACACCGCGAACGCGCGGATCTCGCTGACCTCGTCGCCCCAGAACTCGACGCGGACCGGATGCTGCGCGGTGGGCCCGAACAGGTCGAGGATGCCGCCGCGGACCGCGAACTCGCCGCGCTTCTCGACCATGTCCACACGCGTGTACGCCAGCTCGACAAGCCGTTCGAGCAGGTCCTCGAAGCTCTGTTCCTCGCCGACGACCAGGTCGATCGGCGCGAGCGAGCCGAGCCCGGGGGCCATCGGCTGGATGAGGCTGCGCACGGTCGCGACCACGACCCGCAGTTCGTCGTCTCCGGTGTGCAGGCGGTGCAGCACTTCCAGCCGCCGCCCGACCGTGTCCGCGCGCGGCGAAAGGCGCTCGTGCGGCAGCGTCTCCCAGGACGGGAAGTCGGCCACGCGATCGGGGCCGAGCAGCGCGCCGAGCGACGCGGTGAGCTCGTCGGCCTCGCGTCCGGTGGCGGTGACGGCCAGCACCGGACGGCCCGCGCCGCCGCGCTCGGGGTCTTCGGCCAGCGCGGCGGCCACGAGCTGCCGTACGGCGACAGCGCCTTGCAGTTCGAGCAGTGGGGCGCCGGCGCGCTCGACAACGCCGCGCAGCGCCGGGTCGGGAAGGATGGCTTGGAGGAGTCCGGACAGTACAGCGTCGGTCACCATCCCAGCCTACGTCGCGGCACCGACAAGTTTTCGCTCCCCGGCGATCACCTCCGCCAACAGGGGCAGCTGCTGCTCGACCGCGCCGGGTTCGAGGGAGCCGACGCGCAGCAGCACGTGCTCCGCTCCGGCCTCGGCGTAGCGGCGCACCGCTGCCGCGACTTCCGAGATCGGGCCGGTCACGGTCGCCTGGATGGTGCTGATCTGTGCCAACGGACGCCGGTAGGTCGCCTGCGCGTAGTCCTCCAGAACGCGACGGCCGCGGCGCGGGTCAGGGTCGACGTAGACCGTCAGGAACAGCGACGGCGTGACCGGGCGATCGCTGGCTGCGCGGATCGTCGCGAGGCCGGACGCGTAGTCCGCGGGGTCCGGCGGATACGGGAGCCAGCCGTCGTAACGCAGCGCGGTTCGGCGGAGCGCGGCCGGCGTCGCGCCGCCCAGCCAGATCGGCGGACCACCGGGGCGCGCGGGCCGGACCGCCGGCGGCAGCCAGTCGTAGTGCAGCACCTTGCCGTGGAACGACTGCGGCTGCCCGGTCCACAGCTCGCGCCAGAGCGTGACGACGTCGTCCAGATGCGAGAACCGCGTCCGGAAGTCGACCCCGGCCAGCTCGAACTCCCGCTCGCTGAAGCCGGGGAAGCCCGCGCCGACGCCGACCGCCAGCCGTCCTTCGGAGATCAGGTCGACGGACGCGAGCGTCATCGCGGTCTGCACCGGATTGCGGTGTGCGGGCAGCAGCACGGCAGTGCCGACGGTGACGCGTTCGGTGGCCTGCGCGACCGCGGTGAGCAGGGTGAGCGGTTCGATCCGGGGACGGGAAAGCGAGTCACCGGCCCAGATCGACGCGAATCCGAGCCGTTCGGCTTCGCGGGCCAATGCGACGAGGGCACGCGGGGTGCCGCCTGCTTCGAGCTGTGCCTGTCCGGCAGGAAGAAGAAGTCCGAATTCCACGTCGCCGACGATCCAGCGCGGCCGGGCGTCCCGGCAATTCCCTGCGGGGAATGGCAGGCGGACACGAGCACCGGCCAGAATCGCGCAGTGCCCACTTCGTTCGCCGACGCCTTGCGCGACGCTCGTTCCCGCCGTCGGCTCAGCCAGCTCGACCTCGCGCTGAAAGCCGGGACGACGCAGCGCCACGTCAGCTTCATGGAACGCGGCCGTTCGCTGCCCGGCCGGGGCATGGTGGTGCGCGTCGCCGAGGCGCTCGACCTGCCGCTGCGCGAGCGCAACGCCTTGCTGCTGACCGCCGGATACGCGCCGGTCTACCCCGAAACCCGGATGGACGACCCCGCGCTGACGCCGGTGCTGGAGTCGCTGCGCGCGCTGCTCGCCGGGCACGAGCCGTATCCGGCGCTGGTCGTGAACCGCTACGGGGATCTCGTCGCGGCGAACGACAGCTTCGGCCTGCTCACCGAGGATGTCGCGGCGGAGCTGCTGGAACCGCCGGTCAACGTGCTGCGGCTGGCGTTGCACCCGCGCGGGATGGCGCCGCGGATCCAGAACTTCGCCGATTGGGCGCAGCACGTGCTCGAACGTCCTCGCCGAGGTCTGGCGAACGGACCCGACCCGCGCCATCAGGCGTTGCTGGACGAACTCACCGGCTACCTGCCGTCGCCCGGCGAACCGTCCGGCGACCACCTCGGGTTCGCCGTGCCGCTGCAGTTGTCCAGCTCGGCGGGCGAACTGCGGCTGCTCACCGCGATCACGCACTTCGCCACGGCGGTCGACGTGACGGTCGCCGAGCTGAGCCTCGAAACCTTCCTGCCCGCCGACGCTTCCACCGCGGAACTGCTCAAGGCGCGACCCACCCGGTGACCTGACCCAACGTCAGCTCCACCCCCGCCCACAGCACTGCCGCGCACACACTCCCGATGAAGAAGCGTCGGTACGACAGTCCGGCGGAACCGGCGACGCGCGGCACGAGAGTGCGTACGCCCGCGAGGCACCGCCCTAGGACTACTGCTGGCACGCCATAACGCGCGACGGTCGCTTCAGCCTTGTCCCACTTCGCTTCGCCGATCCGCTGTCCTACGCGCGACCGTCGCAGCTTCGGACCCCACAGTCGTCCCTCCCAGTACGCGAGCTGGTCCCCCGCTAACGCCGACACAACGCAGACCGTGAGCGCTGGCCACAGCTGTAAAGTCCCGCGCTGCACAAGGAAACCCATGAGCAGCAAGGTGGACAGCGTCGGCAGCACGATGCCGGGCAACAGCGCCGTCTCGGCCATGATCACCAGCGCGCAGATCAGGTAGACGAGCGGCGCGGGAGCGTCAAGAAGCGGCTGAAGCAGGCTGTCCATAGCGGTCCAGTCCCGACCGCACCGGCAAAGCCGCGCGGTACACGTACGCCGGCGGCAGGTTCCGCCAAACCACACTGGTGCGTTCGACAACCGCGAAGCGGCTTCGCAGCAACCGTGCGAACCGACGCGCTGGCGGCGTCCACGCGGTGTGCGCGTACGCGAAGGTGGTGAAGCGGCCTTGTGGCGACAGCACTTCGCAGACGGCATTCAGTACCGCAGCCTGTGGTGCGGCGTGCATGGCTGTCCACGGCAGGCCGGAGACGACCACGTCGACTGGCATGGTCACGTACGCAGCGACGTGTTCCGCGGAGCCTTCCGCAACGTGCAGCGACGGGAATCGCTCGCGAAGCTCCTGTACGAGGTGCCTGTTGATTTCGACCGCAGTGAAATGCGCGTCGCGCTGAAGGATGCGAAGCAGCGCTTCGGTGAACACGCCCGTTCCCGGCCCTAGCTCCACGACGCTGTGCGCGCTTTCGACGCCCAGCCCGGCAGTCATCACTCCGGCCAGCCGTGCCGAGCTGGCGGCGATCGCGCCGGTACGCATCGGATGCCGGAAGAACTCCCTGGTAATCGACATGTTTTGTACGGTAGGAAGCGGCTCGGTCATCGCGGATCGACTCGGTCGGCGGGAAAAGTCGTCCGCTCGGAGGACCACCGCCATCCTCCGGAACGACGCGCGCGACGACGTCCGCGAGTTACGTTCGTTTCGTGCGTGGACTGGTGATGTGGGGACGCAAGCAGCGTTGGCTGCTCGACTTGCCGCTGTACGCCGTCTTCGCCGCCTTCGGTCCCAACATCGCGGATCAGGCGACCTGGCCGATCCGCATGGTGTCGATGCTGTTCCTGCTGCCGCTGTTGGTGCGTCGCCGCTATCCGCGCACTGTCGCGCTCCTGATCCTCATCGGAGTCGCTGTCGTCTATACGAACGAGATCTGGGCGTACGACCGCGGCCGCAGCGACCTCGCGATGGCAGTCATGCTGTACACGCTCGTCAAAGCGGGCGACAGATGGTTCATCGGCTTCGCGGTAGCTGTCGTCGGCCTGGACACTTTCTGGGGATTCACCTGGGGTGCCAACACCCTGAACCCGACGCTCACCATCTTCGGCCCACTGCCGCTGTACCTGGCAGCGTGGGCGCTCGGCGCGTTCTTCCGCACGAAAGAGCAACTGTCCGAAGAAGAACGGTTAAGAGCGGAGTTAGCGGCGTCCGAGGAACAAGCCCGCAGTCGCGCTTCAGTCGCCGAAGAGCGCACACGGATCGCGCGCGAGCTTCACGACGTACTCGCACACAGCATGAGCGTGATCGTCCTGAACGCCGAAGGAGCGAAGCTCGCGCGCCATCACGATCCGGATGCTGTCGACCGTACGCTCGACACCATCAGCAAAACCGGCCGTTCCGCGCTCGCCGAGCTACGGCGGCTGTTAGAAGTGATGCATGCTGGCGAACCCGCGCGCGCTCCGCAGCCGACGCTCGACCAGTTGCGCACGCTCGTCGCACAGTCCGGCCGCGACATCACGCTCGAAGTCGACGGCGACATCGCCGACCTGCCCGCCGGCGTCGCGCTTCAGGCGTACCGCATCGTTCAGGAGGCCTTGACCAACATGCTCAAACACGCGCCGCCCGACGCGACCGGCCGGGTCCGGGTCGCCTTCGCCGGTCCGGAAATCCGCGTCGAGGTGACCAATTCCGGCGGACGGCAACCGGCCGCGGCGGGACTGCCCGGGTCCGGGCGCGGCCTCACCGGCATGGCGCAGCGCGTCGCGATGTACCACGGCAAGCTCGAAACCGGCGAGTTGCCGGACGGCGGCTACCGCGTGGCGGCCACGCTGCGGACGGACGCCGCATGACGTCCGTGCTGATCTGCGATGACCAGGAACTCGTGCGCGTCGGGCTGCGGATGATCGTCGACAGCCAGCCCGACCTGGAGGTGGTCGCCGAGGCGGGCGACGGCGCGGAAGCCGTCGAACTCGCCCGCGCGCGACGGCCGGACCTCGTGCTGATGGACGTCCGGATGCCGGTGCTCGACGGCGTCGCGGCCACCGCGCAGATCTGCGCCGAACTGCCGGACACCTCGGTCCTGGTGATCACGACCTTCGACCTCGACGAGTACGCCTACTCCGCGCTGCGCGCCGGGGCCAGCGGATTCCTGGTCAAGGACGCGCCGTCGGACGAGATGCTGGTGGCGATCCGCGGCGTGCTGCGCGGCGACGCGATGGTGTCGCCGTCGGTCACGAAACGCCTGCTCGACCGCTATCTCAGCGCGCACCGGACGCCGCTGGACGAGCAGAAACTGGAGACGCTGACCGAACGCGAGAAGGACGTGCTCGGCCTGATCGCGCGCGGACTGTCGAACACCGAGATCGCCGGGACGCTGTTCATCGGCGAGACGACGGTGAAAACGCACGTCGGCCGGTTGCTGAACAAGCTCGGGCTGCGCGACCGGGTGCACGCGGTCGTGTTCGCGTATGAATCCGGATTGGTACGTCCCGGCGGCTGAATCGGGGCATGCTGGACCCATGCGTCTCGTCGCGGTGCTCGCCTCGGCCCTGCTGCTCGCCGCCTGCTCGGCGGCGCCCGCCTCGGCCCCCGCCCCGGCCAAGCCGGAGCAGGGCCGGTTCGCCGTGCAGGAGGTCGCGGACGGCCTCGAACACGCCTGGGACGTCGCCTTCCTGCCCGACGGTTCGCTCCTCGTGCCGCAGCGGCCCGGCAAGCTCGCGCTGGTCCGCGACGGCCGGACGACCGACGTGCGCGCCGATTTCTCCGACGTCCTCGTGCAGGGCGAAGGCGGCCTGATGGGTCTGGTGCTGGCGGCGGACTTCGCGACCTCACGCGAGTTCACCACCTGCCAGACCCACCAGGAAAACGGCCGCGCGGTGGACGTCCGGCTCGTCACCTGGCGGCTCGCCGACGACGGCGCGAGCGCGGCGAAGGTGCGCGACCTGCTCACCGGGCTGCCGGTGAATCCGAGCGGACGCCATTCCGGCTGCCGCCCGACGCTCGCTCCCGACGGCGCGCTGCTCGTCGGCACCGGCGACACCGCGCGGTCCACGGTCGCGCAGGACCGGCACAGCCTCGGCGGCAAGGTGCTGCGGATCAACGCGAAGACCGGGGAACCGTTGCCGGGCAACCCCTTCCAGTCCTCCTCCGATCCGAACGAACGCCGGATCTACACCTACGGGCACCGCAACGTGCAGGGCGTCGCGATCCGGCCGGGCACCGGTCAGGTGATCACCTCCGAACACGGACCGGCATTCGACGACGAGGTGAATCTCCTGCGCCCAGGCGGGAATTACGGCTGGGATCCGTCGAAGGGCGGCACCGACCCCAGCTACGACGAGAGCGTGCCGATGACCGACACCAAGCGGTTCCCGGACGCGGTTCGTCCACTGTGGACGACTGGCCAGATCACCGAGGCGACCAGCGGCGACGCCTTCCTCACCGGCAAACAGTGGGGCGCGAACGAAGGCGCACTGGTCGTGGTCGCGTTGAAGGGACAGAAACTCCTGCTGCTGCACCTGGACGCGGCCGCGAAGGTCACCGGAGTGACGCTGCCCGCGGAATTCAACGACAAATTCGGCCGGTTGCGCGCGGCTCGAAGCGGACCGGACGGCTCGCTGTACGTGACGACTTCCAACGGCAGCAACGACAAAGTGCTGCGCGTGACCCCCGGCTGAGGTCAGCCGACGTATGCGCCGCCGTTCACGTGCACGACCTGGCCGGTGACGTGCCCGGCCTCCGGGGAAGCCAGGAACCGCACCACCTCGGCGACATCCTCCGGCTTGCCCGCGCGCTTCGTCATCGTGTTCTCGATCAGCCGCTCCTGGCGTTCAGCGGAGAGTTTCCCGCGGAAGAATTCGGTGTCCATGATCAATCCCGGCGCGACGATGTTCGCCGTGATCCCGCGCGGCCCGAATTGCCGTGCGGTTTCGGTATTCCACACCTCCACCGCGGCTTTCGCCCAGCCGTACGATTCGGCGCCGGTGTGCCCGGCGATCGAACCGATCGTGACGATGCGGCCGTTGTCGGCCAGCCGGTCCCGTAGCGCCGTCGTCACGAACGCGGCGCTGAACAGATTCGCGCGAAGATTAGCCGTCCAGGCAGCGTCGAGCGCTTTCAGGTCTCGGCTGTCTTCGTGCAGGAAATCTGTGTTGCCGCCGGCGTTGTTCACCAGCACGTCGATCCGTTCGGGCAGCTGGTCGCGCGCCGCCTCGACCGCCTCGGGATCGCTCGCGTCGAAGCTCACCGCACGCGCGCCGAGCAGCGCCGCCGCCTCGGTGAGCACGTCCTCGCGCCGCCCGGTGATCGTGACCCGATCACCCGCCCTGGCAAACGCCGCGGCGATCGCGTACCCGATTCCGGTACCGCCCCCGGTTACTACCGCTTCCCGATTCATCCCCACGTCCTTTATTGCTAAAGTACCTCTGGTGGACGACGGTACCGGCGGCGGGGAAAACCCGTCAAGCGACGAGGTGGACGAGATTCAGCGGGCGTGGCTGCGAGAGCGGCCGGGCACGCCGGTGTCGTCCATCGGCGTGATCACGCGGATCTGGCACATCGCGAAACTGCTGGAAGACGACCGGCGCGCGACCATGCTCGACCTCGGGATGGACGCCTCCACCCGCACCCTGCTCAGCACGCTGCGCCGGGCCGGGCCGCCGTACCGGCTCAGCGCGGGCGAACTCGCGAAACGCTGCCGGGTCAGCCCCGGCGCGATCTCCCAGCAAACCGCGCGTGCCGAACGCGACGGGCACGTCCGCCGGGTGAAGTCCACTTCGGACCGTCGCGGGGTGTACGTCGAGCTCACCGACGCTGGCCACGAGCTGATCGAACGCACCGTCGGAGATCTGCTGGAGCACGAGGAAACCCTGGTGTCCGCGCTGTCCCCGGCGCAGCGCGATCAGCTCGCCGACCTCCTGCGCATCCTGCTCGCGGACCTCGACCGGCGGGCGCGGAGGTAGGGTGGCGGACATGCCCTCCATCGACAAAGTCGCCTGGCTGCACGTGGTCGACGGCAAGCTGCTCGCCGCGCGCTCGGCGGGCAAGGACACCTGGTACCTGCCGGGCGGGAAACGCGAGGCGGGCGAGTCGGACGTCGAAACGCTGGTCCGGGAAATCGCCGAGGAACTGAGCGTGACGCTGGATCCGGCTTCCGCGCAGCTGGCCGGAACCTGGGAAGCGCAGGCGCACGGCAAGGCGGACGGCGTCGTGGTGCGGATGACCTGCTACACCGCGAAGTACACCGGCGAACTGAAGCCGAGCAGCGAGATCGAATCGTTCGGCTGGCTCGCCCATGCTGATCGCGACCAGGTGTCGGCGACGGTCCAGCTGATCCTGGACGACCTGCACGCGCAAGGAAAACTGGTCTGATGCTGCGACTCGGGACAACGGTGCTCGGAGTCGCCGATGTCGAACGCGCGATGCGGTTCTGGTGCGAGGCACTCGGGCTTGTCGAGGATCCGGAATGGGCGAGCGCGACGTGGAAGACGCTGGCCCATCCCGGCGGCGCGCACGCACTCGGCCTCATGCGAAGCGACTCGCCCGCCGAACCCCTGCCGCGGCTGCACCTGGACCTCTACACCGACACCGCGGACGAACAGCGCGCCGAGGTGGAACGGCTCATCGGGCTAGGCGCGCAACGGGTCGACTGGCCGCATTACCCGCCCGAGCCGGACTTCGTCGTCCTCGCCGATCCGGACGGCAACCTGTTCTGCGTCGTGGATTTGAGCAACGCGCCGTCCGGAAGCTGAGGACTCAGCCGAGCAACCGGGGCTTGTTCTCCAAGTGGGACAACCCGTTCCAGGCGAGATTCACCAGATGCGCGGCGACCTCGTCCCGCTTCGGCTTGCGCGCGTCCAGCCACCACTGCCCGGTGAGCGCGACCATGCCGACCAGCGCCTGCGCGTAAAGCGCGGACAGCTTCTCCTCGTACCCGCGCGCGGCGAACTGCTGCGCGAGGATGTGCTCGACCTGGCTCGCGATGTCGTTGAGCACCGTCGAGAAGGTGCCGGTGGAACTGGCGACCGGGGAATCGCGGACGAGAATCCGGAAACCGTCGTGGGAATCCTCGACATAGCTCAGCAACGCGACGGCCGCCTGCTCCAGCATCACCCGCGGGTGTCCACCGTGGAGGGTCGAGATCATCCGGTCGAGCAGCAGCTGCGTTTCCCGGTCGACGACGACGGCGTAAATGCCTTCCTTGCCGCCGAAGTGCTCGTAGACAACCGGTTTCGACACGTTCGCCCGCGCGGCGATCTCCTCGACCGAGGTGCCGTCGAACCCTTTTTCGGCGAACAATGCGCGTGCCACGTTGAGCAACTGCTGCCTGCGCTCGCTGCCGGTCATGCGCACCCGGGCGACCGGTGCGGCCGGCCGCGCGCCGGTGACCGCCGCTTCTCGTTTCGCCCGTCGTCTCCCCGCCATTCACTGCAGGGTAGTCGTGCGTGGCAATGCCGGTTCTCACCGGCACTGACCGGCACTGCCATTCACACCGTTATTTGCTCTCGGCCGCGATCCGGGCCAGCCGCTGCGGGGTCGGCCACCGCACGTCGTGCACCCAGCCGAACTTCTCGAACATCCAGATCAGCCGCGCCGACATGTCGATCTGGCCGCGCTTCACGCCGTGCCGGGCCGAGGTCGGGTCGGCGTGGTGCAGGTTGTGCCAGGACTCGCCGAAGGAGAAGATCGCCAGCGGCCAGAAGTTCGCCGAACGGTCGCGGGCGGTGAACGGGCGCTCGCCGATCATGTGGCAGATCGAGTTGACCGACCAGGTGACGTGGTGCAGCACGCACACGCGGACCAGGCCCGCCCAGAAGAACGCGGTCACCGCGCCCCACAGCGACCACGAGATGAGGCCGCCCAGCAGCGCCGGTCCGAACAGGCTCACCAGCGACCACAGCCAGAACAGGTCGTCGACCTTGCGGATGGCCGGGTCCTTCACCAGATCCGGCGCGAACCGCGCCTGGTTGCTCTGGTCCCGGTCGAACAGCCAGCCCATGTGCGCGTGCCAGAAACCCTTGGCGATGGCCAGCGGCGAGGTGCCGTACGCCCACGGCGAGTGCGGGTCGCCGTCGCGGTCGGAGAACGCGTGGTGGCGCCGGTGGTCGGCCACCCAGGTGATCACCGGGCCCTGCAACGCGATGCTGCCCGCGATCGCCATCACGACGCGCAGCCACGGCTTGGCCTTGAACGAACCGTGGGTGAAGTAGCGGTGGTAGGCGACGGTGATGCCCAGCCCGCTGATCCCGTAGAACACGACGAAGAGCGCGACGTCCGTCCAGGTCAGCCCCCAGCCCCAGGCGAACGGAACCGCGACCAGCAGCGCCACGATCGGCAGCAGCACCCCGAAGTACACCGACAGCTGAACGCCGATCCCGCGCTGTCCGTCGATGATCGGCTTGGGGCCCTTCGGCGGGTCGCCCGCTGACTGAGAACGATCGAGGGTGGCCGTCATGCGCTCACTTCTTTCCTCTCACAACCCCTTGCGAAGGGTGCCCTTACCTACGGTGTCGTAAGTTACGGTACAGGAGGTTTCCGGCGCTGTGGAGGCCCGAAAAGTCCGATTGCCCGATGCCCGGGACGGGCCTGTGGCGCACGCCTCCCCCTCCTGGCGCCCCCGTCCTCGATCATCGCTATCCTGACCTGGACCGATCCGCCGTAGTGTAATCGGCAGCACTTCAGATTTTGGTTCTGACAGTTCAGGTTCGAATCCTGGCGGCGGAGCTGCACATCCGGCGAGGGCGATGGGAGTGGGGGCGGCTGAGCGAGGAACCGAGCGACCCCGCGGGCGCCCGTCGCCCGACCCTGGTCGAAATGTCGGACGCGTGGCTGGTCGGGCGCGCGCGGGAACTCATCGCGGCCGTTCAGCGCCAGGAACACGAAAACCAGCTCGAGATCGTCAAGATCATGGACGAGCTGCTCGAGGAAACCCTCCGGCGGGGGGAACCCACGCTCGTCGCCCAGCTGCTGCGCGCCTCCGCGTTCTCCCGGCTCGTCACCCGCGGTCTCGCGGCCGAAGCGGAGCCCCGGCTCGACGAGATGCTCGCGCACACCCGGCGGCACGGCCTTTCGCTGCTGCGCGCGGACGCGCACGCGCTGCGCGGACGCCGGCTGGTGCTCGCCGCGCAGGAGGACGCCGCGCTCACCGAGATCGCCCGCGCGCTCGCGATCCTCGACGACTCCACGATCCCGGACCGCCAGGTCGGCGTCCGCAACTGGAACCGCATGCAGTCGATGGCGCTCATCGACTGCTGGATAGTGCTCAACCAGCTCGGCGTCTACGAGGCCGCCGAAGAGGTGATCGGCCGCGCGCACCAGGCGATCCGGGAAAGCGCGAGCCCGCACGAGATCACCCTGCAGCTGATGAACCGGGTCAAGATGCTGCTCGGCTGGGGTCTCCGGCTCGAGCGGATCGAGCAGTACGACGAATCGGCGGAGAAGTTCCGCACCGCCGCGTCGATGGCGGTCGCCGCCGAGGGCCCGTTCGCCGAATCCCTGTTCCCGCGCAAGATCGGCGTGTCCGCGGTCGACCAGGTCGGCGTGCTGGCCGCGGCGCTCGCGCTGCACGACCCGTCGGCCGAGCACGTCGAACGGTTGCAGGGCATGCATCTGGGCCACCACTACCCGCACGAGCAGGAGCTGGTCGCGATCGCGTTGGCCCGCTGCCTCGACGCGGCCGGCCGCCGCTCCGACGCGCTGCAGGTGCTGCGCGAGTCCCGCGACGTGCTGGCCGAGGACGTCTCGCAGCCGTCGATGCGGCTCACCCTCTCCCGCGAACTCGCCCGGCTCGACCCGGAAGCGGCGAGCCAGTCTTTGATCGACTACGCGACCGCGCTGGAAACCGAAATGTGGGCGCTGCGCGAATCGCAGATCGCCACGCTGAACGCGCGCCGCGAGCATGAACGGCTTTCCGCCGAGCACGGCGCGATCACCCAGCAGGCACTGCAGGATCCGCTTACCGGCCTGCCGAACCGCCGCGCGCTCGACGAACGCCTGCGCGCGCTGGCGTCGTCGGCGGACGCCCAGCCGCTCGCGGTCGCGCTGGTCGACCTCGACGGGTTCAAGGGCGTCAACGACAAGCAGTCGCACGCCGAGGGCGACAACGTTTTGCGTGTTGTCGCAAGCACTCTGCGCGACGCCCTGCGCGGCGACGACGTGGTGGCCCGTTACGGCGGCGACGAATTCATCGTGCTGCTGCCCGGCGCACCGGCGTCGGCGGCGAAGATGGCGCTCGGCCGCGCGGCCAAATCGGTCGCGACACTGCCGCATCACCTGTCGCACGGTGTGACGTTGTCCATTGGCTTGGTGTCGCTGCGTCCGCAAGAGCGGGCCGAACAGGTCCTCGCACGCGCAGATGCGGCGATGTACGAAGCGAAACGCGGCGGTGGCAACCAGGTGGCGTCGGCCAACTCGATGGCTGGCGACGGCACGAGCGGCTGGCCTGGGGAAACGGCTCCGACCGACCCCGCGTGGAGCGCTGAGGACCCCACGTAGGATCGTTGGTGCTCGTCAACGCACCGGTGAATCGTTGGGAGACTCGTGAGCGGCCCGCTGAGCACGCTGATCCTCGCTGCGGGTGAGGGCACCCGCATGCGTTCCTCCACTCCTAAGGTGTTGCACCCGATCGCCGGAAGGCCGCTGGTGGAACACGCAGTGCGCGCCGCCGCCGGCCTCGCGCCGCAGCATCTGGTGGTCGTGATCGGACACGGCCGCGACGCCGTGCGCGCCGAACTCGACCGGGTCGGCAAGGCGCTCGGCCGCGAGGTCGCCACCGCCGTGCAGGAAGAGCAGAAGGGCACCGGGCACGCCGTTTCATGCGCGCTGGCCGAGCTGCCGGAAGGACTCACCGGCACCGTGGTCGTCAGCTACGGCGACGTTCCGCTGCTGGACACCGAAACCCTGGAATCCCTGCGGGCCGAGCACGCCAAGGCGGGCAACGCGGTCACCGTGCTCACCGCCGAGGTCGCCGACCCCACCGGCTACGGCCGCATCGTCCGCGGCGCCGACGGTTCGGTCAGCGCGATCGTCGAGCACAAGGACGCGACGCCGGACCAGCGCGCGATCACCGAAATCAACTCCGGCGTCTACGCCTTCGACGCGGCTGTCCTGATCGACGGCTTGTCGCGGCTGTCGACGGACAACGCGCAGGGTGAGCTTTACCTCACCGACGTCCTCGGCATCGCCCGCGAGGACGGCAAGGGCGTCGGCGCGCTGGTCGTCGACGACCCGTGGGTCACCGAGGGCGTGAACGACCGCGTGCAGCTTTCGGTGCTCGGCGCCGAGTACAACCGCCGCATCGTGCGCCGCTGGCAGCGCGAGGGCGTCACGGTGATCGACCCGAACACCACCTGGATCGAGGCGGACGTCACGCTCTCCCGCGACGTGCTGATCGAGCCGAACACCCAGCTCAAGGGCCATTGCTCGGTCGGCGAAGGCTCCGTTGTGGGCCCGGACACCACGCTGACCGACGTGCGGATCGGCGCGGGCGCGTCGGTCGTCCGCGTGCATGGTTCGGGCTCTGAGCTGGGCGACGGCGTCAACGTCGGTCCGTACACGTACCTGCGGCCGGGCACGAAGCTCGGCGCGAAGGGCAAGCTGGGCGCGTTCGTCGAGACGAAGAACGCGCAAATCGGCACCGGGACGAAGGTGCCGCATCTCACGTACGTAGGCGACGCGATCGTCGGCGACCACAGCAACATCGGCTGTTCCAGCGTCTTCGTGAACTACGACGGGGTGAGCAAGCACCAGACCGTTGTCGGTTCGCATGTCCGGCTTGGGGCGGACAACACGCTGGTCGCGCCGGTGCGGATCGGGGACGGCGCTTACAGTGGAGCCGGTGCGGTCATCCGCGACGACGTTCCGCCGGGTTCACTGGCGCTGTCGGCCGGTCCGCAGCGCACCATCGAAGGCTGGGCGGTCCGGCGCAGGCCGGGGACGCCCGCGGCGGAGGCAGCGGAAGCTGCTCTCGCCGCCCAGCAGCAGGACACCGTTGTGTCCGAGTCAGCAGCAGGAACCGACGGGGAGTCGCCAGCATGAGTCCGAAGTCAGGTACGCCGAAGAAGAATCTGATGCTCTTCTCCGGCCGTGCGCACCACGAGCTCGCGGAAGAGGTCGCCAAGCACCTCAACGTGACGATCACCCCGCAGACGGCGCACACGTTCGCCAACGGCGAGCTGTTCGTGCGGTTCGAGGAGTCGGTGCGCGGTACCGACGCGTTTGTGATCCAAGCGCACACCACGCCCATCAACGAGTACGTGATGGAGCAGCTGATCATGGTGGACGCGCTCAAGCGCGCGAGCGCCAAGCGGATCACCGTGGTCATGCCGTTCTATCCGTACGCGCGGCAGGACAAGAAGCACAAGGGCCGCGAGCCGATCTCGGCGCGGCTCATCGCGGACCTGTTCAAGACCGCGGGCGCGGACCGGATCATGACGGTCGACCTGCACACCGCGCAGATCCAGGGCTTCTTCGACGGCCCGGTCGACCATCTGCTGGCCCAGTCGGTGCTCGCCGACCACATCAAGTCGACCTACGGCGACGCGGACATCACCGTCGTTTCGCCGGACTCGGGCCGCGTGCGCCTGGCCGAGAAGTGGGCGCAGCAGCTCGGCGACCGGCCGATCGCGTTCATCCACAAGACCCGCGACCCGGACAAGCCGAACCAGGCCGTCGCCAACCGCGTGGTCGGCAAGGTCGAGGGCAAGCTCTGCGTGCTGATCGACGACATGATCGACACCGGCGGCACGATCGTGAAGGCCACCGAGGCACTGCTCGAGGAAGGCGCGGCGGACGTGGTCATCGCGACCACCCACGGCATCCTCTCCGACCCGGCCACCGAACGGCTCTCGCAGTGCAAGGCCCGCGAGGTCATCGTGACGAACTCGCTGCCGATCCCGGAAGAAAAGCGCTTCCCGGGACTGACGGTGCTGTCCATCGCGCCGATGCTGGCGGAAGCCATCCAGCAGGTCTTCGAGGACGGCTCGGTCACGTCGCTGTTCGACGGCAACGCCTGAGTTACAGCAGCTTCTGACGACGCGGCCCGGGTTGGCGGCGCGGCCTGGATCAGGTCGCAGCGGCTGGCTCGGGTCGCGTCGTTTGCTGACTGTGCTCGGTTGGCGGGGATGTTCGTCGGACCCACACGTCCGGCAGTGCACCCGGGCAGAGGGCACACACGCGGTGCCCCGCGCGAACGGCACAGCACGCGGGGCAGGGCCGCGCGCGGACGGCACCTCGCTCGGGCACAGCCGCACGCGCTCGCCGCTGCACCCACACTCGGCGCCACGCCCGGGCGAAGAGCACACGCCCGGTGCCGCACCAGGCCAGATGGCGCACGCGCTCAACGCTCAACGCTCAAGCGAACCCACCGCACGCGAAGCAGCGCCGCAGGCGGACAGCACGCCACTCCGGCAGAGCCGCATGCGTTTCAGCGCCCCACGCGGACAAACGGCACATGCGCTCGGCACCGCACGCATTCAGCCCCTCGCCCGCACGCGACAGCCCGCACTCACCGCAGCACGCATTCAGCCCCTCACCCGCCCGCACTCACCGCAGCACTCAAGCAGTCCCGCGCCAGCTCAGCGCCACCCGTCTCCGGCACGCGCTCCGAGCAGCCACCCACTGTCGTCAGCCAAAAGCACCCCTCACCCTGCTCTCCTCCCCTCGCACCAGCACGACCTCACACCCCGCCCATATCCGCAGACAACCACCTCTCCGGCCGCATATGGATCGCCATGTGCTCGCCCAGCTGCGTCCGCTCGAACTCCACATACCCCGCCACTTTGTCGGCAGGCAGGTACCGCGCAGCCATCTCCCACGTCAGCTCGTGGCTGCCCGGTCGGGTCCGCACCACCGGGCCTTCCACTGACACGTACCGGACCGTCGGCTCGACTCGCTGCACCATCAGGCTGAACCGTCCCGCCGCCTGGATCGCCTTTGCCTTGCGCGATTCCGGCGGCGTGATCACCCACAACTCGCCGCCCGGCGTGTACTGGTACCAGATCGGCACCGTCAACGGCGCGCGGTCCGGGCGCTCGACCACCGAGAGCGCGCCGATGTGCGGTTCGGCCAGAAACTGTTCCCGTTCTTCCCTCGACAACACCATGCCCTCGAAGCTAGCCACCAGGTACGACAAAAACCGGGTTCCGCCGGCGGCGAAAACCGGTGCGTCACCCGTACGTGAGTGGCTAGCGTCCTAGCCATGGGGAAATTCGAATTCGGCGTCAGCCTGCGGCTCACGGCCAACGGCACTGAGTGGACCGAAAAATGCCGGCGGGCCGAGGAGCTCGGCTACGACCACCTGACCGTTCCCGACCATCTCGGGCCGGGGCGGCTGTCGCCGTTTCCCGCGCTCACGGCTGCCGCGGCGGTGACCGAGCGGGTGCGGGTCGGCACGTTGGTGTCCAATGTGCCTTTCTACAACCTCGCGCTCTTCGCCCGCGATGTCGCCACTACCAACAAACTCACCGAAGGCCGCTTCGAACTCGGTCTCGGCTCGGGCCACATGAAGCACGAGTTCGACGACGCCGGGCTGCCGTGGCGCAAAGCCGCCGACCGGATCACCTACCTCACCGAAGGTCTCGCCGAACTGCGCACGCGCGTCGAGGACGAGGGCGGCATGCCGAAGCTCCTCATCGCGGGCAACAGCGACGGCGTGCTCAAGCTCGCGGCGGAACAGGCGGATATCGTCGGATTCGCCGGTCTTCGCCAGGACCGCGGCCGTCCGCCGGGCACGTTCGTGCTCGACAACGACGTCGCGATGGACGAGCGGGTCGCGTATTTCCGTTCGCTGGCAGGGGATCGCGAGATCGACTACAACATGCTGATCCAGCGCGTCGTGGTCACCGACGACCGGCGCGAGGCCGCGGCGGCATGGCACGCCGAGACCGAGGAACGCAGTGCGGCCGATGTCGACGAACTGCTCAACGCACCCCAGCTTCTCTTCGGCACGGTGGACGAGATGGTGCAGCAGCTGATCGCGCACCGCGAGCGGTACGGCTTCTCCTACTTCACCGTTTTCGAGGCGATGATGGAGACTTTCGCTCCGGTGGTGGCTGAACTGCGAGGCCGCTAGCCGCCTGCACCTTCGCGACGGCGTCTCCGGCGATGAGCGTGAGCACCCGACCGAGGAGACCGTCCGGCACCGCTTCGTCGTCGATTTCGGCTTCCACGGCCAAACCGTTGCTCAACGCGAGCAGCACGACGGCGAATTCCCCGGCAGGCAACGGAAGTTCGAGGTCCAACCCCTCGGCGAGCCGGTTCAAGGCACGCGCGATCGTGTCGCGAACCTCCCGGCGGCGCCGGCGCAACGCGTCGCGCCGCCGGTCGTCTTGGTGCGCCATTGCGAAAAACTCTGCCAGCAGCCGGTGCCACACCGCGTCTGCGCGCATTTCGTACATCAGCACCGCGGCGACGTTCGCCAGCCCGGCGCCGCCGTCGTCCGCCTCGGCGAAACTCGCCAAACTCGCTTCGAGCCGGTGCGCGGCGTGCTCCTCCATCAACGCCAGCACCAACTCGTCTTTCGACGCGAAGCTCGAGTAGACCGCGCCTTTCGTCAGCCCGGCCGCCGCGGCCACCTCGGTCAGCTTCGTCGCGGCGATGCCCTGTTCCCCGAACACGGCGAAGGCGGCGTCGAGAATGCGCCGCCGGGTCTCCGCCCGCGTCGGCCGCGTCCGGCCGGTCATCGGCTTCTCCCTCATCCGGGGGTTGACACTGGATCAGATCGCTCAATACCTTCAGGTATCCAATACCCCAGGGTATCCACTGTCAAGGACGACAGGGAAGGACCGCTCCGATGAGGTTGCGCATCGTCCTGGCCGCCGCGGCATTGCTCACCGCCGCGTTCGCCGCCCCAGCCACGGCCGCCCCGACCGGCGGCGTCAACGATCCGGCGTGCCGGCCGAGCAGCGCACACCCGCGTCCGGTGGTGTTCCTGCACGGACTCGGCGCGACGTCCTATGAGGACTTGAACTACCTGCAGGATCACGTCGCCGCCAAGGGATACTGCACCTTCAGCCGCACCTACGGCGCGTACCCGCAGTTCCCGGTCGTCGGCGGGCTTCGCCCGATCGCCGACTCCGCAACGGAAATCAAGCAGTTCATCGGCGAAGTGCTGAACGAAACCGGTGCGGCGCAAGTGGATCTGGTCGGCCACTCCGAGGGCGGATTCCAGACCTTGTACGTCACGAAGACCCAAGGCATCGCCGACCGCATCGGCTCCGTCGTCGCCATCGCGCCGCCCACGCACGGCACCACGTTCGCCAATCTGACGAAACTGGCGTACCTGCTGGGAATTCGCGATGAAGTCGGCAAGGCGCTCACCGCGTTCGGCTGCCCGGCTTGCGACGACCTGATCACCGACGGCAGCGCGGTCAAGACGCTCACGAACGGTCCCATCGCGCAGCCCGGTGTCCGTTACACCGTGCTCACGTCGCGGTTCGACGAACTGGTCACGCCCACCGAAACGTCTTTCGTGCGCGAACCGGGCGTCACGAACGAATACGTCCAGGACACCTGCCCGTTCGATCCCGTCGGGCACATCGGCGAGGCCTACGACCTCAACGTCTGGAACCTCGTCACCAACGCGCTCGACCCGGAGCACGCCACGAAATTCCTGTGCACCGCGGGATCTCCCGGCTGACGCGCGAAGCGGACCCGGTGGCGGCACGAGCGCCACCGGGTTCCGCGCTCAGTACGCCAGGGTGAACCGGGCGCGCGAGTGCTTCGGCTCTTCGATCTCGTCCACGAACGCGATCGCCAGGTCCGCGCCGCTGATGTGCGAGCGGCCGTCGGCGTCGCTGACCAGCACGTCGCCGCCGAGACGGAACTTGCCGGTGCGCTCGCCGGGGATCCAGGAACCGAACTCGGCCGCCGGGCTGACGTAGAACCAGTCGACGTCGTCCGGCAGCTCGCGCAGCGCCTCCAGGACGAGGACGTGGCTGCCCGCCTCCGGCTTGTACTCCTCCGGGAACTCCGGGGTGTCGATCACCCGCGGCCCGTCCTCGCTGACCCGCAGCGAACCGGCGCCGCCGACGACCGCCAGCCGCGCGCCGTTCGCGCGGGCCGCTTCCACCAGCGTCGGCAGGGCGTCCACCAGCCGGCGGCCCTGGTCGTCCGCACGGCCCGGCGTCGCGATCACGAGCACGTCCGCGCCCTTGGCCACCGACGCGACGAACTCCGCGTCATGCATCGACCCCGACCGCGCTTCGACCCCCGACGGCAACCCCTCGGCCTTGCGCGCGACCCCGATCACGGAGTGCCCGCGCCGCAGCGCCTCGTCGGTGATCCGGCCACCGGCGAATCCCGTCGCGCCGAACACCACCAGCTTGCTCATTGCCGCTCCTCGCAAAGAAAATCCGTATCGACGCCACCGATGGTAAGGACCGGTCTTCGGCTACTTCAACGGAAGAAACGCACCTCGAGGTGAGCGTGCAGGTCAGCCGCCGAGCGCGGCGAAAGCGGTGGCCAGCTTCGCCTTCACCGCGTTCGCGTCGACCGGCGAACGCACCTCGGCGACCGCCGTCGGCTTCGCCAGCACCTGGTAGCTCGCGGTGCGGTTGGGCAGGGTGAATTTGACCGAGCAGGACATCGTGATGGTCGCGTCCGCGGCGGCGTCGCCTTCGGTGGCGCAGCTTTGCGAGCCGAGCGTGTCCGCGCTGATCTCCACCGAAAGCTTGATGTGCACGGTCGGTTTCGAGCCCGGCTGATTGCCGACGACGCTGTTCGAAACGTCCACTGTGGTCTTGCAGGAACCGACGTAGTCCTGGCAGTCGAGTTTGTCGTTGAGCACCGTGACGCTCGCCTGCGCGAGCCCGTCGAACGGCTGCCCGATCGCGTCGACCGCGGCGTTGAAATCGGTGTGGAACTGCTTGATCTCGGCGTCCGACAGCGGCCGGACCCGGAACGCCGCGCCCAGCTTCGGGCCGCCGCGCGGATCGAGCAGCGCGGGCGCGAACCCGGTGACCCGGTGCGGTTCGGCGGTGGTCACCTGCAGCGCGCCGCCGAGGTCGTACACCTCGGTGCCGTCCGGCAGCTTCTGCTTTTGCGGCGCACCGGTGCCGAGGCCGCCGAGTGCTTTGCGCAGTTCGCCGGCGAGCTTCGGCGGGGACATCCGCGCGGCCGGGTCGACTGGCAGTTCGCTGCCGACGGTGTGCACCCATCCGCTGCCGAACTGGGTGCTGTTCTCCTCCAGGCCGTGCGACTTCCAGTAGTCCGCGTCGGCCGCGAGGTAGAGCTGCCCGTCCGGTTCGGTCAGCCGCACCGGCTTGCCCTCCAGCGGCAGCGCGCCGAAGCCGTTGCCGTCGCGCGCGACGCGGTACGTCAGCGTCGCCGGGTTGCCGGCGCCGTCCTTCAGCGTCGCGTCGTATTGCAGCGCCGGTGCTTGCTCCAGCGCCTGCAGCGCGGCGTCGACCGCCGTCTGCTGCTGCGCACGCTGGGCAGCCAGCTGCCGGTCGGCATCGGACAGTCCCGCCGTGCCGGTCACCGCGACCTGGCAGCCCGCGAGAAGCCCACCAAGCAGCACCAGTGCTGTCGCAGTCCATCGAGCCCGCATGTCGGCCGCCCCTCTTTCCGCGGAAATCATGCCACTCCCACCAGATCGGCGGGCGGGACGGGATTTGTGTCGTCACCCACCCGCGCGGGGGAGACTGCCCGGACCCGGTGCGGGCCCGCGCGGACCGGCTGGTTTACACTTCTCGGGTTGTCTCGGCGAGGCGGGTGCGCCTGTAGGTGCCCGGCGTGATCGACGCGGCGGCTCGAGAAGCCCCGTGGTCCGCTCACGCCCGCAATCTCGCCGCCGTGCCAACCGCCCCGAGCAGAGATCGACGATCCCCGCCGCCCCCTGCCGCACGTCGTGTGATTTGAAGGAGTGCTAAACCGTGTCCGAGGTACGTCTTTCCGTCGAACCGCGCACCG
This sequence comes from Amycolatopsis sp. La24, assembly GCF_029087445.1. Taxonomy (NCBI): domain Bacteria; kingdom Bacillati; phylum Actinomycetota; class Actinomycetes; order Pseudonocardiales; family Pseudonocardiaceae; genus Amycolatopsis; species Amycolatopsis sp. La24. The sequence goes on from NZ_JARACH010000049.1 coordinate 65,748, forward strand.
AGTTCGGAAAGGGTGCCGCCCGCCGCACCCGTCGCGCCGGCAAAATCCCCGCGGTGCTCTACGGGCACGGCTCGGACCCGCGGCACTTCGCGCTGCCGGCCATCGAGTTCGCCCGCGTCGTCCGCGAGAACGGCACCAACGCCGTCATCACGCTGGACCTGCAGGGCAACGTCGAGCTGGCGCTGACCAAGACCATCGTGGTCCACCCGCTCAAGAACTACATCGAGCACGTCGACCTGCTGGTCGTCAAGCGCGGCGAGAAGGTCACCGTCGACGTCCCGGTCGTCGTCTCCGGCACCCCCGGCCCGGGCACCCTGGTCGCCCAGGACATCGACACGATCCAGGTCGAGGTCGAGGCGCTGCACATCCCGGAGCAGTTCGAGGTCTCCGTCGAGGGCATCGAGGCCGGCACCCAGATCACCGCGGGCCAGGTCGAGCTGCCCGCAGGCGCCGAGCTGGTCACCGACGCCGAGGCGCTGGTCGTCGCCGTCAACGAGGCCCCGCGCGGCTCCGCTGACGAGGACGCCGAAGCCGAGGAAGCCACCACCGAAGCTGCCGAATAAACTCGCTTTCGTGAGTGAAGACCTGCCCGGGGCCGGCGAGCTGATCCTGCTCGCCGGCCTTGGCAATCCAGGACCCCAGTACGCCGGGAACCGGCACAACGTGGGGTTCATGGTGCTCGACGAACTGGCCGGCCGGGTCGGCGGGAAGTTCAAGGCGCACCGCAGCGGGGCCGAGGTGCTCGAAGGCAGGCTCGCCGGTTCCCGCGTGGTACTGGTGAAGCCGCGGTCGTTCATGAACCTCTCGGGCGGGCCGGTCGTCGGCGCGGCCCGGTTCTTCAAGGTGCCGGCGTCCGGCGTCGTGGTGGTGCACGACGAGCTGGACGTCGACTTCGGCGCGCTGAAGCTCAAGCTCGGCGGCGGCGACAACGGGCACAACGGACTCCGGTCCATCACCAAATCGCTCGGCACGCGTGACTACTACCGCGTGCGTTTCGGCATCGGGCGGCCGCCGGGCAGGCAGGATCCGGCGGATTTCGTGCTGAAGGACTTTTCGACGGTCGAGCGCAAGGAGCTCCCGTTCGAGGTCGACCGTTGTGCGGATGCGGTCGAGGCGCTGGTTTCGCGGGGCCTGGCTGCGGCGCAGAACGCGTTTCACGCTGCCTGACCTGCTGGTTTCGCCCCAATGTGGCATTGGGTGCGTCAGATGCACCGAATGCCACATTGGGTGCGTGCGATGCACCCAATGCCACATTGGGGATTTTTCATCCTGGTTTGTGCTGGTCATGGCGGGTTGACGGGGTGTGGTAGTTGTCAGGCCGGGGTGGGCTGGGCGGTGTCGCGGACGGCTTGTTCGTGCTGGGTGAGGACGAGCA
>NZ_JARACH010000005.1:0-231358 GCF_029087445.1 Amycolatopsis sp. La24
TATTGCGGCGTTCCGGCCGGGGCGGTGGTGGTGTCGGTGGGTGTGCGGCGGGTTGGCGGGGTGGGGCTGTGTCGGGCTGGGTGCGGTCATTGGGATGCCTTTGCCGGGTGCGGTGGTGGGGTGGGGTTTGCGGTCGGCAGCGGCGTGCGGCAGGTCGGCAGCACCGAGCCGATCCGGGCGAGGCGCGGTCATTGCGGCACCGCCAAGTCGGCCGCACCAGTGTCGAGGCGTAATTCCCCGTCGAGGATCTCGATTCGCCGCGGCATTCCGGCCGCGATCTCCCGGTCGTGCGTGATCAGCACGACCGTGGTGCCGCCAGCATTGAGCTCCGCGAGCAAGGACAGCACTGCCGCGCCATTGCCGGTGTCGAGGTTTCCGGTTGGTTCGTCGGCGAGCAGGATCGGCGGCGTGTTCACGACCGCCCGGGCGATCGCGACTCGCTGCCGTTCGCCGCCGGAGAGTTCGCCTGGCAGGTGTCCGGCGCGATGCCCGAGCCCGACTCGGTCGAGGGCTTCCAGCGCCCGCGTCCGGCGTTTTCGTTTCGGGACTCCGCTGTACAGCAGGCCGCTGCACACGTTGTTCACCGCGGTTTCGCCGTCGTCCAGGAAGAACTGCTGGAACACGAACCCGATCCACCGCGAGCGCAGTGCGGCGAGTTTGCGGTCGGACAGCTGTGCGACGTCGTGGCCGCGGATCTCGATCCGGCCTTCCGTCGGCCGGTCGAGCGTGCCCATCAGTTGCAGCAGCGTGGATTTGCCCGAACCGGACGGTCCGACGATCGCCGCCATCTCTCCGTCCGAAAAGGACAGTGAGACTTTTCGCAGCGCGGGCACGTTTCCGCCGTAGGTGCGCGACACCCGATACGCGGCCAGCACGGGGATCATGACGTGGTCACCACCCGCTGGCCCGCGTGCAGGCCGGCGGCCTTGACCTCGACCTGCCCGCCCGAAAACAACCCAGTCTCGACGCCGACCAGCCGCCGCTTGCCCTGCTCGTCGACCTCGACCGCGTATCCGCCCTCGGCGAGCGCGACTAGCGCGCCGACCGGGACCACCAGCACGTCCTGGTGGACCTCCTTGGTGAACCGCACCGATACCGGGACATCGACGACGTCTCCGGCAGCAGCCGGGTCGTCCACTTGGATCTGGACAGTGACCTTCGCCTTGCCGGTCTCCTTGTCCTCCGCGGCGGTGTTCCCGAGATCGGTAATCGTGCCGGTCAGCGTGCGGCCGTTGAGCGAGACGGACACTTTCGCGCCCTTGATCGCGACGCTCTGCTTGGTCGCGTCCAATTCGGCCTCCACGACGCGGGCCGTGCCGGTGTACTTGAAAACCTCGCCCGCGCCGGGGCCGCCGAGCTGGCCGGTCACCGACGACACCCGGATCTCGCCGGGGGCCAGAACGACGTCGGCCGGATCGAACGTCCCGGTCTGCGCCAAGCCGAGCGATTTCTGCCAGCGTTTGAGCGCGGTCGCGGTCGCGGAGGTGAACTTCTCGTCCGGAGTGCCGAAACCGCCGTATCCCAGCGCTTTCAGGTTCTCTTCAAGCTCTTTGACGTCCGGTCCTTTGTCCACGCCGTCGTTCAGCACGCGATAGAACGGCAGAGTTCCGTAGAACAGCGGCACCGGCTTGGCGTCCACTGTGTACGCTGTCTTGCCGCGGCCGAGTACGTCGCCTCGGCCGGGCAGCCAGGTCACCGTGCCGTTCTTCTTGCCGCTCAGCGCGGATTCCTTGCCGTAGCCGAGTTTCCCGGTCGCGTTCTCCTCTTCCTTCAAGTCCGATTTGGTCACTTCAGCGGTCGCCACCGGCTTCGCCGCCGCGGCCGGTTCGCCGCCGGAGGCGACGTGGGTCAGCACGACCGCCGAGGTCGTGCCGAGCACGACGACCGTCGCGCCCGCGGTGATGAACCAGCGTCCTCGTTTCCCCGTCACTTTCCGGCCATTCCCATTCCGCACGCCTTGAGCGCTTCCTCGAATTTGGTCCCGTCGTCCTTCATCGGCAGCGCCTGTGCGCCGCCGTTCGCGTCCGGATCCGGCATGTCGACGCCGTGCTCGCGCATGCATTTGGCGTCCTTCCGGGCCTTGTCCAGTTCCTCCGGCGTCAGCTTCTTCGGCATTCCGCCGCCCGGCAGCAGCTTCTTGCAGGCGTCGAGGGCCGCCATGGTCTTGGGATCGTTGGAGAAGTTGATGGTCGGGGCTTCGTTTTCGCCCGGATCCGGTGTGTCGACGCCGTGTTCGCGCATGCATTTCGCGTAGGCGCGCATCGCGTCCCGGTCCGCCGCGGGATCGGCCTTTCCGGCGGCGGCGTCCTGCTGCGGGCTTGCCTTCGGGCTGGAGATCGACGGCACCTGCGGCGCGGTTTCCCCGGACGAACACCCGGTGAGCAGCGCCAGCGCCAATCCGGCTCCGACAGCCGCCAGACGTGCTTTCCGCATCGGGATTCTCCTTCGCTCGGGCGGGCCGTTCCCGCCGGTGGCCCAGTAGTACCGACGCGGCGATACAGGCTCGTTAAGCGATCTTGTTTATCCTCTCCTTATGCCCGGATAGGACAGACTGTCGGCAGCCACGACCTGGGAGGACCCCTTGGCCGAGAAGAGCGCAGGCCCGCGCCGGGGGCCGCTGCGGCTGTCCGTGCGGACCCGGCTCACCGCGCTGTACGGCGGGTTCTTCCTGCTGGCCGGGCTCGTGCTGGTGGTGGTGACCTACACCGTCGTCAGCAACGAACTGCCCGCGCCCGCGCAATATCTCGGCGACGGAGCCTCCCTGAAACTGAGCCAGGTCGCCGCCGACGTCGAATCGGTCCCGATGGAGGCGACGACGATCCCGATGCAGACCGTCCCCGCCTCCGCGGAGAAAGTGGCGACTGCCGTGCTCACCGATTACCGCAGCTCGACAATGTCCACTTTGGTCCTCGCGTCGGCGATCGCGCTGGCGGTCACCGCCGCGCTGGCGTTGCTGTTCGGCTGGTTCATGGCGGGACGCGCGCTGCGGCCGTTGCACACGATCACCTCGACCGCGCGGCGGCTCGAAGCCGGGAAGCTCGATCAGCGCATCAACCTCGACGGCCCGCGTGACGAATTGAAGGAACTCGCCGACACTTTCGACAGCATGCTGGACCGTCTCGCCGGTTCGTTCGACAGCCAGAAACGGTTTGTAGCCAACGCGTCCCACGAGTTGCGCACTCCGCTCGCGGTGCAGCGGACGCTGATCGAAGTCGCGTTGGAAAACCCCGATGCCGGGCCGGTGCTGACCAAACTGGGCGCGCATTTGCTGCAGACCAACGAACGCAGCGAACGGCTGATCGAAGGATTGCTGGTGCTCGCGCGCAGTGATCGCGGCCTGAGTGCCCGGTCTCCGGTGCGACTGGACAAAGTGGTCCGTTCCGTAGTGAAACTCACTGCCGCGCAAGCCAAAGAGGCTGGCGTGACCGTGGAGACCCGGCTGCGCGCGCGTACGGTGATCGGCGATGCCGTGCTGCTCGAACGCCTGGTGCTGAACCTGGTTAGCAACGCGATCAGCTACAACATCCCGGACGGCTGGGTCTCGATCACCATCGGCGCGACACCCGCCCTGAGCGTCCGCAATTCCGGGTCCAATGTGGACGACAACCTGGTCGCGGGCTTGTTTGAGCCCTTCCGGCGGGGAAAACCGGATCGGACCGGCGCGGCGGACCATTCCGGACTGGGGCTGTCGATTGTGCGTTCCGTCGCCCGCGCGCACGACGGGGACGTCTCCGCGCGGGCGAATCCGAACGGTGGTTTGACGGTCGAGGTGCGGCTGCCCGCTTGATCCTTATCTCGGCTTTATCGCCGTTCAGGGCATGATGATCGAATGCGGGTACTGATTGTCGAGGACGAGCCGCTCCTCGCGGATTCGATCGCCGAAGGACTGCGCCGCTATTCCATCGCGGTGGACGTCTGCTACGACGGCGGCGAGGCCCTCGAACGCGTCGCCGTGCACGCGTACGACGTCGTCGTCCTGGACCGGGACTTGCCGACCGTCCACGGTGACGAGGTCTGCGCGGCGATCGTCGACGCGGGCGGCGAGACCCGGGTCCTCATGCTCACCTCCGCCGCCGACGTCACCGACCGCATCGAAGGACTGAACCTCGGCGCGGACGACTACCTGACCAAACCGTTCGTCTTCGCGGAGCTGGTCGCCCGGGTGCACGCGCTGGCCCGCCGGGCGCGTCCGGCGCTGCCGCCGGTGCTGGAGGCGGCCGGTCTGGTCCTGGATCTGCCCCGGCACCAGGCCTCCCGCGACGGCCGCTTCCTGCCGTTGTCGCCGAAGGAGTTCGCGGTGCTGGAGGTGCTGATGCGGGCCGACGGGACGGTGGTGAGCGCGGAGCAGTTGCTGGAAAAGGCGTGGGACGAGCACGCCGACCCGTTCACCAACACGGTGCGGGTCACGGTGATGACGTTGCGGCGGAAACTCGGCTCGCCGCCGGTGATCGAGACGGTCGCCGGTGCCGGATACCGCCTGGCCGCCACACCCGCCTAGCCCGCCGCCGTTCCGTGAAGGGCTCCTTGACGGAATCAGATTCCCTCAAGGAGCCCTTCACGGACGTTCCGGGACCGGTCCCCTCCACGCCGGGCTAGGTTTGCCGCCTCGGTGGCGAAGGAGGGGCCTGGTGGCGGAGCGAACGGTCGAGCGGACGAGGCGGTTACCGGCGGGCGCGGCACTCGCGATCGGGTTCGCGGTACTGGTCGCCGTACGCGAAACGGTGTTCCTGATCTGGCCGTCCGCCACAGTGGACTCTGTCCAGCCGAGCGGCCGCTGGGACCCGGTCGACGCGCTGTCGTTGATCGCGATGTACGTGCCCGCGGACGACGGCACCCTTTCGGTCAGCATGCTCGGCGGACTCGTCAGCCAGGTTCTCTGCGGAGTGTGCTGCCTGGCCGGCGCGATGCTGCTGGCGCTGCGCAACCCGCTCGGCCGGACGCTCGTGCTGCTCGGCGCGGGCAGCAGACTGCTGGTGGTCGCGGTCGCCATGGTCGTCGCGTTCGTGCCGATCGACGGCAGCCGAGTGCTCGACCCGGGCGGCGCGTCTCTGGTCTCGTTCTTCCTGATCGACGCGGACTGGGTGCTGCCGCTGCTGGTGTGCGCGTTCGCGACCGGCCGACGCGTCAAAACCTGGTTGCGACCGGGCTAAACGGTCTTGAACGTGGCCATCATCCCCATGTCCTCGTGCTCGGCGTTGTGGCAATGGAACATGTACCGCCCGCGGTACCCGTCGAATCGCGCGATCACCTCGACCGCTTCGCCGGGCCGAAGGTCCACAGTGTCCTTCCGGCCCGCGTCGTGCGGCGCGGGATCCTTGCCGCCGCGGGAAAGCACCTGGAAGTGCACCAGATGCAGGTGGATCGGATGGTGCAGATCCGCGACGAACCGCCAGATCTCGACGTCGCCGAGTTTCGGCTGAGCCGCGATCTTCGCCGGAGTGAACGCCTCGCCGCCGATCGTCCAGCCGTGCCTGCCGTTGAACTGTCCACTTCGGAACGCAAACTCGCGGGTCACCGTCGCTTGTGCCCGGTCGAGCCGTTCCACTTCGGACAGCTTCGCCGGAATGTGGCTGTCGTCTTTCGCCCGGCGGGTGACGCGGAATCGCATTACCTGTGCGGTGGATCCGGTTCCGAGACGGTTGACCAGCGTGACCTCGGTACCCACCGGATAAGCGCCGAAGTCGACCACCATGTCGTACCGTTCGGCAGGCGCGATCGGCAGATGCTCGTGGCCGCGCGGGGCGTCGAGCAAGCCTTGATCCGACCCGATCTGCGTGAACGCGGGTCCGCTCGGCGGTGGCGGGTTGAGGGCGAGATCGTACCGGCGAGCGTTGGAACCGTTGAGGAATCGCAGGCGATACCGGGTCGCCGACACTTCCGCGACCGGCCACGGCGCGCCGTTCACCAGCAGTACGTCGCCGAGAACCCCTGCCGCGTAAGCGTCTTCGACTCCCGGCACGGTTCGCAATGAAGGATCCAACGAGGGGTATCGCATCGATCCGTCTTCGGCGAACGCGCGGTCGGTGATCATGAGCGGGATCTCTCGCTCGCCGTGCGGCAGTGGCAGCGCGTCTTCCTCGGCGTCGCGGACGATGTGCAGTCCGGCGAGTCCGCGGTACACGGCCGGTCCGGTGAAATCCATCCGGTGGTCGTGGTACCAGAGCATCGCGGCCTTTTGCTGCAACGGATACGTGTACTCGCGGGTGCCGGTGGTGACGACGGCGTCCGGGTCGGCCATCCCCGAATGCCCGTGCCCGGCACCGGCGAGATACCGGCCGTCGGCGGGCAGCACGAGGTCAGTGGCGTAGCCGTCGGACTCCGGTGGCGTGCGTCCGCCGTGGAGATGCACGACGGTCGGGACCGGAAGTTCGTTGCGGTGCCGGACAATCGTGGTCCGGCCGCTGCGGGACTCGATCGTCGGGCCAGGGAAAATGCCTTGGTAACCCCAGATCGGCGTGCGCAGTCCGGGCAGAATCTCCGCGGTGCTGGCCCGTTGCACGATCTCGTACCGGTCGACGCCGCCGTCGCGGGAGACCGGGTTCAGCACCGGCGGCAGCGGCAGCGGCACCTGAAACGGTTGCGGCAGCGGTACTTCGCTGGCCAGCAGCTCGCCGGTGGCTGCGGCCGGCCGCAACAACCGCGGCGTGACGAACCCGGCTGTGAGCACCACTCCGGCACCGCCCGCCAGTCCGAGAAACCGGCGGCGCGACATCCCGCTCATCGCCGGGCCCCAGTCCGCCAGATGCCGAACAGCGTCCCGAGCGCGATCGCGACCAGTGCGACGCCGAGCGGAATGTGCAGGTCAAGAGCACCGGCCTGCCCGGCGAAGTACTGCGCGGTCTCGCCGCCGGCCAGCAGCAGGCTCGCCCAGAAGGGCCACTGGACGCCGCCGCGCCACCAGTACAGCGCGGCGGGCACGAGCTGCACCAGCGCGACCGTCGACACGATGTTCGCGCCGAGTTCGTGCATCGCCAGCATGCTGTAGTCGCCGATCAGATACCGTCCGGCGAACACCGGCTGACCCAGGATCGCGACGGCGTGCACCGTCACGACGACCCGCATCACCACCAGCAACGTCCGCCCGCGTGTCCGGGCCGCTTCGGCCACCGTTCCCCCTAGTGCGCGTAAGAATTCCCCCGTTCAGACGCTAAGCTGAACTTCTCATGCCGTCCAAGACCAAAATCGCCATGTACTCATGATCCTGGAGCTATGAGATGGACCTGCTGCACCTGCGCTACTTCCAGGCGGTCGCCTACCGCGGCCACCTCAGCCAGGCAGCGGCCGAGCTGCACATCGCGCAGCCGTCGTTGAGCCGGGCGATCGCGCGGCTGGAGGCGGATCTCGGCGTGCCGCTGTTCGAGCGCGCCGGGCGGGGGCTGCGGCTCAACCACTTCGGCACCACGTTCCTGCGCCGCGTCGACCGGGCGCTGCGCGAACTCGACGACGCCCGCCAGGAACTCGTCGATCTGGCCGGTCTGGACCACGGCCGGGTCGCCGTCGCGTCGGAAACCCTGCTCACGCTCACCGGCCTGATGAGCGCCTTCCGCGCGGAGTACCCCGGCGTCGAACTGCGGCTGTACCAATCCTCGGCGGAAACCATGGCGCAGCAGTTGTGCGCGGGCGAGGTCGACCTGTGCTTCGCCTCGCAGCCGCTGCAGCAGCCCGGCCTCCAAGCGCGGGAACTGTTGCGCGAGGAGGTGATTCTCGCCGTGCCGAGCACGCACCGGCTCGCGCGGCGCAAACGCGTGCGGATGGCGGACCTCGCGAACGAGCCGATGGTGACCACCCGTCCCGGCTACTGGCCGCGCACCCTCTCCGACCGCCTCTTCGCCGAAGCCGGACTGGAACCGAACTACTCCTGCGAGAGCGACGAACCCGGCGCGACCGGCCAGCTGATCGCGAGCGGGCTGGGGATCGGACTGGTGCCGGAGGTCGCCCGACAGGCCGCCAAGGACGAGGCGGCCGTCGGGCTGGAGCTGGACGCTCCGGACTGCTATCGGACCTTGACTGTGGTGCAGCGCGCGGACGCGTACCTTTCCGCTGCGGCACAACGGTTGACAGAGTTCGCGATGGACTACTTCGGCACGGGCAGGTACCGGCCCGCGGACTCGAGCGCGATCTGAATCCTCCCGTGCACGCGCGGATTCAACAGCACGGTTCCGTCGAAATCCCCGCTGGACGCGAAGATCGCGACCGGCAGCGTGAGGGCCTGGAAGAACCCGAACAACGGCCGCAACGCGTGCTCCAGCACGAGCGCGTGATGGTCGCCGCCGCCGGTCGCGGCCAGCAGGACGGGTTTGTCGGCGAGCGCGTACTGGTCGACCAGATCGAAGAACTGCTTGAACATCCCGGGATACGAACCGCGGAACACCGGCGTCGCCGCGATCAGCAGGTCGGCTTCTTCGGCGCTCCGCAACGCGGCTTCGACCTCCGGCGGCGCGTCCGAGCGTTCGACGGTTTCGCCGAGCCCCAGCCGGTACACGTCGATCCGGGACGCCTCGACGGGGACCAGCTTGCCGAGCGTTTCCAGGATGACGTCCACCAGCCCCATCGTCCTGGACGGCCGGCTCGGGCTCCCGTTGACGACCACCACCCGCAGCCCGCTCACGACGCGATCTCCCGTCGTACGACCGGGGCGACCTCGGTGCCGAGCCGTTCGATCGCGGCGAGGTGCTCCTTCTGCGGCATCCCGCCGAACCCGAGCTGGATCAACGCCCGGTTCAGCCCGTAGACCTCGTGGTAGGCAAGCAGTTTCTCGATCAGCTCCGCCGGACTGCCCACCAGCAGCGCCGACCCGGGCGACGCCTGCGCTTCGAAGGCGGACCGGGAGATCCGCATCCCGACCCCGCGCTGATGATTGTTCTCCAGCATGCCTTGTGCGAAGTAGGGATACATGGTTTCGCGCGCCTCCTGACTGGTGCGCCCGACATACCCGTGCACGTTGATGCTGATCGACGCTGGCTCGTGCCCGGCTTCCCGCGCCGCCTGCCGGTAGAGCGCGGCGGTCTGCTCGTGTTGGGTGAGCGGTCCCAGCAGAGCCGCCATCGCCATTGGCAGCCCGCGCCGTCCGGTGCTGACCGCCGATGCCGCGGACCCGCCGACGCCCACCCAGATCGGCAAACCGTCCGCGCGCGGCGCGATGTCGGCGTCATCGAGCGGTGCCCGGAACTTTCCCTTCCAGGTCAACGGGTTCTGCTCGCGGATCGCCAGCAGGAGGTCGAGCTTTTCGCGGAAGAGATCGGCGTAATCGGCGAGGTCGTAGCCGAAGAGCGGGAAGGATTCGGTGTAGGACCCGCGGCCCGCGATGATCTCGGCCCGGCCCGCGGACAGCAGATCGATCGTCGCGAACTGCTCCCACACCCGCACCGGGTCCTCGGAACTCAGCACGGTCACCGCGCTGGTCAGCCGGATCCGCTCGGTTCGCTCGGCCGCCGCGGCGAGCAGGACCGAGGGCGCGGACCCGACGAAGTCGGTGCGGTGGTGCTCGCCGGCGCCGAAGACGTCCAGTCCGACCTGGTCGGCGAGTTGTGCCTGCTCGATCGTCTCGCGCGCCCGCTGACGCGGCGAGGGAAGCGACCCGGTGACCGGGTCTTTGGTGAGTTCGGCGAACGTCAGGATGCCGATTTCGAACGGTCGCGGTCCGGCGGCCGGGGGATTCTGCGATTCAGCCATCGTCGGTGCTCCTTTCCGGCGCCCGGTCGCACGCCGCGGCCGGGCCTGTCCGGATTAACCTGTCTGCGCAGACAACTATTTCCGGCGAAGGCCGTGCTCACCCGTTTGCCGGGCCCGGTTACCGTGTCGGCATGGCGAGCGACGGGCTGCGAGACCTGGAACAGGAGGCGTGGAGCGGGTTCCTCTTCACGCACGAGCGGCTGTGGCGCGCGCTGGCGGACGGGCTCGCGCCGCTGAACGTGAGCATGGCGGAGTACAGCGTGCTGGCCCTCCTGGCGGAGGCGGGCGACGCGGGCATGCGGATGACCGACCTCGCTCAGCGCCGCCTGATGTCCACCGGCGGCTTCACCCGGCTGGCCGACCGTCTCGTCGGCCGCGGGCTGATCGAGCGCCGCCAATCGGCGGTGGACGCCCGCAGCTTCGACGCGGTGCTGACCGCGCAGGGCCGCGCGCTGATGCGCAAGGCCCGCCGTCGCCACCACGAGGACCTGCGGACGCTGTTCTTCGACCGGCTGGACGACGAGCAGTTGCGCCTTCTGGCGGCTGTCTGGCGCGATCTCGGGGACGGCTGAGCCCGCGCAAGCGGGGGGATTTGTCCGATTCTCGACCATGGACGGTTGTTGCTCGCTCACGAACTGCTCATGCTGAACAGCTATTCGGCACGAGCAGGGGAAGCCAGATGCAGCAGCAGAGCTTGGCGGTCCGGTGGTCGGCGCGAACAGTCCGGTCCGGCCCGTTTCACCGTGCGTTGTCCGAGGCTGTCGACCGGCGCGGGTTGTCCCTGTCGCGGCTCCGCGCGCATCTCGCCGCGCACGGGGTTTCGGTCGCCGAGTCCACGCTGAGTTACTGGCAGCGCGGTCTGCGCAGTCCGTCCGCGCCCCGGTCGCTCGATGTCGTGCGCGCTCTGGAGTCGGTGCTGAACCTGCCGCCGGACAGCCTCGTGGTGCTGATCGGACCGCACCGGAGCGCGGACGCCGACCGCAGGCCGTCGCTGCCGGAACTCCAGCAGAGCTGGGCGGAGACGTTCGCGCTGCGCGACGAGTTGAGCGGAACGCCCGGCGTCGAGGAGAACGCGGACCTGGACGTCGCGACGGTGGTCGACGTGCTGACGCTCGGCGCGCAAGGCCGGACCGCGGAGATCTCGTCGACCATGGTGGTGCGCGCGCGAAGATCCGGTCCTGACAGCTTCCTGGTGACGCACCAGGACGAGGACGGCAGCGACGTCACGGCGACCGAGATCATCGCGGTCGACGGCTGCCGGGTCGGGCGGGTGCGGCGCAGCGCGCGGTCGGCCGGAATGGTGTTCGAGTTGCTCTTCGACCGCGGCCTCGCCGAGGGGGAGACGCACACGTTCGGGTTCACCCTGCGTCCCGCCGCCTCGGTCCGGCCGGGGAATTTCCACCGGGTCGTGCGCTCCCGGATGTCGGCCTACCTGCTGCGGCTGCGCTTCGACCCGGCCGCGCTGCCCGCGCGCTGCCTGCGGACCGTCCGGCCGAGGGAGGACCTGGAACTGCTGGTCCGCGAGCCGCTGTTCTGCGGGCCGGGGAACACGGTCAGCGCCTACTTCGAGGAACTCGGCGTGGGCATCGCCGGGGTCGACCTCATTTGGGACTGATCCGCCGCTTCCTCCAGCGCCACCCCAGGAACGCGCCGCCGAGCACCACCGCGGAGCCGAGCACGATCAGCCCGACGACCAGCGAACCGGCCGGTCCGGTGTCGCGCTGGAGGGTCTGCTTGAACCCGAGCCCGCCGCCGCGCTGGTAAACCGAGCCGGGCTGCTTGTCGGCGTACCGGGAGTGCACCTGCTGCTGGTACTCGGCGATCGGCATGAACTGGCCGACCGGCGATTGCGGGAGGCTGGCCTGCAGCAACACGACGCCGTCGCGGCCGAGGTCGTACCACCCGTTGATCTGCGGTTCGTTCAGCAGCACCGAACCCGGGCGCAGCCGGGCGCTCAGCGCCTCCTCGTCGTTGCCGGACAACACGTTCCCGACCGACCAGCCGGTCGGCGCGGCGTGGTCGGGCGCGGCGCGGAGGGTGGCTTTCGCGCCGGTGGCCGCGGTGGCCGTCACCGCGATCGCCCGCAGCACCCCGGCCGGCGCTCCCGGCTTGTCGGCGACGAAGTCCGGGTTGAGCGTGTAGACCGGGAAACCCTTGTGCTCCAGGGTGATCCGGCCCGGATCGGCGTGCCCGACCTGCCGGAAGTTCGACTTGGCGAAACTGATCGCGCGCGTCGTTTCCGCGGCTTTGACCGCGGCCGCGACGTCCTGCTCCGACGGCGGCGCGACCCACGAGGCCCCGGCGGCCTCGGCGGGACCGGCGGACAGGAGCGCCGCGACCGCGATCGCCGCGCCGGCGGCGAACTTCCGGCAGATCTCACCCATGGCGGCTCGTCAGCCCTTCTTGATGTTGACGATGGTGTCGTTCCAGGTGAACTGGGCGTTGCTGCGGTACTGGTTGTAGTCCCAGGTCTGGTACCGCTCGTAGCTCGGCCACGGGTCGCCGACCATCAGCGACTGGTTCGAGCTGTCGTAGCCGTAGATCACCTCGGCGTGCCCGCCGCCGGAGGTCCAGTAGATGCCGGTCAGGTTCAGGATCCCGGAGTTGACCTGGTTCTGGATCGACGAGTAGCTGATCGGCCCGTTCGCGTCCTGCGCGGAGAACCCGGTGCCCTGGAAGCCCTGCACGATCTCGTAGATCTGGCCGCCCTCGTTCGGGCAGTACCCGGCCTGGGTGCCCTTGCCCGCCGCGCAGAACTCGGCCTGCGAGGCGGTGCCGCCCTGCGACTGCTCGATGCTGGAGCCGTCCGCCGCCCAGCACCACTGGTCGTTTTCCTGCACCTGCTGGTTGTATTCGAGCTGCTTCGACACGGGCAGCGCCGCGGCGCGCATGCCGCCGCCGACCGGCTGGACCTCGCGCACCTGGGTGTGCGTGGCGGTTTTGATGAGGCCGTTCGGCTGGTGCGCGTCGTTGGTCGACTGGGCCAGCGCGGTGCCCGGCAGCAACGCCACGGCAAGCGCGGCTGCCCCGGTCGCCGCCGTGATCCGGACTGTCCTCCGGGTGGGTCGGTAATCCATCGAATCTCCTTGTGCCAGACGGGGAAGGGAGCTCGCCGGGATGCCCCGGCCGAGCATCACTGTGTGCTCGCCCACTCCCGCAGAGCAACGGCTCCGGCACGCGGTGTGAGTGTTCACAGCCGGTTCCGCGGGGAAATGACTGGCACCGCCGCGGTTTCGCTCACCGCGGCGACAGGGAATTCGCAATATTCACAGCGCGTTCACAAGCGATGAATCGCGCTCGCGGGGGTTTGTCCACAAGGGACCCGGGGTTACGGCAGGCTTCGCCGCAGCGCGGTGACGAGCAGTTCCGGCGGCGTCGATTCGGGGTGCAGCACCGCCTGCATGGTCAGCCCGTCGAGCAGCGCGGACAGGCGGACCGCTTCGACGGTCAGGTCCAGTTCCCCGGGAAGCCGGCCGAGCGCGACGGCCTCGCGCAGGATTCGCGTGATCAGGTCGCGCAGGTTCTGGTGCTGCGCGTCGGCGCTCGCGCGAAACGCCGGACGGGTGCGCGCGGCGACGGTGAACGCCAGCCAGGCCATCGCCTCGTCCCGGCGTTCGTCGTCGAGCGGGAGGAACTCGGCGAGCAGGTCTTCGACCAGCGTCCGGCGGCCGGTTTCGGCGGCGAGCAGCCGGTCCGCGCGAACCGCGACGCGCTCGCCGATCCGGCGGCCGAGCTGGTCCATGGTGAAGATCATCATCGCTTCGTGGTCGGCGAAGTAATGCCGGATCGACCCGATCGCGAGGCCCGCTTCCTTGGCCACGTTGCCGAGCGTCGCGCCTTCGACCCCGGAGCGGCGCACTACCCGGACCACGGCTTCGCTGACAGCTTTGCGGCGGTCTTCCGGCACCACGATCTTGGGCATGGTTGCGTTTATAGCACGGTGGTGCCACGATGGATTTAGCATGCAAGTGCTAAAACGCGTCCTGGGGAGGGTCCGTGATGAGCGGATGGGTACTCGTGAGCTTGGTAGTCGGTGTCGTAGTGATGCTGGTGTTCCGGATGCTCGGGGAGCCGTTGAACTGGCGTGACACCGTCGCGCCGCCGATCGTGCTGATCGCGATCGGCGTCGCGGGGGTCGTCGGATTCAAGGGGCTGACCAGCGCTGACGTGTGGTGGATCGTCGGCAGCTGCGCGGTCGGTCTCGTCTTCGGAGCGGCGCGCGGCGCGACGATCCGGCTGTATGCGAAGAAGGGCGAACTGTGGCAGCGCTACCGGAAGTCGAGCCTTGCGCTGTTCGTGCTCGGCGTTGCCGTCTCGATCGGATTCACTGTGCTGGCAGTGAAATGCGGCATGCACGAACAGGCGAGGCCCTACCAGTTGGCGATCGGGGTCAGCTTCGCCGGAGAAGCGCTGGTGCTCATCCCGCGCGGGCTGGCCTCGGAGGTGCCATTCGCGAGGGACAAAGAACGGCGATGGCTTCCGTCCCGATGAATCCGCTTAGGACAGTTCGGCCTGCCGTCGCTTCAACTCGGCAATGACCTGATCAAACACGGCGCGATGGGCTTCCAGTCGCGAGAGCGTCAGGCTGATCGATTCCTGCACTTCTGGCACGTCCTCGGCTGCGATCTCCACGTGGTCTGCTCGCTCAGCAGTAGTCGTCCCAACGGTCAACGGACGGTCGGCTCGCGGAAGAAGCCGCCCTTGCGGTTCCCGATCGAGCCAGGACGCCATGTCCCGCATCTCGTCCTCCAGTCGCACCGTCCACGACTGCCGTTGCCGTTCCGTCCGGCCCGGATCGCGGCGTTCCCAGCCCGCGACGACCATGTCCTCGATCGCCGCGGCGGCGGTGCGGCACGCGACTTCCAGGCGGGGCAACGGATCCAGCCCGACTGCTGAGATCTCCTCCAGGATCGGTTCGCCCGCGGTCCACACCCCGTCGACCGTGTGGGTTTCGGCGACGTCGTGCGCGGTGGCGAGCAACGCGATGATCGCCTCGCGCACCTTCGCCACATCGGCCGGGTCCAGATCCTCGTCGGTCAGCCGATGCGGTGATTCGGTGCGCGGCGGGCGTTCCTTGGCCGGCCAGGAACGCGTCCCGCCGCGCCGCCGGTAGTGCTGCTGCATCGCCTGTTTGGAGCGGTTGCCGTACTCCGCCCCCAGCTGCTCCCAGGTCCAGCCGCGGTCGAGGACCGATTCGATCAGCGTGACCTCAGCGCGGTCCAGGTCTTGCCGGACGTCGGGGACCAGGTGCAACGCGCCCGCCGCGTCCTCGGCGCTCAGGTCCTCGCCGGGCGGGCGGCCGGATCTCGCCGCGCGGACCAGTTCGGTGAGGAAGGGGTTCTCGCGTTGCCGGAAGTACCGGGTGGCCATTGCCTGCACGGAGTCCGTCATGGTCGTCAACGTATCGGTTGACGCAGGCGTGCGTCAACCGATACGTTGACGGCGGGTGTCACCAGGTCACGGGCAACTCGTGAACGCCGTAGATGTTCATGCCGGTCCGCAGCGGCACCTCCTCCGGCGGGACGGCGAGGGCGAGCGTCGGGAAGCGCTGCAGCAGCCCGGCGAATCCCGCGCGCATTTCGATCCGGGCGAGCTGCTGTCCGAGGCATTGGTGCACGCCGTGGCCGAACGACACATGCGTGCGCGCATTCCGTTCGACGTCGAGCTCGTCGCCTTCGGGAAAACGCGAAGGATCGCGGTTGGCGGCCAGCATCGAAATGAGGACGGTCGATCCCTTGCTGATCTTTTCGCCGCCGAGTTCGAGGTCTTCGGACGCGTAACGGAACAGAACATCGACCACCGCCAGATAGCGCAGCAGTTCCTCGACCGCGCCCGGAATCAGATCCGGTTCGGCGCGCAGTGCGGCCATTTGCCCGGGATTTTCCAGCAGTGCGAAAGTGCCGAGCGCCAGCATGTTCGCCGTGGTTTCGTGCCCGGCGAGCAGCAGCAGGAAGCCGATGCCGACGAGTTCTTCGATGCTCAGGCCGTCGTCGCGGGCCAGGTCGGACAGGATGTCGGACCCGGGGTCCGCGCGCTTGTCGGCCGCCAGCTTTCCGAGGTACGAAGTGAGCGCCGTCCAGGCGGCCATTTTGTCCTCGATGCTCTGGTCCCGGAGCATCATCTGCGTGGAGTTCTTCTGGAACGTCTCCCGGTCGGAATACGGGACGCCCAGCATTTCGCAAATCACCAGCGAAGGAACCGGAAGCGCGAATTCCTGCACCAGATCGGCAGGCCGCGGGCATTCGGCGAGATGATCGAGCTGCCGCTGCGCGATTTCGGCGATGTGCTCCTCGAGCTGTTTCATCCGGTTGACGGTGAACGCGCCGGTGAGCTTCCGGCGCAGCCGGGTGTGGTCCGGCGGGTCCATCGTGATGAACAGGCCGGGCACCTGCGGCGACGGATCGAACTCCTGCTGCGCCTCGGGCATGCTCGGCGTTTCGTAGGGCACGTGCACCGCGCCGAGGTCCTGGCGCGAGCTGAACCGCGGGTCGGCGAGCGCCTGGCGGACCGCGTCGTAGCCGGTGACCAGCCAGCCGTCGTGCCCGTCCGGGAACTTCAGCGGGCTCACCGGCCGGGTCTCCCGCAGCCGGGTGATGGCGGACGGCGGGGCGAACGGGCCTGCGTCGCGTTCGAGCGGCAGGCCGGGCGGGCGGGTCATCTTCGGGTCCCCTCTCGGTGGTGGTGCGACCAGCGTCATCGCGCCACCTGACATCCCGCTGACATGGGCCTCCACGGTCTGACAGACCGTCTCGATTACGATCCGGGCATGCCGGATACGCAGTACGAAGACTTGCTTCAGCACGTGCTCGACACCGGAGCCAAGAAAGGCGACCGCACCGGTACGGGCACGCGGTCGATTTTCGGGCACCAGCTGCGCTACCGGCTGGCCGACGGATTCCCGCTGATCACCACCAAAAAGGTGCACTTCCGGTCCATCGCGTACGAACTGCTGTGGTTCCTGCGCGGAGAGTCGAACGTCAATTGGCTGCGTGACCACGGCGTCACGATCTGGGACGAGTGGGCAGCCCCGGACGGCGACCTCGGCCCGGTGTACGGCGTACAATGGCGGTCCTGGCCGACCCCCGACGGCGGGCACGTCGACCAGATCAGCGACGTCCTGCGTACGCTGCGCGAAAACCCGGACTCCCGGCGAATCATCGTGTCGGCCTGGAACGTCGGGGACATCCCGCAGATGGCGTTGCCGCCATGCCACGCGTTCTTCCAGTTCTACGTGGCCGAAGGCGAACTGTCCTGCCAGCTCTACCAGCGCAGCGCGGACCTGTTCCTCGGCGTGCCGTTCAACATCGCGAGCTACGCCCTGCTGACGCACATGATCGCCGACCAGGTCGGCCTGCGCGTCGGCGATTTCATCTGGACCGGCGGCGACTGCCACATCTACGACAACCACGTGGACCAGGTGCACAAGCAACTTTCCCGGGAAGCGCGCCCGTTCCCGACGCTGAGCCTGAAGCCGGCGGAGAGCCTGTTCGACTACCGCTACGAGGACATCTCGCTGGAGGGCTACGACCCGCACCCCGGCATCAAGGCTCCGGTGGCCGTCTGATGATCGGACTCATCTGGGCGCAGGCGGCGAACCGCGTCATCGGGCGCGACAACGCGTTGCCGTGGCACATCCCGGAGGACATGAAGCACTTCCGCACGGTGACCGCGGGGGCGACGGTGCTCATGGGACGCCGCACCTGGGAGTCGCTGCCGGAACGCGTCCGGCCGTTGCCCGGGCGACGGAACCTCGTGGTCTCCCGCACGCCGCAGGAGGGCGCGGAGACGTTCCCTGACCTGGAGCAAGCGTTTGCGGCCGTTGAAGGCGACGTCTGGGTGATGGGCGGCGCGCGGATTTACCAGGAGTCGCTGCCGTTCGCCGACCGGATCGAGGTGACCGAACTCCGGGAGTCCTTCGAGGGCGACGTCTACGCGCCGGAGATCGGCCGGGAACCGGACACGGTCGGCGAGTGGCAGGAGTCGAAGAACGGGCTGCACTACCGGCACCTCAGCTGGGGTGCCTAGCCGACTGCGGGTCCGACGGTGAGCGTGTCCCCGTCGATCTTCGCGACCGGTCCGAGCGGGACCGACAACGGGTCGTCGCCGTGGCCGACATCGATGCCGCCGAGCACCGGGACGTCCAGCGCGCCGAGCCGGTCGCGCAGCACGTCCAGCACGGTCCAGCCGCGGTCGGTGTAGTCCTCGAACCCGGGGAACCGGCCGAGCGCGACCCCGCGCAGACCGCGCAGCGAACCGGACCGCATGAGGTGCGTCAGCTGCCGGTCGACCTGGCCGAGCCCGATCGCGCGCGGGGCTTCGAGGAACAGGATCGCGTCGTCGAGACTGGGCAGTCCGGCTCCGATGAACCCGATGACGGTGCCGAGGTGACCGCCGATCAGGTTCCCGGCGGCGGTGCCGGGGAACGAGACCGCGGCGGTGAGCGCGTCCGGATCCCGGTGCAGCGTTGTGGGCTCGGTCTCGAACAGCAGCCGCCGGGTCGATTCGGCGGAGCGCGCACCGGCGAGGAAACCGTGGATCCCGGCGATCCGGCAGTGCCGCCAGAGCGCGAGGTGCAGGTTGGTGATGTCGCTGAACCCCATGAGCGGCTTGGGATCCGCCCGGACGGCGGCGAAATCGATCCCGTCGGCGATCCGGTACGCGCCGGCCCCGCCGCGGGTCGCGATGACCGCGCGCACGCCGGGATCGCGGTAGGCGGCGTTGAGATCGGCGAGCCGGTCCTCGTCGAGCCCGGCGAGGTAACCGTGCCGGTCGAGGGCGTGCTCGCCGACCTCGACGGTGAGGCCCCAGCTTTCCAGCGTCCGCACGGATTCCGCGAGCAGTTCTTCGGTGGGCCAGCTGGCGGGGGAGACGAGCCGGACCCGGTCTCCTCGTCGGAGCCGGGGCGGCCGCACGGCGTCGGTCACCCGAGCACTTTCCCAGACTTCCCGCAGTAGCGGACACCGCATGGCCGCTTCCCCTGCCACGGTGACCTTGCTCAGGAAAGGAAACCGGCACATGCAAATGCGGCTTTTGGGGCGGACCGGGATCAAGGTCAGCGCCTACTGCCTCGGCACGATGAAGTTCGGGCAGATCGGCAACCCCGATCACGGCGAGTGCGTCCGGATGGTGCACCGGGCGCTCGACGCGGGCATCAATTTCGTTGACACCGCTGACGTTTACGGGCCAGGCGGGGAGTCCGAAGAAATCCTCGGCGCGGCGTTGAAGGGCCGCCGCGACGACGTCGTGGTGGCCACGAAGGTCAACGGCTCGATGGGCCCAGGACGCGGCGGGAGTTCGCGGCGGTGGATCGTCGCGGAGGTGGAACAGTCGTTGCGGCGCTTGCGAACCGACCACCTCGACCTGTACCAGCTCCATCACCCCGACCCGGACACCGATCTGGAAGAAACCCTCTCCGCGCTCACCGATCTGGTGCGCAGCGGCAAGGTGCGCGCCGTCGGGTCCTCGAATTTCCCGGCGTCCGAGATCGTCGAAGCCCAGTGGGTGGCGCAACGCGCGGGGCTGGCCCGGCTGCGGACCGAGCAGCCGACGTACTCGCTGCTCAACCGGGGGATCGAGAGCGAAATCCTGCCGGTGTGCGACCGGTACGGCATGGGGGTCCTGGTGTGGAGCCCGCTCGCGATGGGACTGCTGACCGGCCGCTATCGGCCCGGCGGCGAGCGGCTCCGGGAAGCGCAGCTGCGGTTCGTGCCGCGGCACATGAGCGACGAGCGCAAGCACGCGGCGGTCGAGCAGTTCGCTCAGGTGGCCGACGAAGCCGGGCTTTCGCTGACGCATCTGGCGCTGGCGTTCGCGGTCAACCATCCCGCCGTGACGTCCGCGATCCTCGGCCCCCGGACGTTGCCGCAGCTCGACGACCTGCTGGCGGGTGCCGAGACCCGGCTGGACGACGATGTCCTGGACCGGATCGACGAGATCGTCGCGCCGGGCGCCGACGTGGGTCCGATCGACGTGTCGTACGTTCCGCCGGCGCTTACCGACCCGAAGCTCCGCCGCCGCGGCTAATCCGTCCCTGAACCATCGGCGGCACGTAACCGGTCGCGACCACCTCACCGTCGAACCAGGCGGTGAGCTTCGCGGCCTCCTCTTCCAACGCCGCCGCGGCAGCGAGGGACAACGGTTCGATCGGCACGACCGCCACCGTCCCGTCCGGCTGCTGCGTCCAGGTCCCGACGATCCGCCCGTTCCACCACGCGGTCGGACCGGCGTTGCCCGCGCCGTCGAAGAGGTGCGGGCCGTGGGCGCCGAGGTAGAAGTCGCGGCGGCGCCAGCCCATCGTCGTCGGGTCGAGGGTCGGGAGAAGGGCCGCCCAGTCCTGGTCGAGGCGGACTTCCTCGGCATCGTCGGGGTGCAGCCACGCCGGGGTGCCGTCCTCCAGCAGGGCGGGCGTCGCGCCGACGTCGTCCAGCGCCCGGCGGACCGCGGTTTTCGTCGCGCCGAGCCACCACACCAGGTCCGCCTCGGTCCCCGGCCCGAACGACCACAGCCAGCGCCGCACCAGTTCCTGGTAACCCTCGCGTTCGTCCAGCACGCCTGGATCCTCGCCGAGCCACTGTTCGACCGCCGTCCACACTGGACGCGAGACCTGCCAGCGTCCGGCGTTGTCCCCGCGGACTACCGAACCGCTCGACGCCAGCACGGAAAGCACCCGGGAGCCGACCGGGGCGAGCACCGCAGGCCGTCCTTCGGCGGCGATCCGCGCGTTCAGAGAGGGAACGCGATCACGCAGCTGTGCGGTAGTGCCGGGTTCATCGCGGATCGCCTGCAACGCCTCGGCGCACCGGTCGGCGACCCACGCCGGGCCGTCGTCTATTCCGGCGAGTTCGGCGTCTTTGGCCAGCCGTGCGGTCATCTGTTTCGCAACTCGGGCCGACGCACTTCCCCGTGCTGCGGCGAGGAAATCGACCGGAAACGCGAAAACGGTCCGGCGCATCGCCAACTGCCGCACTACCGTCCGCTTGCCGAACAGAGCGTCCGAAATGGACTCGCGGTCGGCGCGGGACCGGGCGTACGCGGACAGATAGATGCTGCTGGCCTCAGTCGCGTGCAAGCACGTGACCGCGCGGACGGCGGCCTCCACTCCGGACGCGGCGGTCGCCAACGCGTGCCGCAGCCCGATCCGGTCACGCCGCTCGGCGTCGGTCACCTTTCGCATGGTTTCGATCATGCCGGAAGTAGCGGTCACTGCCTGACCGCTACTGCTGCGAGTCTCGGTTCCAGCGCGGGAACGAGTCCGGCGCGGGAATCGAGGAGTCGAAATCATGGCAGTGCACGCCGTCGCCCACTTGAACTTCCGGGGCGAGGCCAGGGAGGCGCTCGAGTTTTACCGGTCGGTGTTCGGCGGGGAACTCCGGATCGCCACGTACGGCGACTTCGGCATGCCCCAGGACGCACCCGGCGCGGACCGCGTGGTGTTCGGACAGGTGACGGGCGAGAACGGGTTCCAGGTGATGGCTTACGACGTGCCGGGCGTCGCGACCGCCGCCCCGGTCGGCGAGACCACTCGCGAGAACGGGATGACCATCACCACGGAGAAGTTCTTCCTGTCCGTCAGCGGCGATTCCGTCGACGAGGTCGGTGGATTCTGGAAGAAGCTGTCCGAGGACGCGACGGTCGTCGAGGCGTTCGGCCCGTCGCAGTGGGCCCCGGCGTTCGGGATGCTTCGGGACCGCTTCGGCGTCACCTGGATTCTGCAGGTCGCCGCGTAGCCCGCCGGTCTGCGGCCGGAGTCCTGCGCCGGCCGCAGACCGGCTTTCACACCGGGCGCGGCGAGAGACCCTGCTCGAACGCGAGCACCCCGCTCGGGTCGTACTTCGCCGCTGCCGCCCGGAGCGCCGGAAGGTTCACCCCGTAGTACGCGGTGGCCCAGTCTTGCTGGTCGTCGTTGATGTAGTTGACGTACGCGCCGCCGGTGGCGATCTCCGCCAGCCGTGCCTGAACGTCGTTCACCTCGTGCTTCGCGGTCTCCCGGTCGACGTCCGGGGCGGCGCTGAGGTAGACCTGCACGTCGCCGAAAACCCCGCGGTGGGCGAACGCGGTGTCGGTGGGCCGCACGTCGGAGACCGCCGCGTCGAGGGGGTTGATCTCCAGCGCGACCTTGGTCTCGCCGGTGACGAGCGCGCTCAGCCGCGCCGGATCGGCCTTCTTCGCCAGCACCCGGGAAGCGGCCATGAACCGGCGACGCTCCAGGCTTCCGGACCAGAAATCCATCGCACCCAGGTAGTCCGTCTCCTGGAAACCGCTGACCGTGCCCTTGACCCCGGCCCGGCGTTCCAGATCGGCGATGAGTTCGCGGGCCTGCTGTTCGCCGCCGAGGAGACAGCCCGGGACGCCCGCCGCCGGGTTCGGGCCGCCGAGCACCGAGATGTTCGACCAGAATTCCCTTGGCGCGGCGGTGATCCAGTCCTGCCAGGCCCCGTAGACGTCAGTACCGGAGCCCTCGGGGAAGTTCACCACGAACACGGTGACCCGCGGCGGCGCGGGAACCGTGCGGAAGGTGAACTCCGTGGTGACCCCGAAATTCCCGCCGCCCCCGCCGGTGAGCGCCCAGCCGAGGTCCGAGCCCGGGTCGACCGAATGCACCCGGAAGTCGCGCGGCGTCACGACTTTCGCGCCGTCCAGGTGGTCGCAGGTGAGTCCGTATTTCCGCATCAGGACGCCGATCCCGCCGCCGAGCGCGAGCCCGGCGATGCCGACCGAGCCGCAGGTGCCGCCCGGCAACGCGCGTCCTTCGGCGGCGAGTGCGTGATAGACGTCGAGCAACCGCGTGCCCGCACCCACGACGGCGGTGCCGTTCCGGCGGACCTCGACGCGGTTCATCAGCTTGAGGTCCGCGACCAATCCGTTGCCCGGAGTGGAATAGGCGACGTAACTGTGCCCGCCGCTGCGGGCCGCGAACTTGACGGTGTTTTCCGCGGCGAACTCGAGGCACTTCCGGACGTCGTCGGCGTCGGCGCACCGGGCGATCGCCGGCGGATAGCGATCGTCGTAGAGCAGGTTGAACGGCGGGCGGATTTCCGCGTAGCCGGCGTCGTTCCGCTGCAGCAGCGCGCCGCGCAGCCGCCTGCGCAACCTGGCCCAGTCCGGCTCCTTTTCCGTTGCGTGGGCGACGGTTCCGGTCCCGGCGACGGCCGCGCCCGCCGCGACCGCGGACAACTGCAAAAGACGACGACGGCTCAACGTCATGGACGACCCCTCCACGGCTCGGCGGCCCGCGCGCACGAGAAGAAACCCGCCGGTCCGCCCCGAGATTCCCCTTGTCCGACGCCGCCAGCATAGACTAATCTTTCCGAAATAGAAGACGCATCTACGGTATTTCGAAAATGCGGGATTCGGGGGCGCTGGGGTCGAGGTCGACCGGCCTTGATCCACCATCGGATCAGGAGGTGCGGGCGACATGGGCGCAGACCGCTCCGGCTCGGCAGGCTCGGCCCCGGCACGCTCGGCGCGCCGGTCCGCGGTGCTGGCTTCCAGCATCGGCACGCTGCTCGAGTACTACGACTATTACCTGTTCGGCCTGGCCGCCGCCGTCGTGTTCCCGGCCGTGTTCTTCCCGTCCGAGGACCCGCTCACCGGGCAGCTGTCGTCGTTCGCCACCTTCGCCGTCGGGTTCGTGCTGCGCCCGGTCGGCGGCATCGTGATCGGGCACATCGCGGACCGGTTCGGCCGCAAGAAGGCCTTGATCCTCACCATCGTGCTGATGGGGATCGCCACGATTCTCATCGGGGCGCTTCCCGGATACCGCCAGATCGGCGTCGCGGCCCCGATTCTGCTGGTGATCCTGCGGCTGCTGCAGGGCTTTTCGACCGGCGGCGAAATGGGCGGCGCGATCTCGCTGGCCGTCGAGCACGCCCCGCCGCGCAAACGCGGTCTCTACGGGGCCCTGCTCCTTTCCGGGGCAGGCGTCGCGCTGCTCATTTCCTCCGGGCTGATGGCGTTGTTCGCCACGCTTCCCGAACGAGATTTCCTGGCCTGGGGCTGGCGGATCCCGTTCCTGCTCAGCTTCGTGCTGCTGGTCGCGGGCTTGATCATCCGGATGCGCGTAGGCGAAACGCCGGACTTTGAACGCGCACGCAAGAAGGACGCCGGCGCGCGCATTCCGCTGGTCGCTGTGCTGCGCCGACCGCGCAATTTGATCTACGGCGTTCTGTTCGGTTTCGCCAACAGCATCGGCGGCTACGTCATCACCACCTACGGCGCGTCGTATGTCAAAAAGGATCTCGGAATGCCCGCGTCCGTGGCGCTCACCGCGACCATGGTCGCCGCCGGCGCGCAGATCGTTCTCGCGCCGACGTGGGGTGCGCTGTCCGACCGGATCGGCCGGAAACCGGTCTTCCTCGGCGGCTGCATCGGGCTCGCCGTGGTGATCTTCCCGGTGTTCTGGTTGTTCGAGACGAAGAACCCGGTCCTCGTGGCGGTCGCGATGGTGCTCGGCTTCTCGGTGTTCGTGATGGCGATGTCCGCGCTGTCCCAGACGATTCTGTCCGAACTGTTCGACACTCGCTCGCGTGTCACCGGCGTCAACCTGGGATATCAGCTGACTGCGGTGCTCGGCGGCGGATTCGCGCCGTACCTCAGCGCGTTGCTGGTCGGCGCGACCGGCGCGGTGTGGGGCGTCGGTATTTACGTCATAGCCGGCTGCGTGCTCAGCGCGATCGCGATGCTGCTGTTGCCCGAACGCGCCGGGCAACCGTTGCCGGAACCGGCCGTTGAACCGAAAGCCGCGACAGTATGACCTTGCTGGGATACGTCAGCGACGAACGCTATCTCGCGCTGCCCGATGTCGCGGTCGAGATCAACGCCGGCGATGCGCACTGGACCGCCCGCTCCACCGCGACCGGCGCGATCCACGCCGACGTTCCGCCCGGCAACTACCGCGTCACCCTCGCCAAGGACGGCTACGGCGCCAAACACGTCGACCTCGCGCTCGGAGCCGAACCGCACCAGTTCCGGCTGCTGTCCGACCAGATTTTCGGTTACCTGTGGCCGAAATGGGCCCGCAGCGGCGACGAAGGCGAATTCCGGATCCACAGCCCCGAGCCGTACCGCCTGAGCCTGTGGCGATACGGCGCGGTGGCCGAGGAGACCGCGCTGATCGGCTGGTTCGACGAACACGCGCCGCGCGCCACCGTCCAGGTCACGCCCGATGGCGACTACACGCAAACCGGCGTGCGGTTCAACGAAAAAGGCTACGTCGATCCGTCCCATCGCCAGTACGTCACGGCTCCGGACCGCAGCGGCCTGTACTACTTCCACGTCGAAGGCGAATCCGGTGCCCGGTTTTCGTTTCCCTGGGTAGTCGCGCCACGCCAGCCGACCGCGCCGATCGCCGTCGTCGCGTCCACGAACACCTGGAACGCCTACAACAATTTCGGCGGCCGCAGCAACTACATCAACGCCTCCGCTCTGCCTTCCGCGCCAGTTTTGGTGCCCCGCTTGGAAATGCCCCGCTACCTGGCGTCAAGCTTCAGCGAACACGCCCTGCCCGACGACGCGTACCCGCCGCTCTCCTTTGAACGCCCGGAACCGCTGAACCAGCTCAGCGCCGAAGCCCAGCCGGAGGACCCGATCCGCGGCAGGCAACCGTGTCACCTGGCCGCCGCGGAATGGCGGCTGCTCAGCTGGCTGGAACGCAACGGCTACGAGTACGACCTCTACTCCGACGCGCACCTGCACGACGGCACTCTGCCGTTGGACAGCTACCGCACGCTGGTCCTGAGCACACATCCGGAGTATTGGTCCCGCGAGATGTACTCCGCGGTCTATTCCTGGGTGCACGACCGCGGCGGAAAACTGGCCAACTTCGGCGGCAATGTCGCGGACTGCGAAGTGGTGTTCTCTTCGGACGCACTGCGCTTCCGCACCCAGGCCGTCGAGTCCAGTGCGTATGAGAGCCGGATGCACCGCACGTTCCGGCCGACGTCGGAGCTGTTCGGCGTCGTGTTCACGAGCGCGGGAGCGATGACCGGAGCCCCATACGAGGTCGTCGACCCCAGCCACTGGGCTTTCCGCGGCACCGGCTTGGACAAGGGAGACCTGTTCGGCGTCCGAAGCCTGCACGAACGGTGTCCAGGCGGCGCTTCCGGACACGAAACCGACAAGACCGGCCCGCACAGTCCACAAGGGACTCACGTACTCGCCCGCGGCTTGAACCCCGGCGACGGCGGTGGTGAAATCGCTTGCTACACCACGGCCAGCGGCGGCGAGGTGTTCTCCGTCGGATCGATCGCCTGGACGTCCGCCGTGCTGGTAGACGACGGCGTCTCCGCAATCACGGCGAATGTCCTCGACCGGTTCACCGGACGCTCCTGAACCCGGCGGCGATATCGTCGGCCACCTCGACGCCGAGGCCGGGCGCGTCGCCGAGCCGCACGGTCTGGCCGTCGCTGTTCAACGGCGTCTTGAGGATGTCGCGCTCGTAGTAATGCGCGCCGATGATGTCAGACGGAATCCGGGCCGACAGCCCAGGCGCGGCACACGCCGCGTGGAGCTGGGCCGCCGCGCCAATGCCAAGCTCCCCATTGGAACCAAGCACGACGTCGAGCCCGAACGCGTTCGCGAGCTGCGCCATCGCCACCACTCGGCCCGGCCCGCCCGCTTTGCCGATGTACAGGCTGACCGCGTCCGCCGCTTCGGCCCGGATCACCGACACGAGGTCTTCCGTGCCGAACACGCTTTCATCGGCCACAATGGACAACCCGCGCCCGCGCAACTCCCGCATCCCAGCCAGATCGCCAGGTGCCACCGGCTGTTCGAGAAACGCCGGACCCTGGTCGCGCATCAACTGAATCGCCCGGGCAGCGTCCCCGAGCCGGTAGCCGCCGTTCGCGTCCAGCCCGAGGAACGTGTCCGCTCCGACGAGCTCCCGTGCCTCAGCGAGCCGACGCGCGTCGTCTTCGGGATCGAAGCCAACCTTGAGCTTATAACTGCGAAATCCGGCCGCGAACGCTGCGTGGTAGACGTCATGGAGCCGTCGCCCGCTGCCGCTGAGCGAACATTTCACCGGCACCTCAGTCCTTAATGGACCCCCGAGCGCCACCGCGAGCGGGACTTCAAGCATGCGCGCGTACGCGTCCCACAGCGCCGTCGAAATCCCGGCTTTGGTGAACGGCGCACCGGCCACTGCCTCGTCCATGCGCCGCTCAAGATCAGCGACCGGAACGAGCAGCCGGCCGAGGATCGCCGGGGCAAGTGCCTTCTTGATGAGATACTCCGCCGTGCCAGCGTCCTCGCCGCTCCACTGGAGCGTCGCACTGACTTCGCCCAGCCCGGTCGCACCGTCCGAAGTGGTCACCCGGACCAGCAGGAAGTCGGAACGGTCATGCGTCCCGCGAGCCCCGGCGACGACCAGTTCCGGCCGGACGACCGGACTGATCGCGGTGACCTCGAGGTCGTCGACGGTGTTCACAGAAACTCGCGGAACTCGGCGAGAAACCGGTCGATCATCCGGATGTCCTCAGCGTCGAGCCGATGCGCGGGCGCACGGCAGTACGGGCTGCCGAAGAACCCACGGCGTACGGAAATCAGTTTTTCCGCCGCGATAATCCGCTCAGTGTCCAGCATCCAATAGGAAATGTAGGGCAGCAGCCGTCGATGCAACTCGTCGCCGCCCGCTTCGTCGCCG
Organism: Amycolatopsis sp. La24; assembly: GCF_029087445.1. NCBI lineage: Bacteria > Bacillati > Actinomycetota > Actinomycetes > Pseudonocardiales > Pseudonocardiaceae > Amycolatopsis > Amycolatopsis sp. La24. The sequence goes on from NZ_JARACH010000005.1 coordinate 27,314, forward strand.
TCCTCGAACCGCCGCCAGATCTCGACGTAGATCTCGGTGAACGAACACCCCGGCTGCGTCCCGACCGCCCCGCGCCGGATCGCGTCCGGCAGCTGCACGCCCGCATATCCCTCGACCGCCGGTATCGGCGGATCCCCGGCGGCCAGCTCGGCGATCAACGGTCCAGGCGGGCTGGATTCGACCTTGACCAGCTGCAGATTGGCATGGTTGGCGGCGATCTTGCGCAGCACATCCGCGTCAAGACTGGTTCCGGTCTCCTCGGGCGCGTACTGCAACACCACCGGAGTCGGCGCGACCGCGTCAAGCACCTCCCGGATGTGCTTGACCAGCGCTTTCCGGGACGGTTGCAGATAATGCGGCGGCAGAAGATTGATCAAGTCCGCCCCCGCGGCCACGACTTCCTTGGCCCGCTGCACCGCCAGCCGCGTCGCATGGTCCTGAACCGCGATAATGGCCAGGACATCCGCCCGCGGGTTCGTCTCCGCCAGCAACACCTCGGTCAGCGTGTGCCGCTCGTCCTCGGCCAACTTGTAGAACTCCGAGGCGAAGCCAGGAAACATCACACTGCCGACCCCGGTCCCGAGCACCTGCCGGATGACCCGCCGGAAGCCGGAAACATCGATGTCGCCGTCGTCGGTGAAAGGCACCTCGAGAACGGGAGACACTCCGCGAATAGGCGTCATCGAATCCCCTTCTGAAGGCCGAGCGCGGCGACCGCGTCCGCGTGAATGATTCCCTCGATCAGTTCGGGCGAGATCTTCGGCAACGCGGTACCCGCGACGATGTCGTTGACCCGCCGGATCCCCGCGATCGCCTCCGCGGTGGTGGCGATCGGAAAGTCCGAACCAAGCAACAGCTTGTGCGGCACGCCCCACTCCTGCGCCGCGAGCAGTGATTCGTAACAGACCCAAGGCCGGAGGTAAATCGAAGACACGTCCGCATACACGTGCGGATGCTTGCGGATGGTCACCACAGTCTCGCGTCCCCAGGGATGGCCCATGTGCGCCATGACGATCCGGAGCTCCGGGAACTGCAGCGCAACCTCGTCGGTGACCAGCGGATACGTGTACCGCAACGGCGCCTGCCGGATCGGCGACGCACCCTGATGAAACAAGATCGGCAACCCATGCCGCTCGCAATAGCCGTAGAACTCCAACGCTTTCGGCCCCAGCGGATCGAAATTCTGATAATTCGGCCCGAGCTTCACCCCGACCAGCCCGAGCTCCCGGCACCGATCAGCCTCGTCGAACACGTCGGCCGCAGTGGGATTGACCGACATAAACCCAATCCGCCGCCCAGGGTCAGCCGTCACAAACGCCGCCGTAGCAGTATTAGTATCCTCCGCCCGATACGGCAGCCCAGTCGCCTCTTCCGGCTCCTCAACAGCAATGTTGAACACAATGGACAGATCGGCGACCTCGGTAGCTTTGTCGTAATCCGCCCAAGAATTCGTAGTGACCACAGCCCGGTCGGTCCGCCACCCTTCGTAGACGCGCCGCTCGTCCTCCGGCACCGCGGCCTGGTGGGTGGGAGTATGAGTGTGCACGTCCACGATCATGGCTTCACAACACCTCCGCCAGCTCGACGAACCGATCCGCGAGCCCGCTGGCGATCCTCTCGAACCACCGCCTGCCCCGATCCAAGGCAGCCAATTCAGGCCGGTCGGTGTACCCGTCGATGCTCAGCCAAACCCGCTCGGAATGAATGTCCACATCAGACACGCTGATTGTTGCGGGCAACTCCCTCGCCGCCGGTTCTTGCACCAGCTCCCCGCGAACCGCCATCATCATCGACGTCTCGAACTCACCAGCATGCCCAGGCACGACGTCCTCCGGCTCAAGGACCCGCCAGTAATCAGTGTGCGCCACCGCAAGCCCGTGCCGAGTCGAGGCAGCACCAGCGAACGCATGGCAGACGCCGACGTTGCCCCCGTGCCCGTTGACGACGACCAGCCGCCGCCCGCCCTGCACCGCGATCGACCGGGCGAGGTCGTCGAGCACATGCAACAAGGTCTGCGCCGAAAGCGAAAGCGTCCCGTTGAACGGCAGATGATGATCGGAAGCCCCGTACGGAATGGTCGGCGCAAGCAACAACGCCCGCCCAGCCCGCGGCGCCGCCAACTCGGCCGCGCGCTCGCACACCGCAGCCGCGAGAAAGCCATCGGTCCCAGTAGGCAAGTGCGGCCCATGCTGCTCAGTCGCGCCGATGGACACCAGAACGAGCGCCTCGGAAAGCACCCCGCGCACCACGGCGCGATCGGCCTCCGCCCAGCGCAACAGTGCGCCCACGACGTCTCCCCGATACTCCGGTTGGCCTATCTTCCGGTATTTCGTAGAAGTCTTCTTGATTCAGGAAGATAGTCGATCGGGGAGGGAGACGCAATGCCGTTGGCGTGGCGACAAGAAGCGGCCCGGCCGGGCGCAGCGCGCGCAACGCAGGTCCGGACCCGTCGCTTGTCGCATCCAAGACGTGCGACGAGGCCCGCATTTGGCACCAGGAAGTAGGGTACGGAGATGGCAGACGGCAGATTCTTTGAAATGAGAGATATCGACTTCTACGAATATGATGATGCACGACGTTTGCTCGAGCAAGGCGTTGATCTAAATTATTTGGTAGCTGAACTGCGTAAGATGGGTTGCCCTAAGGGTGGCTGCGTGGATGTGGTGTCGAGGATTGCCGGAATTTCGCTCGGTGAAGCCAAGCTGCTTGTCCACAACTCGCCAGCGTGGGCGGATGCGAAGAAACCTGACGAGCGCTTCCAGCGGAAAGCAGCGAAGGCGGCGCGAAAATTTGATCCTAAAGATTGATGGTTGCGAACCGTACGTGCCGCCGTACGACCGGCCGCATGCGGAGCTGACGAAGAGCCAGGCGCGCGAGTCTTATGAGCGCCTCATGAAGGCGGTGCCTGAGCGGGTCGAGCGCCTGCGGAGGTTGCTCCATCGCAACGGGATCGAGATTGGGGACGAGGACGAGTCGGTGCAGGAGCTCAACGACTGGTTCAGGGCGAACGTTGAACCGAACCCGGACAACCCGGATCGTCTCCGCAATCTTTGGTATGCGGTGGTGAACGATGTGGCGGTGTTTCTAGGAAACCTTGTTGTCGCCAGATGCCCTAACTTGCACTGGCCGCTGCTGACGCCTAGGACTTCGGCCATTCACACCGCAAACCCCAACCGCCGTGAGACCTCCTGCCCAACCTGCACCACCCCACGCACCGCAGCCTTCCTCTTCTCTCCAACCAACTGCCGCGCAAACCCCGTCACTCCAACGGCCCCGGCCACAGCCCCCTCGGCGTCGAAGAACGGCGCAGCGAGGCAGGCGATCTCAGCCTGCTCCTCCTCGCTCTCAATCGCATACCCATCCGCCCGCACCTTCGCCAGCAACGCCAAAAACTGACCCGCATCCGGAGCCGCAGCCTTGGGCCCAACCCCGCGCGAAAGGCGAGACAGCAACGGCTTCAGCTCAGCCTCCGGAAGATGCGCCGCGATAGCCCGACCCAGGGCGGTCAGATCGAACGGCGCGACCTTCCCCCGATAAGTGTCGAACTGGACGAACCCAGGCGTGGATGCCTTGGCGACATAAACCACCGAAGCGTCCTCCAAGATCCCCACATGCGCGGGCATCCCTAGGCTCTCCGCAAGACGTCGCAGGTCGGCTTGGACGAGCGAAGGCAGGTCGACCTTCCGCACCAACTCGATGGCCAAACCGTAAAGCCGCAGGGTGGGACGCCAGAAGTGGCTGCGCCCGACGACCCGCCGCACGGCATACCCCCGCTGCTCCAGCGTGTACGCGATCGACGCGCAGGTGGCGAGCGGAACCCCGGCGGCCTTCGCGAGGGCGGTCAGCGTCAGCGGCTCCTCGGCCCGCACTAGGGCTTCCAGCACGGTCAGCGTCCGGTCCGCGGCCGGCGACGCTGCTTTGCCCGATGCGTCGCTCATCCGGCATCAACCTTTCGGATACCTGTAGTCATCTTCGGAACACGGTAGCGTCCGGTCAGCCGGCTGGCTCGATTCGCGCGATGGTCTCTTCGGCCCATGATCGGATGGCGTTGACCTGGGCGGGGGTCAATTCGTCGAGGAAATGGCGGCGAATGTTGCTGCCGTGCACCACCAACGCCTCCTGGATGACCGAGCGGCCGTGTGCGGTGAGGGCGATTCCGGTGCGCCGTCCGCTGGGGCCGCTGCGGGTCGGGGCGACCAGGTCGCGCGTCTCCATCCGCGTCAGTTGGTGCGAGACCCGGCTCTTCTCCCAGCCGAGCGCCTCGACCAGGTCGGCGACGCGCGTTTCGTGGCCGGGCGTGCGCCAGAGGGTCACCAAGACGCTGAACTCGGCCTTCGAGATGCCGCAGTCCCGCTGCAGTCCGCGATCCAGTTCGCGGGTGAGCAGGCGTTGCGCGTGCACCCAGGCGTTCCACAGCTCCCAGTCGTCGGGGGTCATGAGACGGAAGCGTACCTGGGGAGTTGACTCATCAACTTCAGCGGCTCTAGAGTTGATGTATCAACTTTGGGGAGGGTTCATGCAGACATTGCTCCAGAACGGGACCGTGGTCAGTCTTGACCCGGCGGTCGGGGATCTCCCGCGCGGCGACGTGCTCATCGAGGACGGGCGGATCGCGGCGGTCGGGCCTTCGATCCAGGCCGACGCCGAGGTCGTCGACGCCTCGGGCAAGATCGTCCTGCCGGGATTCGTGGACACTCATCGGCACACCTGGCAGACGGCGTTCCGCGGGCTCGGCGCGGACTGGAAGTTCGCCGAATACCGCGAAGTCATGCACGAGCGGCTCCGGCCGCACTACCTGCCGGAGGACGTGTATCTCGGCAACCTGCTGGGGCGGCTCGAAGCGCTGAACTCGGGTGTGACGACGATGCTCGATTGGTTCCATTGCTCCGACCGGCCGGAGCACGCCGACGCGGCGATCGACGCGCTCCAGGACGCTCCTGGGAGATCCATTTTTTGCTACAGCGCGATGGAACCAGCCGACACTGTCCGCGTGCGGAAGCGGCTAACCGGCGATGAAATGGCGTTCGGGTTGCGTGGGCCGATGCTGACCACAATGGACACGACGGCCGCCGACGTCGCGTTGGCGCGGGAACTCGGCCTCAGGGTGAGCGTGCACATCCATCGCGCAGCCGGTGACTCGATTCCCGAAATGCGCGAACGAAAACTGCTTGACGACCGGACGACGATAGTTCACGGCAACGGTCTCACCGACACGCAGTTGGCGATCCTCGCGGACGCGGGCTGTTCGGTGACGGTCAGCCCGGACGTCGAGCTGAAGATGGGGATGGGATGGCCGGATACCGGACGGTTGCTGGCGGCTGGGATCCGGCCGTCGCTGTCCATTGACGACTGTCCGTCTGCTGGGGGTGACATGTTTTCGGCTATGCGTACGGCGTTTGCCGCGCAGCGCGGTCTCGACGGCGGTCTTGTCGCGCGCGACCTGCTCGAGTTCGCCACTGTGGACGGTGCCCGTACCTGCGGACGCGGTGACCGGGCGGGCAGTATCAGTGTCGGAAAGGACGCGGATCTGGTGCTCATCGACGCGGAGGATCTGTCGGTGTTCCCGGTCAACGACGCGGTGTCCACAGTGGTCACAGCTGCGCACCCGGGTGTCGTGGACAGCGTCTTCGTCGGGGGCAAGGCGGTCAAGCGGGACGGCCGGTTGCTGGGAGTGGATGTGCCGAAGCTCAGGACCAGGCTGCTGGAATCTCGCGACCGGATCGCGGCGGCGGCCGGATTGGTGGTCGGGTGATAGTCCTGGAGACGGATCGGTTGCTGCTGCGGCGGTTCACCGAAGCCGACTTAGACAGTCTGGTGCAGCTCGACAGCGACCCGCAAGTGATGCGGTTCCTCACTGGCGAGCCGACGCCTCGCGCCGAGATCGAACAAAAGGTGCTGCCCGGAATTCTCGCCGATTACGAACGCGGGCCAGCCGGGCAATGGGCGGCGATCGAAAAGGCGACCGACGAGTTCATGGGCTGGATTTCCTTGCAGCCGCCGGAAGACGGCAGTACGACGGAGCTGGAACTCGGCTACCGGCTGCTGGCGAAAGCCTGGGGTCGCGGGTATGCGACGGAAGGCTCCCGGGCGGCGATCCACAAAGGATTCACCGAGCTCGGCACGCGGCGGGTGTGGGCGCAGACGATGGCGGTGAACACTCCGTCGCGGCGGGTGATGGAGCGGTCCGGGCTGAAGTACGTCCGCACCTTCCACCTGCACTTCGACGATCCATTGCCAGGCACGGAACACGGTGAGGTCGAGTACGCGTTGACCCGCGAAGAATGGGTGGCCAACGGCCGGGGCTGAGCGCGGTGCAGGGGCAACACTCGTGCCCTGCCGTCCATACCGCCGGGTGAGCACGTACGACATCCTTTTCGTCCGGAATACACTCGCCGGGTGATCAACCTCCTGCGGGTCTCGCGGGCTCGGCACGCGGTGTGGTTCCCCCTGCTCGGGCTGGTGTTGTTCGCCGGATCGCTGCTGCCGTCCCTGCAGACGTTCGGCACGCAGTTCGGCGGGCTGCCGTCGCGGCCGTTCGACGCGCTGGCCGTCGGAGCGGTCGCGTTGCAGTCGTTGTCGCTCGCCGGGTGCCGCCGATGGCCGATCGCGGTGCTCGCGCTGGTGTCGGCCGGGTTCGCGATCGACCAGTTGTGCGGTTACCACTCGTTCGCGGGCTCGGCGTTGCCGGTCGCGGTGCTCAACGCCGGCTGGCGGGCGGATCGGGGACGGCGCGCGGCGGCGATCGGGTTCACCGTGGCATATCTGCTGTTCGTGGCCGCGTTTCCGCTGCGTGGCGGCGGGGAATCGGCGGCGGGAGTGGCCGCGTTCTACCTGTCGCTGGTCGTCGTGTGGGGGATCGGGGCGTGGCTGCGCTCCACCCGCGCCGCGGAGGCCGAACGGCGCCGCCGGGTCGCCGAGGAAACGCGCGCGGCGGAGCGGGCGCGGATCGCTCGCGAGCTGCACGACGTCGTGACCCATCACGTGACCGCGATGGTCGTGCAGACCGAATCCGCGCGGTATCTCACCGGCGAGCGGCTCGACCAGACCCTCGCCACGGTCAGCGGCACCGGCCGCCAAGCCATCGCTGAGCTGCGGAATCTGCTCGACGTGCTCAACCCCGGCGCCCAGCCCGCCCTCGGGCTCGACACGCTGGTCGAGCAGACGCGGCGAGCCGGGCAGCCGGTGGAGTTCACCGAGGTAGGCGCGCCCGCGAACTCGGAGGTGGCGTACCGGGTCGTGCAGGAAGCGCTGACCAACGCCCTCAAACACGCGCCCGGCAGCCCGACTTCGGTTGAGGTCCGGCACGGCGAGGAGGACATCACCGTGGAAGTCCGCACCGAGAGCGAGGTCGACCTGGCGGTCGGCGGCAGCGGGCGCGGGCTGGCGGGGCTCCGCGATCGGGTCGGCGACGTCGGGGGAGACTTCGCCGCGGGGCGCGGCGAAAGCGGCGGGTTCTGCGTCCGGGCCCGGATTCCGGCGTGAGCGCGCCGTTGCGGGTCCTCGTCGCCGACGACCAGGTGCTGGTCCGCACTGGGCTGGTGACGATCATCGACGCGCAGCCGGACCTGGAGGTCGCGGGCGAATGCGGCGACGGGCAGGCCGCGGTCGAGCTGGCTCGCGAGCTGAGCCCGGACGTCGTCGTGATGGACGTGCGGATGCCGGTGCTCGACGGCATCACCGCGACCCGTCTGCTGGCCGGCTCCGACGTCGCGGCACCGGTGAAAGTGCTGGTGGTGACCAACTTCAACCTCGACGAGAACGTCTACCAGGCGTTGCGCGCCGGGGCTTCCGGGTTCCTGCTCAAGGACGCTCCGCCGGACCAGCTGCTGCACGGGATCCGGACCGTCGCGTCCGGCGCGGCGCTGCTCGACCCCGAGGTGACGCGCCAGCTCGTCGGCCGGTACGCCACCCGGATCCGCCCCGCTGCCGCGGATCCGGGCGACGTCCCGCTGGCCCCGCGCGAGCTGGAAGTCCTCCGTCTGGTCGCGGAAGGCCTTTCCAACAGCGAAATCGCCGCGGCGCTCGTGCTCAGCCAGGAGACCGTGAAGACTTACGTTTCGCGCATGCTCGCCAAACTCGGCGTCCGCGACCGGGTGCAGGCCGTCGTTTACGCTTATCGGCACGGACTGGTCGATTAACCCGCGACTCGCGCGGCGACGTCCTCGATTTCCCGCACGGCGACGTCCGGCTGATCCTGGTAAATGTAATGCCCGCTGGTTTTCGCGACGGTCAGTTCGCTGCGGCTGGAAAGCGCGAGCCACTTCACCTGGCCCTCAGTCCACGCCCGTTCCAATCCCGGACCGTACTGCGGCAGTTGCGCGAGATATTCCTTCCCGTGCTTGATCACCTCGACCGGAATGTCCCCGGCGGATTTCACGTCCGCGTCGGCGACGACCAGTTTTTCCGGGCTTTCGCCGTTGAAGACCGCCAGGGTCTGCGCGCGGAGAGCGGCCGAGTCCCCGGTGGCGTCGGCGGGGATTTCCCTGGTCAGGTCCGCGCCCTGGGTCGGCGAGGTAGCGTCCATCAGCACCAGGCCCTTGACCTTGTCCTGGTGGTCCGGGGCGTAGCGGGCGGCGATCAGCCCGCCGAGCGAATGCCCGGCCAGCACGACCGGCGAATCCGCGGCGAGCTGGCCGAGGACGCCGGTCAGCACCTTTCCGGTGGTCTCGAACGTCTGCCGGTCGGCGGGCTGATCGCTGCCGCCCGCGCCGAGCCGGTCGTAGGAACACACCCGGTTCTTCTTGCCCAGCGTTTCCTGCAGACTGGCGAATTTGTCCAGCGCGTCGCCGCCTCCGTGCAGCAGAATGACGACCGGTTTGCCTTTCTCGAGCGGCCCCGAACACGATACGTTCACCGATTTGCCGTCCACGGTGATTTTCTTCGCGCCGGTGAACGCGGCCTGGCTGACCGGTGCGCTGTTCGGTGCCGGCTCCGCTTCTGTTTCCTCGTCGCATCCCGTCAGAAGCAGACAAGCCGCGATCACCGCCGCGGTTCCCCCGGCCTTGTGCATCGAATACCCCTTCATGCCGGAAAACGCTACTGATCCGGTCGGGCTAAAACGTCCCCGCGCGGTGGACACCTGCGGGTAGCTCTCCTGGGGGACACCGGCGAGCTGCTTTAAACTCTCGGTATGTCGTCGGGCGCCGTGCGAACCGGCCGGGGAGGGGCGGAGCGCGAGCCCGGGTCCCGGCTGGAGTTCACGGTGCTCGGGCCGGTCCGCGGCTGGTACGGCGGGCAGCCGCTGGAACTCGGGCCGGTGCTGCGAACGACGATGCTGGTCGCGCTCCTGCTGCGGCCGGACGTCACGGTCAGCCGCGCCGAACTGGTCGACCGGGTGTGGGGCGAGCATCCGCCGGAGAGCGACGGCGTGCCCGGCTACATCTACCAGCTGCGGAAATCCCTGGCCGCGGCCGGCGCGGACGCGAAATCCGTGCTCCGGACCGATCCGGGCGGGTACCGGTTCGCCGGGGCCGGCGTCGGAGTGGACGCGGTGCGGGTCGACGAGATCGCCGCCCGGGCCAAGAAAGCCGCCGCGGCCGGCTCGCTCGCCGCTGCCGCCGACGGGTACGGGCAGGCGCTGGCGTTCTACGAAGGCGTTCCGCTGGCCGGACTGCCCGGCCCGTTCGCCGAACGGGAGCGAAGGCGGTTTGTCGAACGCCGAGTCGGGCTGGTCGAGGACCGGACGGACGCGTTGATCCGGCTCGGTGACTACGCGTCGGCGATCGGCGAGGTGACGGCGCTGCTCGCCGAGCATCCGGACCGTGAACCGCTGACCGGCCTGCTCATGCGGGCCCTTTACGGGGCCGGCCGGCAGAGCGACGCGCTCGACACCTGGCGCGAGTTCCGTGTCCGGATGCGCGATGAGCTGGGGCTGGAACCCAGCGAAGATCTGCGTCGCGTGCACGAGGCGGTGCTGCGCGGCGATGACGGAGCGCTCGGCGTCGCGGCGCGGCCAGCCACGGCGCCCAGGATCCGGGACGAACTGCCGCACGACGTCGGGGAACTATCCGGCCGCGACGACGAACTCGCCCGGCTCGTCGCGCCCGGAAGCGCAGTGTCCGCAGTGGACGGAGTGCCCGGGTCTGGGAAAACGGCGCTCGCGGTGCGCGCGGCCCAGCTGCTGCGCGAGGAACATCCCGACGGCTGCCTGTTCGTCGCACTGCACGGGCACAGCACCAGCCGCGCTCCGCTCACTCCGGTACGGGTGGTGCGGCGATTGCTGCGCTCGGCGGGCGTCAACGAGCAGAACATTCCGGATGACCTGGACGAATTGTCCGCGAACTGGCGCGCCGCCACCGCTCCGCTCCGCCTGGTTTTGGTGCTGGACGACGCGATCAGCGCCGAGCAGGTTCGCCCGCTGCTGCCCGGCGGAACCGGAAACCGGGTGCTGATCACCAGCCGTCGCCGACTGCCCGGTCTGGACGTTGATCGCCGGATTTCCCTGGGCCCCTTGACTTCCGACGCCGCCGCGGGCTTGCTGGGCCGGATCGTCGGCCCGGCGCGGGCGAGCCAGGAACGCGAGGCCGTGCGCGAACTGGCCAGCCTGTGCGGACGTCTTCCGCTCGCCCTGCGCATCGCGGGCGCCAGGCTGCAAAACCGTCCGATGTGGACCTTCCGGGACCTGGCGGACCGGCTCGTCGACGACACTGACCGGCTCGGCGAACTGACCGCGGAGGAACGGAGCGTCGAGGCCGCGTTCCGGCTTTCCTATGACCAGCTTCCGCCTAAAACTCAACGCGCCTTCCGCACGCTGGGCCGCGCGCCCGCGCCTGAATTCGACGAACTCGTCCTCGCCGCGATGCTCGGCTGTCCTCGGCGCGAGGCGCAAAGCGTGCTCGAAGACTTGGTCGACGCGAACCTGGTGCAAGCGCCCGCCGCGGGCCGGTACCGGATGCACGACCTGGTCGCCGTCTACGCGCGCCGCCTCGCCGCGGACGAACCCGACGTCGCCAGCGGACTGGGGGTCTACCTGCACGCCTGCCGCGCCGCGAGCGAATGGGGCGAACCCGGTTTCCCCAGTGGCCCGGCACCCACCGACTCGCCTTTCACGGGGCTGGTGGACGCGTCGGCGTGGCTGGACCAGGCGGGCGACTTGGTGGAAGTCGTCTCGTCCGCGGTCGCCGCGGGCCATCCGGACTACGCGTGCTGGATTGCCGAGGGAGCCGTCGACTACCTCGTGCGCCGCATCCGGTACCGGGAATGCGTTGCCCTGCTGGAAGTTGCTCTGTCCGAAGTAGACAACGTGGCGGATCAGCGGATGAGCACGGCACTGCGGTTCGGGCTCGGCTGGGCATACCTCGGGCTGGGCGATCCCGTCCAGGCGAGGCAATGGTGCGAGGAAGGCCTGCGGATCAGCCGGGAAAACGGCGACCGGCGAGAAACCGCACGGGGCTTGTGCGGACTGGGAATGGTCACGATGTTCGCCGGACCGCTGGACGAAGCGGAACAAGTGCTGACCGACGCCCGGACGCTAGCCGAGGAAGTGGCGGACAGCTGGTTAGTCGAACGAGCGGTTTCGGGCCTAGGGTACGTGCACTTCAAGCACGGCGAATACGAACGCTCGCTCGTCCGTTTCGCCGAATCGCGAGAAGTCGCGGTCGCAACGGGAAATCCGGCGATGCTGGGCCGGGCGTCCAGCCACATCGGCAGCGTCCGCCTGCATCTGGGCCGCCCGGACGCGGCGGAACCCTTGCGCGAGGCAGTCGAATTGGCTGAGCGACTCGACGACCGGTTGTTGCTGGTGAGTTCGCTTTCGCGGCTCGGCTCTGCGGAACAGGAATTGGGGAGCCTGGATCTCGCACTCTCGTATCATCTGCGGGCGCTGAGCGCGTTGACCGACCAGATGTCCCCGTGGGCAGAGATCGAAGTCCGGAACCGGCTTGGGGCTTGTCACCAGGCGAGGGGCGAGGAGGCAGCGGCGCGGGAACAGTTCGCTCTCGCCGCGGTCCTCACCGAGTCGAACTGAGCGGCCGGGTTGGCGCGGCGGCCAACCCGGCCGGTCCACTGTCCACTCAGGAAGCGCGAATCGCCTCGATCTCAAGGACGAGTTCGATTTCCTTCGAGACCAGCAGGCCTCCCGATTCCAGCACCATGTTCCAGACCAGCCCCCAATCCTCGCGGTTGATTTTGCCGCGAGCGGAGAATACCGCGCGATCGTTCCCCCACGGATCGCGCGCGTGGCCGAGATACTCGACGGCGAGGGTGACCGGACGCGAGACGCCCTTGATGGTCAGGTCTCCGACCATGGTCGCCTCGGTGCCGGTCACGGTGACCGAGGTCGATGCGAACGTGGCCCGCGGATGCTGTTCCACGTCAAAGAAATCGCCGGAACGCAGATGGTCGTCCCGGGTCTGATCTCCACTGTCCACAGTGGCCATTTCGATGACCGCGCGCACCGTGGTGTCCTCGATCTTCTCGCCGATTTCCACCGTGGCGTCCACCCCGGTGAACCGGCCGCGGACCTTGGTCAGCAGGAAATGTCTGCCCACGAAACCGACCTCGGCGTGCCCGGGGTCGACCTTCCAGGTCCCCGCGGCGGGAAGTTCCGTTCCGGCGACCACGCGGGTTGCGTCTGTCATGTCGTTTCCCTCCTTCGCTCTCAACGGCCGGATTCGGTCGGCAGTCCGGCCGCGATCCAGTCGGCTTTGCCCTCGTCGTAGTCGAAGACCTGGGTGTACCCGAGTTCCGCCAAGTGCTTCGCGACGGTGGCGGAGTTCTGGCAAGGGGAGTCGGCGCAGTAGACGATCACCGCGGAGTCCTTGTGCGGCAACAAGGTTGGCGCGAGTTTCTCGACGTCGTCGACTGGCAGGTTGAGCGCGCCGGGCAGATGCGCCTTCGCGTAGTAGTCGGCGGGCAGCGCCTCGACGACGATCGCCGATCCGGCGTCGATGTGCTTCTTGACCTCGTCGCGCGTGATGGGTTCGACCATCGGTGCCTCCTCAGGATTTAAGTGCGTACGCACGCACCTTACTCATTAAGTGCGCCCGCACGCAATGACCTACACTGGGAGGCGTGAGCGACCCGAAGATCGGCCTGGACGCGTGGCGGGCGATGCTGCTCGCGCACAGCGCCGCGGTGCGAGCCATCGAAACCGACGTGCAACGGGGCGGGACCGTGCCCCTGGCCTGGTACGACGTCCTGCTGGAACTGAACGCGGCGGGAAAGAAGGGGCTGCGGATGGCGGAGGTCGCCGAACGCGTGGTGCTGAGCCGGACGCGGGTGAGCAGGCTGGTCGACGAGATGGTCCGTGCCGAGCTGGTGACGAAGCGCCCGGAGCCGGACGACCGCCGGGTCAGCTGGGCGGTGATCACCGACGAGGGCGTCCGCGCGCTGCGCAAGACCGCACCGGTCTACCTGCAGAGCATCGAGCGGCATTTCTCGGCGCACCTCAGCGATGAGGAAGCCGCGGTGATCGGGAAGGCGTTGCTGCGGGTCGCCGAAAGCGGGAAACCTGGACGGCCGAGCTAGCGAAATAGCGGCCGGGCACCGCGGTGAGGGGAGTCCCTGCGGTTCAGGTGCCACCTGACATCGGCCGAGAGAGGCCTGGCGTCAGAAACCGGAAAAAGAAGTGAAGAAGATGTGCCCTCGGCAGGACTGCCCAAGGATGGGAACGGGGCTGACCAGGAGGTTCTCGCCGGGACGTTGGTGGTGGAGGCCACCTTCGGACTCAGGTCCGCGAGGAGTTCGTCGTGAGTGCCAATTCGCGAACGGTGGCGCAGTTTGTCACGGTCACCATGGGATCAGTCGTTGGACTCACGTTCACGTTCGGCTTCGGGAATGTCTTGACTTTGGCGCTGAAGCTGCAGGTTCCAGTGTTCGTGGCCCCGCTGGTGGCGCCCGCTGTCGACCTGACCGTCCTTGGGTTGCTGGTGGGTACGCGGCATCTGGCGTTGTCGGGCGTTGGCGACGACGTGCTGCGCCCGGCGCGTCGCCTGCTGCTGGCCGCGAGTGTGGTGACTCTGCTGTTGAATGTCGCTGATCCGGTATGTGCTGGTCAATGGGGCAGAGCAGCGTTCGACTCGGTAGGCCCGCTGCTCCTGGTCGGCTGGGCTGAGGCTGGCCCCGGCCTGCTTCGGGCGTTGAGCGCTGCCAGCACCGGTGCCGGATCAGCGTGGTTGCCCGGGTCTTGCGCTGTGGGCCACCGGGATGAAGGCGTGGAGCGGGCGATGTGCGAGCCGTTGGCGCCGGACAGCCGGGAGCGGCTGGGGGCCGCGGCCGGGGGCGCTGGTGATCTTGACGGGGAGTTGGTGGAGCGGGCCCGTCGGGCCGATGCTGAGCACTGGCGACTGCACAGGCGTCCGATTTCTGCGGAGACGTTGCGGAAGGAGCTTCGAGTCGGGGCGACGACATCGCGGGCATTGGTGGCGATGGTTCGTCTGGGGAACGCGTCGGCACTGGGGAAAGGGTATGCGGGCGACGCGCACGGTGCTTAGGTGTCGCCTGCCGGGACCTCACCTCAACCATCGCTAGAGCTCAAAGTGCCGAACCGGGGCCAATTCGGCTTGCCGAAATGACCGGCACGTTCGCTTCGACCGTGCGTCGACCTGGCAGGGAGGGATAGCGTTGGGCATAGTGACCCGAGCTTGCCGGCAGGGTGGCGGCGGTGAGGAAGTGATCGTGATGCGCTCGGAGGAATCGTCGTTGCCCGCGCGGCGTCCGTGATGCGGGCCCGAGCGTTCCTGCATCCGGCGCTGTTCTACCGGGGTGCCGCCGAGTTCTTGGCGGGCGTCGTCCCGTTCGTCCGGGACGGGCTGGCCGCGGACGAGCCAGCAGCGGTCGCCGCGCCGCCGGAGCACGTGGACCTGGTGCGGGCCGAGCTGGGTGCGGACGCGGATCGGGCGCTGCTGGTCGACATGACCGAGGCAGGCCGCAACCCGGGGCGGATCATTCCGGGCGTGCTGCGCGCGTTCGCCGACGCGCATCCGGACGAGCATGTGCGGATCGTCGGGGAGCCGGTCTGGGCGGGCCGGTCGTCGGCGGAGTATCCGGCGTGCGCTCAGCACGAGGCGTTGATCAACCTGGCTTTCCATGGCCGGTGGGCGACCATCCTGTGTCCTTACGACGCCGAAGCGCTGGGCGCGACCGAGCTGGCGGATGCTCTCCGGACGCATCCCTGGCTGATCGAGGGCGCGGGGGAGTGGCGCGAGAGCGGCGATTACGCGCCCGACGCGGTGGTCGCCGACTACAACCGTGAGCTGCCGCCGCCGCTCGGCGCGCGGTCCTTTGCCGTCGCCGAACCCGATCTTGGCGACCTCCGTCTGGTGACGGCAGAGACGGCGCGGCGGCACGGCCTGCCCGAGGACCGGGTCGAGGACGCGGTGATGGCGGTGTCGGAGCTGGCGGTCAACAGCGTGGAGCACGGCAGCGGATCCGCGGTGGTGCGGCTGGGGTTCGCGGACGGCGAACTGGTGTGCCAGGTCCGGGACGAGGGGTGGCTGGCGGATCCGATGGCCGGCCGCCTCCCGGCTCCGCCGGACCAGGTCCGCGGCCGCGGATTGCTGCTGGTGAACCATCTCGCGGACCTGGTGCGGATGCACTCCGACCCGGCCGGGTCGACGGTCGAGGCCCGGTTCGCCGCCGGGTGACCGAGGGTCGCGGGCGGCTGTGCGTGCCTGCCGGAGGACGGCACCCGGACCGGACTGGTGAAGGCTGTGCGGGCGACCGCGGCGGCTGGCGACATCGGGAAAGCGGCCGGGGCGCTGCGCGACGGGGGCTCGCTGACCCTCCGATCGAAACGGTCTTCGTCCTCGGCGTCGACGCCGAGTCCCGGCTGTCGTCTCCCGCGTCGTCCGGGCGAAGGGACGCCCGCTCTCGGATCCGGGTCAGTCACGAGAAGAAACCCGGCCAGGGCCACCGGAATTGATTCTTGTGCTTTTCGGCTGCGGCGGGTTCACCGCTGAATACCGGGGGAGAAGAGGTCTGAAGCCCGGCATGGAACAGACCTGGGGCGGCCGTGAGCGGCGGGCAAGCCGGGTCCGTGGTCGCGGGCGGAGCCGGTCGGTTCTCCCGGACGGCGGGCGAGCGGTCCCCGCGCTCAGCGACCGGTGGTCGGCAGGGTGAGGACCTGACCGGTGTCTCCGGTGCTCACCGTGACAGGCGCCGCGACCAGGCCCGCCCGGTAGTTGAGGTCGCCGCTGGCGAGCATGACGCGGATCGCGTGCCCGGCCGGGAACTGGTGCACGACGGCGGGCAGTGTGATGCGCGCGGACTTGGCCGGATCGGACAGCCGGACCGGGGCGATCAGGTTGTGCACGAGGCTTTCCGTGCCGTCCGGCGCCACGTCGTACAGCTTGGCGAACAGCACGAGCTGGCCGGCTGGACCGAGCGTGCTGCTGACCGCCGTGGTGGGCGCCTGCACCTTCACCTCGAGCTGCGGCTCGCCGACCACTTCGAGTGGCGCGGCCAGTGGGCGGCCGGTCCAGGAAGCGTAAGTCCCAGGGAGATTCTCGTCGGGCGGCAGGTTCGGCGAAAACGCGTCGATTCCGGACGAACTGGTCGGGAATCCGGCCGGGGGTGTGAGGAAGCTTTGTGCCCCGGCCCGGACACCGCTCGGATCGGTGACCAGGTCGCCGCTGCCGGAGAGGAAGAACTTCATGCCCGTGCCCACCGGGTAGGCGGGGGCGCTGCCGTAGGCCGGGGTGGCGATGCCGGTGTAGTCGATCCAGTCGCGGAAATAGGCGAATCCGGGGTATGCGTCCGGCTGGCCGCCGCGCAAGTACTGGTTGAACCAGCTGGTCACGCGGGCGGCTTCGTACTGGGCGGCCGGGTCCGGGCCGGCGAGGTCCAGCTCGCCGGGCGCGGGGGTGGCACCGGAGTGACCCCAGGACTGCCAGATCATCTTCACCGGCGTGCCCTGGGCCCTGAGCGCTCGGTACGTGGCGGCCGCCTCGTTGAGGTTGAACAGCGTGTCGTTCTCGCCCTGCGCCAGCAGGACCGGAACGCGGATCCGGTTGACGTAGGCGGACACCGACGCATGCCGCGTCAGCGCGAGCGTGTCCGGTGTCGGATAGCCCAGCGTCCCGGACGCCGCGAGGTCCGCGCAGATGTCAGTGGTGAAGTTGGGGCAGCCGATCACCCTCGACGGGTCGCTGGTGAAGCCCGTCGCGCTGTCCAAGACCGCGCCCTCGGTGAAGAACAGCAGCGGCCAGGTCAGCTTGGTGACCCCGGGGGTGGCCGAGGTGACGCCAGTGCGGAGATCGGTGTTGTTCGGGGCCAGCGAGTAGGACAGGTCGTTCCAGGTGATCAGCGGGACGAGGGTGTCGATCCTCGGGTCGACCGAAGCGGCCGCGAACTGCACCTCGCCGCCGTAGGAACCGCCGATCATGCCGACCCGGGGATCCGCGGCGTCAGTCCGGCCGGCGTGGTCCACCGGATCGCGCACCACGTAGTCGGCGCCCGCGACCGGCTGCGCGTGTGCCGCATCCGCGTAGGCGATCCCGTCGGCGCCGCCGAGGAAGCTCACCAGCTGGCTCGCGGCCTGCCCGTCCCAATCCGGGTCGTCCAGTGTGATCTTGCAGCCCGAACCGCCGAAGCCGAGGCCGGAATAGGACAATACCGCGTAATCGTGCGCGGCGAAGTATCGCGCGATTCCGGCCTGATCGTCCTTGGACCCGCCGAACCCGTTGGTGGTGAGGATGGACGGCACGCGGTGGCCCGGACCGGCGTCGGCTGGCGTGTACAGGTCGCCGACGATGTCGCAGCGCTGCACCCCGCCGGGCCCGACCAGCACGTCGAAGTGCAGGGTGCGCACGGTGTACGCCCCGGCCCCGGCCCCGGCCGTAGCGTCAGCCACTCCCGAAGGTGCGGTCAACAGCACTGCTGCCGCGATCAGGGCCACTCGGCGCGCACACGACGTCATCAGAAGACCTCCCGAAATGCGGTCCATGCCCGCTGTTAGGCAACGAGCTTCGACAGATTCGGTGACGCACGTCATAGTCGTCGCCGAGTTCCCTCTCCTTTGTCAGGCCGTCTGGCATCGAGGCTGGAGGAAACCATGCGGAACTCCGAGAACCGGCTGTCCAAGACGACGGTGTTCGCCGCGGCGGTCCTCCTGGCAGTGGCGGCACCGGCAGCGGCGAGCCGTCATCGGGCGGAGGCGGCCGGCTCCGCTTTCGCCACCGGTCAGTTGCAGGTGCAGAACGCGGGTGCGAGCGGGTGCGGCGCCAACGCGGCCGGCGAGCCGTCGATCCACGTGTCGAAGGCCGGTCTGGTGGGGCTCAGCTCCGAGAACGGCCTCGGCGGCGGCAGCCAGTACTGGCAGGGCCCGAGCACCGCGGCCGCGTGCGGGCTGACCTACGCGGGCCAGCCCAACGCGATCGGCGGCATCGGCCTGTCGGGCGGGGACACCGACAGCGCTTTCGCACCGGAGAAATCCGCCGCCGGCACCTACCGGATCTACGTCGCGAGCCTGAACCTCGCCTCGGTCAACGTCGCGGTGTCCGACGACAACGGCCGCACTTTCAGCCAAACCCCGGTCCAGGCCGGCTTGCCGCTCGACGACCGGGAATGGATCGCCGCCTACGGCGCCGACACCTCGCTGCTGACCTACCACGACATCCTCACCAACAACATCGATGTACTTCGCTCCGACAACGGCGGCACTCTCTACACGCACGTCGCCCGCGTAATCCCGGACACCGACTACAAAGCAATGAACAACGAACTCGGCAACCTGGCGATCGACCACCGCAATGCCTCTCCGGTGTCCGGCGGCTTCTGGGCCTACCAATCGTTCGTCGCGCCCAGCTCATCCTCCGGCAGCGAGTTCAACGAAGCGTTCCTCGGCGTCTCCGCCGACGGCGGGCACACCTGGACCAGCAAACCGATCCCCTGCACGACGGCCTTCGGCGCAGCCGGGCTGGGCCACAACTTCCCCAACGTCTCGGTCGCACCGAACGGCACCCTGTCCTACGTCGTCTCCAACGACACCGCCGTCTACGTCGCCACCTCGGCCGACCACGGCGACACCTGGAGCTGTTCCGGTCCGGTAAGCACTTCCAAGCGGGCTGTCTTTCCCTGGCACGTCGCCACCAGCGCGGGCACCGACCTCGTCTACTACGGCACCCCCGACGGGCAGACCTGGTACGTCTACTTCGCGCAGAACACCGGCAGCGGCTGGTCGACCACCCAGGTTGTCCCCGTGCACAAGGGTGCCATCTGCGAGGGCGGCGTCAGCTGCACCGGAGGCCGTCAGCTGCTCGACGACTTCGGCGTCGACACCGACCAAAACGGGTTCGCGCACATCGCCTACACCCAGGACAGCCCCGCCCTCGGCGGCTCGGGCAGCGCCACCGGCTACGCCGTGCAGACCGCAGGGACACCGGCGGGCTACCCGAACTGATCGATCGGGGCAGATCGCCGACGCGGACGTCGCAGTGCCGGATCGGTGCGGCGCGCCGCGGCAGCGCGAGGATGCGGGCGTCGAGCAGCGGCTTCGTCACGTAGGCGCCGGCACCGGCAATCCTCCGGCGGGGCCGGGCGAGGCGGTGCTCTTACCCGCCGCTGCCCGGACCCGGACCGTGGTGCCGCCGGCCGGGCGTGGTGGTCGGGCAACTGGGGCCGCACGCAGCGGTGGGTTGCGGGCTCGTCGGCTGGTCGGACGTGGTCGGCGCGGCGGTGGTGGAGGGCGTGGTTGCCGGGGCGGTCGTCGGCGTGTCCGGTGTGGTCTGGTTCGAGGTGGCCGGCGCCGGGTTGCCGGTCGTGGCCGGGGCGGCGGTGCCCGCGGGGGCGGGCGGGAAGTCGCGCGCGGGCTGCCCGGCGAGGTAGGCGTTCATGAAGTCCTGCCAGATGTAACCGGGTTCTTCGCGTCCGTAGACGTCGTAGCCGTGATCGGAGCCGATGCCGTTGTGGTAGTTGCCGTAGATCGGTGCGGGCTGCTGGGTGTTGCCGAACCAGACGGCGGTGACGTTTTGCGGGGTGTAGCCGACCATCCAGGCTTCCGAGTTGTGCCCGGTGTTGTTGAATTGGGCCGTTCCGGTTTTGGCCGCGTTCGGGCGGCCGCCTCGCAAGCCGTCGCCGGACGACGAGGCGACGTCGGTCATCGACGCGGTGACGGTGTGCGCGATCGCGGCGCTGGCGGCGGGGTCGGAGCCGAATGCCGGAACGGCCGCGGTGTCGAACCGGTACAGCTGGCTTCCGGTCCCGTCCGTCACTTTCGTGACGAAGTGCGCCGGGAGGTACTTCCCGTCGTTCGCGAAGGTGGCGTAGCCCTGGGCTTGGTCGATCGGCCGGACCGGGTACTGGCCGATCGAGATCCCGAGCTGGGTGCTGCCGGTTCCGTTGCCGGTGACCGGGTCGTCTTGCTGGAGCGAGTCGAAGGCGGACCCCAGCGAGGAAGTGATGCGTTTCGGGATTCCCGCGTCCCAGGCGGCTTGCCGCACGTTGTTGACTCCGGCCTGCGCGCCCATGCGGTAGAAGACGGTGTTGACGGACTTGGTCATGGCGTCCTTGACGGTGATCCGGCTGGCGCCCTCGCCGTCGGAGTTGTGCACCAATTGCCCGTCGATGGTCTGGTTGTCGCTGCCGTCGTAGACGGTGTTCAGCCCGATGCGGCCCGGGTCGGTGCGCAGGCCGGCGGCGAGGACATAGGGCTTGAACGAGGAACCGGGCTGTTGCGGGGTTCTGGCCAGATCGTAGGAGGTCGAGCCGTCCCCTCCGTAGTACGCCACGATCCCGCCGGTGGACGGGTCGACCGAAACCAGTGCGGCGCCTTCGTGCGGATAGCCGCGGTCGGCTGAGGTGATCTTCGCGACCGCGTGTTCGGCGTCGGTCTGCGCGGGGGGCTGGATCGAGGTGTAGATCTTGGCTCTGGACCGGGACAACGCCTGTTCCGGGAGGCCCTTCTTGGCCAGCTCGTCGAACACCGCGGCGACGATGTACTGGCGGGTGGGGGAAAGGGCCGGGCCGGATCCCGCGCTCGTCTGGGCGATCGGCGCCGGAAAGGCGGCCGAGTCGTATTCCGCCTGGCTGAGCCAGTGGTTGGCGAGCATCCGCCCCAGCACGTAGCGGTAGCGCTGTTGCTCGTAGGCGGGCTTGTCCGCGTAGGACGGCAGCTGGACCATCCCGGCCAGCAGCGCGGCCTGTTCGTTGGTGAGCTTGCTGACGTCTTCCCCGTAGAACGCTTTGGCCGCCGCCTTGATCCCGTACGCGCCGCGTCCGAAGTAGACGGTGTTCAGGTAGGCGGTCAGGATGTCCTGTTTGGAATAGGTGTTCGTCATCTTGTAGGACTCGACCATCTCGGCCATCTTGCGGGCGAGCGTCGGCTGGTCGTTGCCGGTGGCCTTCTTGACGTACTCCTGCCCGATGGTGGAGCCGCCGCCGGTGCCGCCGTTGAGCCGGTTCCAGACCGTGCGCACGATCGCGTTGAGGTCGAAGCCCGAGTTGGTCATGAAGGTCTCGTCCTCGGCGGCCATCTGCGCGTTCTTCATCGACTGCGGGATCTGGTCCCAGGTGGCCAGCTGGCGATTGCCTGCGGTTCCGGTCTTGGTGTACATCACGGAGCCGTCCGCGTAGTACAGGGTGACCGGCTGGTTGAGCGCGGCGGCGAGCGCTGTCGGATCGGGCACCCGCACGAACTGGTACGCGACGACGAAGGCGATGACCGGGCCGAGCAGGCACACGCCGGCCAGGACGTAGAGGCCGCGCCGGATGCGCCGCCAGAGCTTCTTCCGCGGCACTCGCGGCCGGGCGGGCCCGCTCGGCGGCGGCGGGTTGCGTGGGCCGGCCGGCCTGGGCCGGGCGGCCGGCAGCGGGGGCGGGGCGGGCAGCCGATGCGTGAGCAGTTCCGGCTCCGGCTGGTTGCGCGGATCCGCGGGCCGCCCCGGCCCGGCCGACCGCCGGGGCGGGATCGGCCCCGGGTGGCGGCCGCGGGGCCAGTGCGGCGGCTCGCCGGGCGGGTACGGGCGGTTCACGAGCGGTTCTCCGGCACCGCGGCGAAGGCGTCCCCTCGGGCTCGACGTGGTCGTGTTCCCGCTGCCGGGAACGCGAGGAGGTGAGGGCCGGGCGCGGGGAGAGAGGGCATGGGCTCGATTCCTGACGGTCAACGCTTCTACATTATTGTAGAAGTCGTGCTTGTGTGTTCCGCGTGACCGCGAGACGAATGCCAGGTCCGGAGTGCGGCGAGGAGGTCCGGTGTATCGCGGGAAACGGGTGAGCCGGGCGGCGGCGCTGGGCGGTGCGCTGCTTCTGCTGGCCGGGTGCGCCTCGTCCGGACCGACGCCGTACCCGCGGGCGCACCCGTCGGCAGCCGCCGCTGCTCCGGCAAGCCTTCCCCGGCCGGACCACGTCGTCGTGGCGATCTTCGAGAACGAGGGCGAGACCGAGGTCGACGGGGCGGCCGGCGCTCCCTATCTCTCCTCGCTCGCGGCAGCGGGGGCGAGCCTGTCCGATTCGCACGGCATCGCGCATCCCAGCCAGCCGAACTACGTGGCGTTGTTCTCCGGCTCTCCGCAGGGCGTCGCCGACGATTCCTGCCCGCGGGACCTCGGTGCGCGGCCCAACCTGGCGAGCCAGTTGACCGATGCCGGATTCCGGTTCGCCGGGTTCGCGGAAGGCATGCCGCGCGACGGATTCGCCGGGTGTTCCTCGGCTGACGGCGCCTACCGTCGCAAACACAACCCCTTGCCCGATTTCAGCAACGTGCCGCCCAGCGCGAACCGGACCTATCGGCATTTCCCCGCCGATTACTCGACGCTGCCCACGGTGTCGTTCGTGATCCCCGACATGTGCCACGACATGCACGATTGCCCGGTTTCCGCGGGAGACGGCTGGGCGGCCGGGAATCTGTCCGGATACGCCCGGTGGGCGCAGGCGCACAACAGCCTCCTCATCGTGACCTTCGACGAGGACACCGGGACCCCCGCCAATCGGATCCCGACGATCCTGTCCGGGCCGATGGTGCGCACGACGCGCAGCGCCCAGCCGATCGACCACTACAGCGTTCTTCGCACCGTCGAGGACATGTACGGCCTGGCACCGCTCGGAGAGGCCGCTTCCGCCCGGCCGATCACCGGCGTCTGGAAGCGGTGAGCCCCGGGCGTTTCCAGGACCGGGACGAATCCCGGGCGGTGCCCGGAGACGGTCCGCCGTCCGGCGACAGCAGCCGGGCGGCGGCGTCCGGCAGGTACCCTCGTGGTGCTCGCGGCCGGCGAGCCGAGCGGGCGCGCGGGCGGGGCCGTGCCGCGAGAACGGACTGAGGAGGACCATGCCCGGCGGAGACGGATCGCGGGCACGGCGCGCGGCGGGCGCGCTGGAGTCGGAAGTGATGGCCGCGCTGTGGGCTGCTCCGGCGCCGCTGTCCGGTGCGGCGGTGCACGAGGCGGTGGGGACGGATCTCTCGTACAAGACGGTGCTGACCGTGCTGACCAGATTGCACGAGAAGGGCCTGGCCGAACGGGCGGCATCGGGGCGCGGGCACGTGTACTCGCCGCGGCGGGCGCATGCCGAGCTCACTGCCGAACGGATGAACGTGGCGTTGCGCGAGGCCCGGGACCGGGGGGCCGCGTTGCAGAAGTTCGTGACGACCCTCGGGCCCGAGGACGCGGCGGCGCTGCGCGAGATGCTCGACGAGGGCGATCGTCCCCAGGGCGGCCGGCGGTGAGAGTCGACGTGTATCTGGCTTTGCTGCTTCCGGTGCTGGCGGTGCGCGGCCTTCCGCTGGCGGGCAGGCGGCTGGCGCCGCCTGCCGCGGTGCGCCTTCTTTGCGCGGTGGCGACCGCGGTCGGCGCGGGGACTCTGTGGGGATTGGTCATGGTCGCCGGTGCGGGGTTGAGCCATCTCGGGGAGATTCTCGAGCATTCGCCGATCTCGGCGGCCCAGTTGCGCCGGCTGGACCCGGTGCCGCGGATCGCCGGCCTGGTCGCGGCCGTGCTGCTCGCGGCGATCGTGGTCCGGGTGGCCAGTGCGCTGTACCGCCGCGGCCGGGTGCGGCGGGCGATGAACGGCGTCGTCGCCGGCGCGCGCGGCGAGCTGGTGGTGTTCACCGATCCCAGTCCGCACGCCTATGCCGTCGCGGGCGGCATCGGCCGGCCTGGCCGGATCGTGGTCTCCGACGGCATGCTGCGGGCGCTCGACGCCGAGGAGCGCCGCGTGCTGCTGGCCCACGAGCGCGCGCATCTCGCGCACCGGCACCATCGGTATCAGGCGGTCGCGGCCGTCGCGGTCGCGATCAATCCGGTCCTGATCCGCCTGCGCGGCCAAATCGCGTTTCAGCTCGAGCGCTGGGCGGACGAAGATGCCGCGACCGCGGTGGCCGACCGTGAACTCGCCGCGCGGTCGCTGGCCCGGGCGGCGCTGGCCGCCGTCCCGCCCGCCCCGCCCGCGCTCGCGTTCAGCGACCGCGGAGTCGGGGGCCGCGTCCGCGCTCTGCGAAGCGCTCCGACTGTGACGCGCCCGCTGTCGCTGCTGCCCACTGTGGCCGTGCTCGGTGCGGGCGTCGCGGTCCTGGCGGACGCCACCATCGCGTTCCTGCGGGTCGCCGGCGCGGTGCTCGGCTGACTGCCGGTTGCGAGCCTTTCCGCTCGCTCTTCCTACAAGCTGTAGGATCACCGGTCTGTGCCGTATCCGCTTTCCGCCGGAAGGACCAGCCAAGCCCGTGCCGTGGAATCTCGCCCTGTTCTGGGACATCAATCAGCTGGCCGCTCGCACCGGGTGGGCGCATCCGTTCATGGCCGCCTTCGCGTTGTGGGGCGGCCCGGTGATTCTCGTGCTGCTGCTGGCTCTGGGGTGGTGGACGCGCCGCGGCCGTGGCGGCGCCGCCCGCGCGCTGGCGGCGGCGGTGCTGACCGGAGTCGCGACCCTCGTCTCGCTGGGTCTGAACCAGTTTTTCGCCGCGCTGCACCAGGAGGTTCGCCCGTTCCTGGCTCTGCGCGGCGTCACTGTGCTGCTGAGCCATTCGGCGGACAACTCCTTCCCCAGCGATCACGCGGCGCTCGGCGCGGCACTGGCGGTGGGCGTTCTCGTGTTCGCGCGCGGCTGGGGGGTGCTCGCGTGCGCGGTCGCCGTATTCCTTGCCTTCTCGCGGGTGTACGCCGGGATGCACTACCCGCTCGACGTCCTGGCCGGGCTTGCCATCGGTGCGGTCGCCGCGTTGCTGCTCGTGCCGACGCTCGCCGGGCTGCTGGGCAGGCTCGTGCAGCGACGGATGCCGAACGTGCTGCGCCCGCTTCTTCTCGGCGTCGAGGCTCCGGCAGCGGGCGCGGCGGTGGAATGACGGCGGCGGTCAGCACTGCCCGCGGCGGGCCCCGGCCAGCAATGCCGGAGTCACGGCGGGCGGCGCCGCGCCGATGGCCGGACGGCCGCTCGGCGCGGCCGCCAGCAGCTGGAGCGCCCGGCGGGCATCGGGATTCGGGGTCACGTCGCTGAAGTCGCTGCCCAGCGCGAGATCGACGCTGCTGCCGGTCCGGCGATCGCGCACAAGTTGGGCACACGGTACGGCCAGGCTGAGAGTCCTGGCTGCCGCGGTGCCTGCCGGACCGAAGCGGATCTGGCCGAAACACCGCAAGTCGCCGGCCGGGTGCAACGGGTCGTCGGCAGGGGGCGACGCCTGCGGGAAACCGAGCTGGGCGAGTTCGCCCGCGGCGAGTCCGGCGCTTCCGCGCTGGCCGCTGCCGTTGAGCACGGTCACCGGACTGGCGGCGGCGGGCGCGGGAGCGACGCCGTCCAGCGCGTCGTAGGGCAGCGCGGCCAACGTCTGCGGCGCGGTGCCGGCGGCCGGGGGAGGACAGGCGACCAAGGCGGTGGCATCCGCGGCGCGCTGCAGTGTCGTGACCCAGACCGCGATCGCGGCGAGTATGAGGACGCTCAGCGCGGCGATTCCGGCGAAGGGCTTTCGCCGCCGGTAGCGCAGCGGATCGCGTCGTCCCGTCAAGGTCCGCATCGATCCCTTCCCGTCGTCTGGTTCGGCGCGGTCAGCCCGAAGCGGGCAAGCCTCATCCTACAACGTGTAGGATGAGGGCCAGGTCCCGCGACGAGCGCGGTGTCGTTCGCCGCGGGCCGGGCTCCGGCGCGGCGACGAGCGGCCGGGCGTCAGCGGTCCACTGTGGATTGGGGTTGCGCGATGGCACTCGGCTCGCGAAGACGCGCAGGCGCGAAACCGTTGTTCGGCCGCGTGGATCCCTACTGCTGGTTCGCCGTGCTCGGCCTCGTGGCCATCGCCGGGGTCGGGGTCGTCGCCCGCAGCGTAGTGATGACGATCATTTTTCTCGTTCTCGCGGCGGGCCTGGTGACGTTCGACGCGTGGGTCAACCGGCCGGAGCCGACGCGCCGCCCGGGACCGCCGCCGGTCGCGTCTCCGCGGGGGCGCAGGCCGGAAAGCCTTGGGCCGCAAGACCGGAGCCGCGCGGCGCCGCCCCGTCCGGCGGTTCCCAGGCCGCCCCAGCGGTTCGCCGCGCCGCCTCCGCGCGGCGAACGACTCCAGCGTCCGCAGCGTCCCCGTCGGATGCCGGACGGGCGATGAGCGCGGGCCGCGCGCGCGGAGTCAGGGATGCCGTTCGTGTCGCCGGACGGGAATCGGTTTTCGGCGTCCAGGACGGAAATGCTCTCATGGACTACACGAAGTCGGTCATCCGCGACCATCCGTCCGAAGCCGTCGTGGCAAAAGTGCGGCAGCCCTCGCGGCGGAGAGGTTCGGAGTCCTGATCGACGTGGCAGCGACGATCAAGGCGAAACTGGACGAGACCGTGCCCCCTCAGTTGATTCTCGGGGCCTCCAACCCGCAGCTGGCTCGCCGCAGATCGAGCCGCGGATCGGCGTGCCGCTGCCGTGCAATGTCGTGGTCAAAGCGCTCGACCCGGCAGTGATGGTCACGGTGCCCGGCCGTCAGGATCTGCGGCCTGTCACCGACGAAGCCGGGCAACGGTTGCACGCGGCCCTGGCCGCGGTGAGCACCGGTTAAACCGGGGGCGGGCCTTTCGCCGCCCCGGCGCTGTCGTCGCGCGGTCGCGCGGAGCGCCGCCGCCACAGCAGCGCTGCTGTCGCGGCGAGGAAAACGACCAGGGAAGTCCAGTCGTTGAGGCGCAGGCCGAGGAAGTGGTTCGCGTGGTCGACGCGCAGCGCTTCGACCCAGGCGCGTCCGACGGTGTATGCGGCCACGTACAGCGCGAACAGCTTGCCGGTGCGGAGGTCGAAGCGCTTGTCCGCCCAGAGCAACAGCACCGCGACGCCGACGTCCCAGAGGCATTCGTAAAGAAATGTCGGGTGGTACAGCCCGATGCCGGGGGTGTCGGGCGGGCGGTGCGCCGGATCGATGCGCAATGCCCAGGGCAAGGTGGTCGGAGCGCCGTAGAGTTCTTGGTTGAAGTAGTTGCCCCAGCGCCCGATGGCTTGCGCGAGGACCAGCCCGGGAGCGAGGGCGTCGGCGAACTCCAGCAGGCTGATTCCCCGCCGGCGGCAGGCGATCCAGGCGCCGAGGGCGCCGAGCGCTACGGCTCCCCAGATTCCGAGGCCGCCGTCCCAGATGTAGAGCGCCCGGACCGGATCGCGGCCGGGGGCGAAGTACAGTTCCGGGTCGGTGATCAAGTGGTAGAGCCGTCCGCCGACGATGCCGAACGGGACCGCCCAGATCGCGATGTCGAGCACGTCGTCGGGGTTGTGCCCGCGGGCGCGCCAGCGTCGCCGGGCGAGCCAGACGGCGACGACGATCCCGGCGATGATGCACAAAGCGTAGGCGCGGATCGGAACCGGTCCGAGGTGCCAGACGCCTTGCGGCGGGCTGGGCAGGGACGTCGTGACCATTGCGGACGGCCCTCCTCGGAGCTGAATTCTCTCGGTGGGAGAACTATAGATCACGGACCTGGAAGTCTTCTCCGCGGTGCTCGCTGTGTGCACCTGCGGTGCCGGACAAGCGCGTGCGGAGAAAACCTCAGTGATGTTGGACCACGCATGCGTGGTCCAGATCGTTCTTTCGCAGAATGATTCCCGGTCCTTGCGGCGGCACGGTGCCGCAGCGTCGGCTGCGACCGAACGTCAGTTTCCGGTCGGGTGGGCGTCCTCGCGGTCGCGGCGGCTGTCACGCTCCGAGGGACGACAGCGGCGAGACGCCGGCACTGGCCGGTGGTGCTCCGCCCCGGAGGACGATGGCGAAAAAGTCGCGTTGATCGGCGGTCAGGTAGCGGTCCGCCGAGCCGGGCATGGCAGGCAGCAGCTTCCGCGGCGAGCTGCCGGGCCGGTCGGGCCGGTAGGCGTTGAACGCGACCATTCCCGGGTGGATGTCCAGTTCCATGCCGCGCACGATTCCGGCCTGGACCATGGCCCCGGCGAGCGTCCGCAGGGTCAGTTTGTCGCCGGCCACGTAAAGGAGATTCCCGGCCCGGTCGGTGCCGAGCCCGGAACGCCAGGTGTACTGGAACTGGTTGCTGGCGCTGCCCCAGCGGCCGACGGCGTTCGCCCGCAGCCCGGGGACGGCGCTTCCGTTGTCGACGACCAGAGCGAGGTTCTGCCGTACCGCGCGGACGGCGGGGGACATGGTCGCGTCGCGGCCCCATTGCGCGATCGATATCCGGCCGGACCGGTCGATGACGACCGAAGCGGCGCCGTCCTTGAGCGGACGGGCAGTGCGGCCGTCCGCGTAGAACCCGCCCGCGGTGTCTTTGAACTTGAATCCGGCATTGAACGTGGCCAGCAGCGCCGGGCGCACGCCGGACGGCACCCGCGCACCCTCCGGCCAGCCGGAACCGCCCGGCTCCTTGGTGCCCGCGATGAGGGAGGCGCGCACCAGCGACTGGTTGATCCACGCGACGCCGGCGACCACGCTGGCGTGCGCGGGATCCGGCCGGATGAAGGTCGTGTAGTCGGCGACCGGGCCGCCCGCCGTACTCGCTCCCGGGGTCCAGCGTCCTTCTCCGGGCAGCCGGGGGAGTTGTGCCGGGAGATCGGCGGGCCGGGGGCCGGCGCCGAGGCTGGGGAGAGGCGGCGGCGCGGTCGGGAGCGACCCGGCGGGCGGGGGTGCGGCGGAGGGCGGATGCCTGGTGTACCACCAATTCTCGACGGTGTTGACGACGCCGCCGAGCCCGATCTCGCGCAGCCAATCGACAGTGCGGACCGCGAACGACGCCGCACCGGGATAGGTGAGGGCTCGGGTGTAGCTGCCGATCGGGTAGGCGAGCACCGCGACGACCAGCACCAGAATTAGCTTGCGCCGCGGGCGTTTGGGTCTGGGCATCGGTGTGCCGGCAGTGGCCATGACCCGACCGTAGGCCCGGTTGAGCGGGCAATAGGACAGCGTTCGGCAAGCGGAATGCAAAACGCGGCCGCGAAATGGGTGCGCGCTGTGAAAATGCTGAGAATTCGTTCAGCGAATGGTGTGTCGCGGTTATGCTCGGCAGATGAGGCCGAGTGCCTGCATTCGCGAATGCGTGGCGCGGGCCGGTGTTCGACGGTGGAGCAGCATCATCGCTATCGGCATTCTCGCGCTGGGCATGATCACGGCCGGCGTCGCCGTGCTGGCGTTGCTGAACCGCTCGCTCGTGTCGGGCGCCACCGATACCGCGTCGGCCAAAGCCCGGAATGTCGCCGCCGCGCTCGCCGCGGGCGGCCCGGTCGCTGAACCGGCGCTCACGGCGACGCCCGGGGAAACGGCGGCCGTGCAGATTCTCGACGCCGGCGGGCGGGTGGTGCGGTCGAGTGCCGAACTGGCCGGCGAGCCGCCGATCCTGACCGGCCTGCCGCCGGCCGGCGGCGAGGCGGTCGCCACCGTCGCGTTGCCGTTGGGGCAGAACAATGCCGAATACCGGGTGGTGGCGGTCAGCTCCGCCGGCTACACCGTGGTCGCGGCCCAGTCGCTCGAAGGCGCCCGGACGGCCGTCGCGCGCCTGGCGGTATTGCTGGTCGCCGCTGCGGTTCCGTTGCTCGCCTTGGCGTGGCTGGCGGTCCACCTGGCGCTGGGAGCCGCGCTGGGACCGGTGGAGGCGATGCGCCGTACCGTCGCCGAGGTCTCGATGACAGACCTGGCGGTCCGGGTCCCCGTCCCGCGCGCGCAGGATGAGATCCAGCGCCTGGCCAGCACGCTCAATGCGATGCTGGCGCGGCTGGCCTCCGCGCAGGCAGCGCAGCGCCGGTTCGTCGCCGACGCCAGCCATGAGTTGCGTTCCCCGCTGTCGACGATCACGGCGACACTGGATTTGGCGGCGCGGCATCCGGGACGGATCACCATGGCGGAGCTCGTTGACATCAACGGCGCCGAGGCTGCCCGGCTGGGCGAGCTGGTGGACGACCTGCTGGTGCTCGCGCGCACGGACGACGGCAGTGACGCACCGCCCGCCGCCGACGTCGATCTGGACGATGTGGTCCGGGCCGAAGCCATCCGGCTGAAGTCGATCGGCGGGCTCACGATCGAGGCCCGGGTACGGCCGGCGCGGATCCGCGGCAATGCGGCACAGGTCGCGCGCGCTGTCCGCAATCTGACCGAGAATGCCCGCGAGCACGCGGAAAGCACCGTGCGGCTGGTTTGCCGGCGAGAGGGCCGGCTGGCGGTGGTCGAGGTGTCCGACGACGGCGCGGGCGTTCCGGCCGCGGAGCGGTCGCACGTGTTCGGCCGGTTCGTCCGGCTGGACGCGGAACGCGACCGGGGCCATGGGGGAGCAGGGCTCGGGTTGGCGATAGTCGCGGGAATCGCCGCGCGCCACGGCGGTCGCGCCCAGTGCCTCGCACCGCCGCCCGGTCGGCACGGCGCCTTCTTCAGAGTCGAATTCCCGGCCGCCGAGGAGGACCCGGGAGCCGCCGCCGCGCGGGTCGCGGACGAGACACCGGACTGAGCGAGAGGTCGAGACTATGCGTGTTCTGCTCGTGGAGGACGAACCGCGGCTGGCCGAATCCGTGCGCCGCAACCTGGTCGCGGACGGATTCGCGGTGGATGTGGCCGGCACCGGGCCCGACGGGTTGTGGGCGGCCAGGGAGCGTCCGTACGACATCGTGGTGCTGGACATCATGGTGCCCGGGCTGTCCGGCTACCGCGTGCTCGAGACGTTGCGCGCGGAGGGCAACTGGGTGCCGGTGGTCATGCTCACCGCCAAGGACGGCGAATACGACGAGGCGGACGCTTTCGACCTCGGCGCGGACGACTACCTGACCAAGCCGTTCTCCTATGTGGTTCTGCTGGCCCGGCTGCGCGCGCTGCTCCGCCGCGGTGCGCCGGCCCGCCCCAGCGTGCTGCGGGCAGGCGACCTGGTCCTCGATCCGGCGCGGCGTTCGGTGCGGCGAGCGGAGACGGAGATCGCTTTGACCCCAAGGGAATTCAGTCTCCTGGAGTACCTGATGCGCCGGCCGGGCGAGGCGCTGACGAAGCCGGACATCCTCGCCCACGTGTGGGACGCGCAGTACGACGGCGACGACAACGTGGTGGAGGTCTATGTCGGGTACCTCCGCCGGAAAATCGATGTTCCCTTCGGCAGGCAGACCATCGAGACGCTGCGCGGGATCGGCTACCGGCTGATCGACGACTCGCGGATCTGAGTCGCCGACGGTGTTTTCTCAGCTTCGTTCAGCGTGTGGCCAGCGTCCGCGTGCCAGCCTGCGGCAACGGTGCCCGGTAGCGGTCGCCGAAGTCACGACAGCAGGAGGAATCATGACGGGACGAGCACGATTGGCCGCGGGCGCGGCAGCGGCGGCGCTGCTGGCCGCCATGCTGGGCACAGCGGTCGCGTCCGCGGCCCCCAGCGCGCCGGCACCGGCCGCTGCGCCCGTTGCTCAGGTGCAACAGGCTGCGGCAGAGCCGCAGGCGGCGCCGGAGCAGCCGGGCGCGGAGGGGCCCGAAGCGACCGCCGAGCCGCACGGCGGCGCGGCGGAGGCCGACGGCCCGGGCGGGCATCAGGATCCCGCGGGCAATGCGGATCACCAGTTCCAGGGCCAGGAGTAGGCGTTCGGGCATCGCGCTGACCCCGTGCGGAGCGTGCGCACGGGGTCAGCGGCGACGGAGCGGGTGCCTGCCGGTCGACCTGGGCCGGCGGCAGCCGCTGTACGGCGCCGGATCAGGCATCGGCTGCCGTGCCGTCAGCGCCTACGCCGTGGGCGGGACAGCCGCTGCCGCCGGAGTTCGGCCAGGCCGGGCACCTCGAGCGGGCGCAACGGTGTGCCCACGGCCCAGCTCAAGAGCAGGTCGGCCAGCTCCGGGTTGCGCGCGAGCGCGGGTCCGTGCAGGTAGGTGCCGACGACGCGGCCCTGGACGGCTCCGTCGAAGCCGTCGCCGTTCCCGGTGCCGTGCTCGACCCGGCCGAGGGGTTGTGCCGCTGGGCCGAGCGTGGTGTGGCCTTGGTGATTTTCGAAGCCGGTCAACGCTTCCGTGAGCAAAGACGGAACGGGGCGAGTGCGGATCTCCCCGACCGCCCGGTCGCGGGCCGGTGCGGTGACGAGATCGAGCACGCCGATGCCGGTCCGGACCCGCCCGTGTCCGGTCGTGAATTCCCGTCCGAGCACCTGAAGCCCGGCGCACACGGCGAGCAGCGGCGCTCCCCGGCCGACGGCGCGGGCGAAGCCGGGTTGCCGGGCGAGGAAGTCGGCGGCCAGCGACTGCGCGGAGTCTTCGCCGCCGCCGATGACGTACAGGTCGAGCGAGTCGGCGACCTCGTCGTCGACGGTGATCGGGATGACCGCGGCGGGGAATCCCCGCCACTGCAGGCGTCGCTGGAGGATTTCGGCGTTCCCGCAATCCCCGTAGGTGCCCAGCAGATCGGGCAGCAACAGCCCGATGCGGACCGCGGACTCACCGGGCATGCGCCAGCCTCGCCGCCGCGTCGCGGAACGCCGTGTAGTTGCCGACCAGTTCGACCGGCCCGGGCGGGAGCGCCGCGACCGCGGCGAGCGGATCCGGCACGACGCGATGTGCGACTTCCGCGTAGCTCAGCCGGACCGACAGGTCCATGGCCCGGTCGCCCGAAGCGACGATCCGCCGTCCTCGCAATGCGCCGAACGCGACGTCCCACAACCATGACGGGTCTGTCCCGTCGGCTTCGCGCGCGTTGACCGCCAGCACGGCGGGGCTGGCGCCCGGCGCGAGAATCCGCAGCGTTTCCGCCCAGCCGGCCGGGTTCTTGGCCAGCAGCAAGCGAACCCGGCGTTCCCGGTAGCCGACGACGCGGTACCGGCCGTCGACTTGGTCGACCGCGCCGGCGGCGGCCGCGGCGGCGTCCAGCGGCACGCCGAGCGACGCCGCGGCCACGGCGGCGAAGGCGAGGTTGCCGGCGTTGGCCCGTCCGGGCAAGGCGGGAGCCAAGCGGACCCGCAATCCCTTCCGGTGCACGAGTTCGCCGTCGTCCAGGACCCAGGCGGGTTCCGGGCGGGCGAAGCCGCAGAAACACCGCCAGCCGCCAAATGCTTCGCGCACCGCGCTCCCGCAGCGCGGGCAGGACGCGCTGTCGCCTCGCCAGGAGTTGCCTGCCGAAAGCCACACCGGATTCGCGGCAGCCATCGCCGCGGAGGCGGCAAGGGGGTCGTCGCAGTTGGCGATGACCATTGTGGACGGACCGGCGGCGAAGGCGGCGCGCAGGACATTCTCGGTGCGCCGGACCTCGCCGGTCCGGTCGAGCTGGTCGCGGCTGAGGTTCAGCAGGACGACCGCGGCCGGGGTCGTTTCGGCCAGCACGGCGGGGAGGTGGTTTTCGTCGACCTCGAGTGCCGCGTACCGGGCCGTCGGGCTGGCGGCCAGCGCCGCGACCAGGCCGTCGGGCATGTTCGCGCCGCTGGCGTTGCACGCGACTCCGCCGAACGGCCGCAGCGCGGCGGCGAGCAGGCAGGTCGTGGTGGACTTGCCGTTCGTCCCGGTGACCAGCACCACCTCCCGGTCCCGGCACAGATGGGCCAGCGCCGCCGGCTGGAGCGCCAAGCTGACCCGGCCTCCGATGATGCCGCCGCGGCCGAGGCCGGCGGCGCGGGAGGCCCGGGCGGCCGCGTTGCCGGCGGCGACCGCCGCCCTCGTCCGGACCGGGAGGGACGGCCGGGTTCCGCGGCTGGGCCGATTCAGGACCGTCATAGTCGCCACGGTAGGAACGCGCGGGGAGAAAACCGTCAAGGCAGAGGTTAGCGCAACGCAAAACCTGGCTGGTTCACCCGGGAGAGGCCGCCCGTACCGGCCTTCCGGCGGGAATCCGATGGCTAAGCTCGGGGCATGGCGGAGCTGCTGGTGGTCGAGGACGACGACACGATCGGGCGGACCCTGCAGACGAGCCTGCACCAGCACGGCCATCGGGTGGCGTGGCACCGGTCCGCCCGGGCGGCCCTGCGCGAAGCGCGGCTGCACGAGTTCGAACTGGCTTTGCTCGACCTCGGCCTGCCGGACCTGGACGGGGTCGAATTGTGCCGGGAACTGCGAGTCGTCCAGCCGGGCTGCGTGCTGGTGATTCTCACCGCGCGGCAGGAAGAGATGGACGTCGTCGTCGGACTGGAGGCCGGTGCCGACGACTACCTGACGAAGCCGGTCCGGCTCACCGAACTGCACGCCCGGATCCGGGCGCATCTGCGCCGGGGCGCGGCGCCGGCGGACAACCGGGCCGTCCTCGCGGTCGGGCCGCTCCAGGTCGACCGGGCGGCTCGCCGGGCGACCGTGTCCGGACACGAGATTCCGTTGCGGGCCAAGGAATTCGACCTGCTCGCGCGGCTGGCGGCCGAACCCGGGGCGGCGGTCAGCCGCACGACGCTGATGGCCGACGTGTGGGACGCGCACTGGTTCGGCTCCACCAAGACCCTCGACGTCCACGTCGCCGCGCTGCGGCGCAAGCTCGAGGACGCGGCCGGGCCGGCGGAGGCTCCCGCCATCACGACTCTGCGCGGCCACGGCTATCGGCTCGAACAGCCCCAAGCCGACCGCGATCCGGACGGCTGAGCACCCCGCCGGACCCGTCCGCGTCACGCGGCGAGGCCGGCGAGCCGGATCTGCCGTTGCTGCCAGGCGGTGTAGCCGATCAACGCGACCAGGACCGATCCGAGCAGGACCGAGGCTCCGACGGTGCCGTAGCCCATCCCGCCCGCGGAGACCGGTTTGCTGACGAAGTCGCCCGCCGACGCGCCCAGCGGCCGGGTCAGGACGAAAGCGATCCAGAACAGCAGGGTCCGCGAGATCGGGGTCGTCCGCATCGCCAGGAGCGCGAGCAGCAGGACCGCGGTGATCACCAGGGCGGTGCCGCCGAAGCCGAGGCCGGAATCGTCGGCGAGGAAGTCCCCGAGCGACGTGCCGAGCGTGTTGGAGAGCAGGATCGCCGTCCAGTACAGCAATTCGCCCTTGAACGTGGCGATGGTCTGCACGTCGAACGAGTAGCCGGTGGACTTCCAGATCGCGAACACGGCGAGCAGCGCGGTCACCAGGACCAGCGCGCCGGCGGCGTAGCCGAGGCCCGCGGTCCGGTTCATGAAGTCGGACATCGTCGTTCCGGCTGTGCTGGTGGCGAGGATGACCGTCCAGTAGAGCGCCGGGCGGAAGGTCTTCACCGCCAGCTGGGTCGCCAGGCTGGCGACGAAGACCGTGACGAGGATGGCCGAGCTTGCCAGGTAACCGACGCGCAGGGTCTGGGCGAGCAGATCGCCGGCGGTCTCGCCGAGCGTCGTGGCCGCGATCTTCATGATCCAGAAGACCGCGGTGATCGGGGGAAGCTTGTTCATGATCGTCAGTGAAGCGTGCCGCCGGCCGGTTTCGCCGGTGCGTCAGCCCATCCGGTGACGGGTTCGGAGCGAGATTTTGCCGTGGTCTAACGTAATTCCGACACCGCGGGCGGCCGCGCGAGACGGGGCGTCAGAGTTCATGGAGCACCGCGATCGGGGACCGCCGGGCGATTCTGACCGTGACGGCGGCGACCACGGCGAGCGCCGCGACAGCGGTCGCGCCGACCGCGACGAGGTAGCTCCACGGCACCGTGAGTGCGGCCGGAGGCGGATCGAACACCCCGGTCAGCACTTTCACCAGCAGGTGCGAAAGGGCCCAGCCGGCGAGGCCTCCGGCGAGGAGGCCGCCGGCGCCGAGCACGAGCACCTCGCCGAGCACGAACGAGCGCAGCTGGCGAGGAGTCGCGCCGAGTGCGCCGGCGATCGCGAAGGAGCGGCGTCGTTCGGCGAGCCCGAGCGCGAGGACCAGGCCGCCCGCGGCGGCGGCGAGCACGAGCGCGAATCCGAGTTCGACTCGGGTCAGGCCCGCGAGGTCGACCGCGGTCAGGCTGGAGCCGACGGTGGCGCGGGTGTGCGCGATGTCGGTCACGGTCGCGGCCGGACCGAGCCGGTCCTGGAGCCGGCGGGCCACCGCGGTGGTGTTCTGCCCGCCGGTGTCGACCAGGAACGCTCCGACGGCGTCGCTGCCGGTGTGCTGGGCGACATAGGCGGCGTTGGCGACGAAGAAGCTGTCCTTGGGCGCGGTCGGGAATTCCTTCACCACGCCCGCGTAATGGAAGGCCACCGTGGTGAATTGTTTTGTCCGTCCGTCCTGCAGCCGGAGATTGAGCAGATCGCCGGGGCTCAGCTGGAAGTCTTTGACGGTCTCGGCGCTCACGAGGATGGCGTCGGGCTGTGCGGCGAGCCGCTGCATCAGTTCCCGGGCGGTGCCGCCCTGGAAATAGGCGTCCTGCAGAGCGGTCACCGTGGTGATGCTGTCCGGCCGCACGCCGTAGAGGTCTTGCAGATCCGCTCCGACGTAGGCGAAGCGATGCTGGACGGGTTCGACACCGCGCACGCCGGGGGTGGCGGCGATCGGGCCGGCCGCGGATGGCCCGGCCGAAGTTCCAGGCGATTCGGTGACCGTGACGTCGGCGCCGTTGGTCAGCTGCGCGTCGGCCTCGGCCTGGGCCTGGTAGGTCGCGTTGAACGTCGCGGTGGACGCGGCGAACGAGAGCGCCAGCGCCAGCAGCACGATGGCGTGCGCGAGCAGCCGCCGCTGGCGCGCCAGCGAGCCCGCCACGACATTCGCCAGCGAGCCGGCGAAGGGCCGGAGGCCGCGGCCCAGGAGACGGCGGCCGGGGCCGAGCAAGAGCTCTGCCAATCGCCACGCGAGCAGCCCGGAGCCGAGCCAGAACAGCGCGGGCGAAGCGAACGCCCAGTACGACACTGAAATGGCCGGCACGCCTTCCGGCGCCAGCACCAGTTGGTAGCCGGTCCGGCTCGTCAGCCAGAACACGACCGCGGCGGCGGCGAGCAGGAGCACATCGAGGCCGTACCGGCTCCAGGCCGGCCGCTCGCGGCGCGTCAGGGCGGCCCGCCCCGAGGCCACTGTGGTCCCGCGCAGGTCGCGCCAGGCCGGAGCGAGCACCGTCAGTCCGGCGATGGCCAGCCCGGAGAGAACGGCGGCGACGGACCAGCCGGTCGCGTCCGCCCCGCTCGCCCCGAACCGCGCCGATCCGAAAGCCGTCAACCCGATCAAGGCGGCAGCGGCGGCGCCGACGACCGACCCAGCTGCGCCGACGAGGAGGGCCTCCGCCGCGGCCAAGCGCAGCAGTTGCCGGCCGGTCGCGCCACGCGCGCGCAGGAGAGCTTGCTCGCGCCGGCGGCGAGGGGCGCCCGCGGCCACGGCCACGGCCGTCAGGAGGCCCGCGAGGACTGCTCCCGGGAGCCCGAGAAACAGGAACAGCACCCGCGCGTAGGCGGCATCGGAGCGCGCCGCGTCCAGGGCGGCGCCGAGGTTGTTGCCTACGACGGCAGTGCCGGCGGAGCGGGCCTCGACATTGTGTGCCGCGCCCACGACCTGGGTGTAGGCGGTTGCCGGGTCGGCGGGAAGCGAGCGGTTCAGCGCGGCGTGGATCTGGGTGGTCACCAGGTCCGGGCGGGCCGCGGCGAGCGGGTCGAACAAGGCGTGCCACGCGCCGCTGCCGAGGATGAGGACGTTGTCCGGGGGCGCGGAGGGCTGCGCGCCTGCCGGGGCGCCGACCTTCTGGAACAGGGAATCCGCTTGCGGAAGGTCGACGACCTCGGTGACGCGGACGCTGACCGGGGGCAGCCCCGCCCGTCCGAGCTGGATGACATCGCCGGGTTTGGCGTGCAGGTTCGCGGCGGTCTGCTGGGCCAGTGCGACTCCGTGATCGGCTCCGGCCAGAGTGCGCACCGCGCCGGGGAAATCACCGCGGTAGGAGCCGGGCAGCCCGAGCACCACCCCGGGTCCGGTCGTCTGGGCGGTCCCGCCGCCGGATGCCGACATGCCGGTTGTCCGCGCGAATCCCACCGTGTCCGAGCGCAGCACCCCCGGCCCGTTCCGGACGAGGTCGCGGACGGAGGCGGGGTTCGCGCCGGCGCGCACCTCGACCTGCCAGTCCACGGCGACGCCGCGGGCGGCGCGGCCGGTCATCGAACCCTGTGCGGCGGCGAGGAAACTGCCGAGGGACACCAGCAGCGCGACGGCGACCGCGATGCCGCCGGCCGTCGCGCCGAGGCGGACCCCTCGGCGGCGCACCAAGCCGGAAATCCAATGCCGGATCATCGAGTCTCTCCGTTTCGCTCGGCAAGGCCGGGATCGGCCGCGCCGTGGAGCCGGCCGTCGCGCATCGTCCATTCCTGCCCCAGCCGGGCGGCCACGAACGGGTCGTGCGTCGCGACGACCAGCGCGGCGCCCAGTTCGTCGGCCGTGGCGGCCAGGACCGTCATGACCCGTTCGGCGGACTCGTGGTCGAGCTGGCCGGTGGGTTCGTCGGCGACGATCAGCAGCGGGCGGGCGGCCAGCACCCGCGCGACCGCGACCCGCTGCGCCTGCCCGCCGGACAGCTCGTCCGGCAGCTTGCCTCCCAGGTCGTCGATCGCCAGCCGGCCGAGTGCGGACCGGGCACGGCGGAAGGCCTCGTCCTCGGGCTCTCCGGCCAGCAGAAGCGGCAGCGCCACGTTCTCGGTCGCGTCCAGCGCGGGCAGCAGACTGGGACCCTGGAAGACGACTCCGACCTCGGTGGCTCGGTGGTGCAGATCCGGCCACTCGACGGTGCCCGCGGTGGGCCGGTCGATCCCGGCGATCAGGTGCAGCAGAGTGGATTTGCCCGATCCGGACGGCCCGGTGACCGCCAGCCGCAGGCCCGGGCGGATCCGGCAGGTGATGCCGTGCACCGCCACGACGGCGGTCGGCCCCTTTCCGTAGGTACGGGCGACATCCCGGCATTCGGCCAATATCCCCGGTTCGCGGTCGGCGCGGCCGAATCGCGTCGCGGGCGCGGTGTCGCCGGTCATTCGCATACCTTTCCGTCGTCGAGCCGGACCGTCCGGTGCGCGAACGCGCTCACCGCCGGGCTGTGACTGGCGACCACCACCGCCGTCCCGTCGTGTGCTGTCTCGGCCAGCAGTTCGAGGATCCGGTGTTCCGTCGTGCTGTCCAGTTCGCCGGTGGGTTCGTCGGCCAGCACCACGGCCGGCGTGTTGGCCAGGGCGACCGCGAGGCCCGCCCGGGCGAGTTCGCCGCCGGAAAGCTGGCTGGGGTAAGCACGATCCCGATCCGCGATGCCCAATGCGGACAGAAGCGCGCCCGGGTCGCGCGCGGCGCGCCGGCCGGCGAGGCGCTGTGCCACCACCACGTTGCCCGCTACGGTGAGGTGCTCCAGGAGATTGCCGTTCTGGAACAGCATCCCGATCCGGCGGGAGCGCAGCCTGGCCCGCACCGGCTCCGGCTGGTGGCTGATCCGGCTGCCGGCGACGTGCACGCTGCCGCCGTCCGGATCGTCCATGCCGGCCAGGCAGGCGAGCAGAGTGGACTTTCCCGATCCGGAAGGTCCGGTCACCGCGACGATCTCGCCGCTTTCGACGGCGAGGGAAACCCCTTTGAGCGCCAGGGTTTCCTCCTCGCCCGAGCGGTAGAAGCGATACAGCTGGCGCGCGTGCAGCGGCGCTGCCATCACATCCACCGCACCGAGTCGGTGATCGTGCGCCACGGATCGACGTTGTCCGCCCCTTTGGGGCCGCTCAGCGTGA
The DNA here is from genome assembly GCF_029087445.1 of Amycolatopsis sp. La24. Classification (NCBI taxonomy): domain Bacteria; kingdom Bacillati; phylum Actinomycetota; class Actinomycetes; order Pseudonocardiales; family Pseudonocardiaceae; genus Amycolatopsis; species Amycolatopsis sp. La24. The sequence goes on from NZ_JARACH010000005.1 coordinate 67,148, forward strand.
GGACCAGTTCTTCGCCGTTGTTCCAGAATTCGTACCGCTCCACCGAGTCAGCGACCGATTTCCCGGTGACCGGGTCCGGTGGCGAGTCGGCCTGGTAGGTGATCAGGACCGCGTTTCCCGCCTTGCGCGCGACGGTGCTGACGGACCCGGCGACGTAGCCGCGGCTGCCGGTGCGGATGGCGGGCAATTCCTCCGCGGTCGCCGACCCGGTGGTGGGGGCTTGCGGGCGGGCGGTGGTTTCGACGCGGACGCTGTTGAATTTGTCGGTGAACAACGCGGAATTGCCTGCTGTGCTTCGTGCCCAGCCCTCCGGAACCGACACGGTGAATCGGTGGTCTGGCGTGGTGAGCGGGACGTACACCTGGTTGTCGGGAATGTCGCCCGCCGGATTGGCCTCCGGGGCATTCGGGGCGGGCGAAGCACCCGGGGATGCCGGGCTGTTCGCTGAGGAACACGCACCCAGTGCCAGTGCCGCGGCGAGCGACGCGACAACGATTCCGGCGTGACCGGTCGTGCGTTTCATTGCGGTTTCCCTCCCACGGCGACTGGTGCGAGGACGACGCTAGAGAGGGGCGCGAAAGGCCTTCGGCTCGTTTCGGCCAGCGCACGGCAAAATTCCGCGGGCCGCGGCCTCCCGTTTCCCGCCGGAGCGGCCGCCGGTTAGCGGACGGCAAACGAACCGCCTCGCGAACGCACGATGGCCGGAGCGGCTGCACACTGGACGCCGAGGGCGCGCGCCCGCCGCCGAAGGAGCCGTTGTGCGCAAGCGAATCATCCTGTTGACCGTGCTGGCCGGCGTGCTGGCGATCAGCTTGTTCGGCTTGCCGCTCGCGGTCGGCGTCGCCCGCTACTACCTCGACGACGAGCGTGCCGAGCTGGAACGGCTTGCCGACTCGGCGGCCTTGTCCGTCTCGGCGCAGGTGATCCGGCACGATCTGCCCGACCGGCTCCCGGCCGCGGAGGCGAACACCTCGCTGGCTCTCTACAACCCGTCCGGGGACCGGCTGGCCGGAGGCGGACCCGCGCGGCTCGAAGCGGCGGGCTCGGCGATCCGGGCGAACGAAGTGATCGCCGACGACACCGGGACGGACCTGGTCGCCATCGTTCCGATCACCGATGCCGGGACGGTCGTCGGCATGGTGCGCGCCGCGACCCCGCACAGCGAGGTGGATCGGCGCACTGCGCTGACGTGGCTGGGCATGGGCGGCCTGGCGGTGGTGGCGCTGGCCGCCACCTGGCTTGTCGCGCACCGCCTGTCGGTCCGGCTGGCCGCGCCGCTCGAAGAGCTGTCCACCAGCGCTGCGCGGCTCGGCGACGGGGACTTCACCGTGCGGACCCGCCGGTCCCGCATTCCCGAGATCGACCGGGCGGGCATCGCACTGGACACGACCGCTGGGCGCATCGGGGACATCCTCGCCCGTGAGCGGGCGTTCTCCGCGGACGCTTCGCACCAGTTGCGCACCCCGCTCGCCGGTCTGCAGATGCAACTCGAGGTCGCGCTGGAGAGCCCGGACCCGGCGTTGCGCCCGGCTGTCACCGCCGCGCTGGAGACGACCTACCGGCTCGACCGCACCATCCGCGACCTGCTCGCCCTCGCCCGCGATGCCCATCCCGGCACCGAACTCGTCGAGGTGAAGACCGCGCTCGCCGAGTTCCGGCAGGATTGGCACGGTCTGCTGGCCGCGCAAGGCCGGGTCTTGCTGTTGCGAGATCCTCTCGACCTCGCGGAGACCCGCGTCTCGGCTCTCGCGACCCGCCAAGCCATGACCGTGCTGCTGGACAACGCCTCCCGGCACGGCCGGGGCACGGTCACCGTCACCGTCCGAGACATGGGAGAAGCCATCGCTTTCGACGTGACCGACGAAGGACCGGGTCTCGCCTCGGATGCCGATCCTTTCCGGCGGCGGTCCGACTCCGCCGCCGGGCACGGGATCGGCCTCGCTCTCGCCCGCAGCCTGGCGGAAGCCGAAGGGGGCCGGCTGCTGCTGGGACGGCCGGCGCCGCCGACCTTCACCCTGCTGCTGCCGGTGCGGCGCGGCGATGCGACCGGCAGGGAGAACGACGATCGGCAGGCCCACGCCGCGCTCGACCTGGACCGCTGACGCTGGCCTTCGAGCTGTTCGCGTGACAGGCCGAGCCGTCGAGCGTCGGCGGCAGGCCGCACACTCGCACCCCGAGTGCACGGCCGGCCTCGGGTGGCGTTCGAGCGGGCGAAGAAGCGGACGAGGTAGCGGAACCTCGCGTCGGCCGGCGGCACGCACCGCCTCCGGGCTAGTCGTGGTCCGGGATGCTGTGCAGGTGGTGGTCGGCGGCGTTCATGGCCTCGGCCAGGAGGCGTCGCACGTGGCCGCCGCGGGCGCGGTAGAGGGCGCGGCGCCCGTCCCGGCGCAGTTCGACGAGCCCGGCCAGGCGGAGCTTGGCCAGGTGCTGGGAAACCGACGGCCGGGCGATGCCGACTGCCGCGGCCAGCGACGCGACGTCGTATTCGTCGCCGCTGAGCAGCCACAGCATCCGCAGCCGGCCAGGTTCGGCGAGCATCCGCAGCGCGGTAGACGCGGTTTCGACCAGTTCGGCAGGCGGCAGCTGGGTCCATTGGACACCAGGTTCATCATGTGCGTACATGTGCACCTATCATGGGAGGCAGTCCTCGTCGGGTAGTAGGAGTGTGCCGCTGTGTTGTCGTTGTTCGGCCGCCGGGACTATCGGCACCTGTTCGGGGCGCAGCTGGTGGCGTTGTTCGGGACCGGGTTGACCACGGTCGCGCTCGGGCTGCTGGCATATCAACTGGCGGGTGCGGACGCGGGCGCGGTGCTGGGCACCGCGCTGGCGATCAAGATGGTCGCTTACGTGACGGTGGCTCCGGTCGCGGGCGCGTATGCGGACCGGGTCCCGCGGCGGGTGCTGCTGGTCTGCCTGGATCTGGTGCGGGCCCTGGTGGTGCTGGCGCTGCCGTTCGTCGACCAGGTGTGGCAGATCTACGTGCTGATCGTCGTGCTGCAGTCGGCGTCGGCCGCGTTCACTCCGACGTTCCAGGCCGTGCTGCCGGACATCCTGCCCGACGAACGCGATTACACGCGGGCGTTGTCGGCATCGCAGCTGGCCTCGACGATGGAGAGCCTGCTGTCTCCGATGCTGGCCGCGGCCCTGCTGAGCGCGGTGTCGTTCCATTGGCTGTTCACCGGCACGTCGGCGGGGTTCCTGGCGTCCGCTGCTCTGGTCGTGACCACGCGGATCCCGGACGCGGCTCGCAGCGGGCGCGGCGGCGTGTGGGAGCGGACCCTGGCCGGGATGCGGATCTACGCCGCGACGCCGCGGCTGCGGGGCGTGCTCGGGCTGAATCTGGTCGTGGCGGCGGTCGGGGCGATCGTGATGGTCAACACCGTCAACTACGTCCAGGGCGAACTCGGCCGATCGCAGGCCGACGTCGCCTGGCTGCTGGCCGGCAACGGCGTCGGCACGATGGCGGTCGCGCTGCTGGTGCCGAAGTTGCTCCGCCGGGCCGGTGAGCGCGCTGTCATGTTCGCCGGCGCCGCGGGGCTTCTCGCCGCGGTCGCCGGCGCGGTCGCGCTGTCCACGGCGGACGCCGGCGGCTGGCGCTGGCCGGTCGCATTGGTCGTGTGGGCGGTCGTCGGCGCGGGGACCGGGCTGGTCCTGACACCGGCGGGCCGGGTGCTGCGGCGGTCGAGCGCACCGGTTGACCGCCCGGCTGTCTTCGCCGCGCAGTTCTCGCTGTCGCACGCGTGCTGGCTGCTCGCCTACCCGATCGCGGGATGGCTGGCCACCGGCGCGGGGTTCACCGCGGCCTGGATCGTGCTCGCTGCTCTCGCCGCGGTGGGCGCGGTGGCCGCGGCCCGCGTGTGGCCGCGGCGAGATCCTGCGCTGGTCGAGCACACGCACGACGCGAGTACTGACCCCGAGCACCTCGCCGATGCGGTCGAGGGCGAGGACGGGCTGTGGCGGCACCGCCACGCGTTCGTCATCGACGGCCGGCACCGCCGCTGGCCGGTCTCGGCCGGTCGGCCGGATCAGGAGTGAGCGGCGGGACGCGCCGGTGACGGCCGAGGTCGATCATCAGCGCGCCGAGCCGGGCACCCGGCTCGGCGCCCACGGGACCGAAGCCGAGCAGCAGGGACGCGCCGCGGGCCGGGGGAGGGGTCAGCCGCCGAGCTTGGCGTTGTAGTCGGCGATCTGCTTGGCTGCCTTGTTCTCGGCGTCGGTGAGGGCTTGTTTGGCGTCCTGGCCTTGGAGCACCGCGGCCTGGAGGGCTTGTTCGACGTCTTTGCGGATGTCCGGCATCACGCCGACCGAGCAGCCCTGGGTGGCGGGGGTCAGCTTGGTGGCCTCAAGCTGTCGGATCGCTGTCGCGAACTGCGGTTTCTGGGCGACCCACTGCTGGTCGGCCGGTTCCCGCAGGGCGGCTTTGCTGATGGGGAAGTAGCCGGTCGAGGTGTGCCAGGCGACCTGGGTTTGCTTCCCGGCGAGGAACTTCACCAGTTCCCAGGACGCGCGCTCGCGGGCGGCGTCGCCGGAGTTGATCGTCCACAGGGAGGCTCCGCCGATGATGGGGCCGCCGGTGTCGGTGGCGTTGACCTTCGGGAAGAAGCCGGTGGACACGGTGAACGGGTTCTTCGCGGCGGCGGCGCCCTTGGTGAACTGGCCGAGCGAGCCGGTGGACTCCAGTCCGATCGCGACGGTGCCGGAGCTGAACGCGTTGTCCCCGTTGTCGGTGTTGCTGTCCAGTTTCATGGCCAGGCCCTCGTTGACCATCTGCTGCCACCACCGCAGCAGCTTGATGGTGGTGCCGGTGGCCAGGGTCGCCTTGCCGGCGCGGCCGGTGCGGCCGTTCTCGGAGTCGCAGACGGTCTGGTTCGCGATCGCGTTCCATTGCTCGACGAACCAGCCGTAGAGGGTCGCGCCGAAGCCGTATCGCACGGTTTCGCCCGAGGTGGCCTTGATCTTGCGCGCGTCCGCGGTGATCTCGTCGAGTGTCGCGGGCGGCTTGCCGGGGTCGAGGCCGGCTTTCGCGAAGGCCTCCCGGTTGAGGTAGAGCAGCGGCATGGAGGTGTTGAACGGCATCGAGTACAGCTTGTTGTCGACGGTGTAGTAGCCGGCGATGTTCGGCTGGATGTCGGACACGTCGTAGTGGTCGACGTCGATGAACGACTGCATCGGCACGATCGTCTTCGAGTCGATCATGTAGCGGGTGCCGATGTCGTACATCTGCATCAGGTCCGGCCGCTGCTGCGGGGAGGAGTTCTTGTACGCGGCCAGCGCGGTGTCGTACTGGCCCTTGTAGTTCAGGTTGACCTTGATCGTGCCGGCGTGCTGCTGGTTGAACTGGTCGACGAGCTTGCGCAACGTCTCGCCGTTGGTGCCGCTCATCGCGTGCCAGAAGTTGACGGTCACCTCGCCCTTGCCGTTCAGCGCGTCCGCGCCGGGCGCGGTGACCGAGCCGGGCGGGGGGCCGGCGTTGGTCGCCGACGAGCAGCCGGCCACAGCGGTGGCGAGGGCGAGCACGAAGGCCGCGATACCGCGGCGGTTCCGGTTCGGCACGGTGTTTTCCTTTCGTCGGACGGTGGGTGCGGTGGTCATTTCACGGCTCCGGCCAGGAAGCCGCGGACGAGCCAGCGTTGCCCGAAGATCACCAGGAGCAGGGTGGGCACGAGGGTGATGGTGACCCCGGCGAGCACGAGGGCCTGCTGGGTGCCGTTGCCGTTGGCCTTCAGCGCGAACACCGCGGTCTGCAAGGTGTTCATCGAGTTGTTCGACGACGAGATGATCAGCGGCCAGAAGTACATGTTCCAGCCCTGCAGGAACGACCACACGGCGAGCGCGGTCAGCGACGGGCGGACCGAGGGCAGCACGATCGTGAACAGGAACCGCAGGTGCCCGCAGCCGTCGATGCGCGCGGCGTCCGACAGTTCGGCGGGGAACTGCCGAAACGACTGGCGCATCAGGAAGACGCCGAACCCGTTGGCCAGGAAAGGCAGCACCAGGCTCCACTGGCTGTTCTCGATGCCCATGCTGCGGATGAACAGCGCATTGGGCACGACGATCGCTTCGTAGGGCACCATGATGGTGACCATGAACAGCCAGAAGATCGGCTGCCGCAACGGCATCCGGACGAACACCAGCGCGTAGGCGGCCAGGCACGAGGTCACCAGGTGCGCCGCCATGATCACCACTCCGACGAACAACGAGTTGAAGAAGGCGGGCAGCAGCGGAACGACGGTCTCCCGCCAGGCCGCGACGTAGTTGTCGAACCCGTAGCTGCCGCTGAACAGCCCTGGCGGCCGACGCACGAGCTGGCCTTCCGGCAGGAACCCGCCCACCACGGTGAGCAGCACCGGGAACAGCAGCACGACCATGGCCACGAGCAGCCACGCGTAGGTCAGTGCGCTGACCGGGCGCCCGGGCCGGTTGAGCGAACGGCGCCGCCGGGGCGACGTCTTCGCGGGGCGTTCGAGTGCCTGGCTCACCGGTAATGCACCCGCCTTTCCACGACGCCGAACTGGATCGCGGCGAGCACGATGCCGACCACCAGCAGGACGAGGCCCTGCGCGCTGGCGAGGCCGTAGTTGTTGTTCCCGTTCTCGAAGGCGTTGTGGTAGATCGAGAAGACCAGGGTGCTGGTGCTGCCGTTGGGGCCGCCGTCGGTCATGACCTGCACCTGGCCGAGCGCCTGCAGCGAAGTGAGCGTGGTGGTGACCACCACGAAGAACACGCTGGGCGAGATCATCGGCAGGACCACGCTGAAGAAGCTGCGCAGCCCGGTGGCGCCGTCCAGCCGGGCGGCCTCGAGGACGTCTTCGTCGACGCCGGCCAGCCCCGCGCCGAGGACGAGCAGGTTGAATCCGCTCGCGACCCAGACTGTCGCCCACGCGACGGTGAGCAGCGCCCACGGCGATTCGGTGGTCCAGCCCGGCGCGTCCATCCCGAGCAGTTCGAGCAGCCAGTTCACCGGCGACATCGACGGGTCCAGCATGAGCAGCCACACCACGCTCGCCGCCGACGCGGAGTAGGCGAACGGGAGGGTGAACAGCGTCCGGAACACGCGCATGCCGGGCAGCCGCTGGGCCAGCGGCACCGCGAGCGCCATCGGGAGCACGACCCCGGCCGCGACGACGAAGAGCGTGAAGAACAGGGTGTGGAGCAGGACGGTGCCGAATTCCGGGGTGAACAGCTGCGCGAAGTTCTGCCCGCCCACCGACCGCGAAGGGTTTCCGTTGATGTCGGTGCCTCGCGTGGAAAGGAAGAGCGCCTGCACCAAAGGGAAAAAGACAAAAGTGCCCAAACCGGCCAAAGCTGGAATGCAGAACACCATGCCCAGCAGTATTTCCCGCGGCCGATGACGCTTCCGGTTTCGCGGCCGCGGTGCGGAATCGCCGGCGTTTCCGGACCGGGCGGTCGTGCTGGGCACGGTCCGGAAGCCTGGCCTGGCTCGCTGAACGTCGTCGGTCTCGGCCATGCCGGGAATCTTGCCACTGCCGGGCCGGAGAATGACATTGTTGTAATCGGATCGAGCAGGTGCGCGCGTCAGAGCCTCTTGCGGAGAGCCCGCGTTCGTTCAGTGCAGGGCGCTGCCGGCTTGCCATTGCGGCCAGGACGCGGCCCAGTCGCCGTAGGTGTCCCAAATAGGCAGTGCCGAGCCGCCGGAGTTGGTGATCTCGACGACGTCGCCGAGTCCGAAGCGGTCGTAGAACCACTGGGCGTCGGCCGGGGCGAGGTTCACGCAGCCGTGCGACACGTTGCTGTTTCCTTGCTGTCCGACTGACCACGGTGCGGAGTGGACGAACTCGCCGTCGTTGGAGATCCGCTCGTCGAGGGCGACTTGCTCCCGGTAGTAGCCGGGCTGTCCTTTGCAGACGCCGTAGGTGCAGGAATCCATGATGATGCTGGGCTGCTTGTCAGAGACGACGTGCGTGCCCTCGTGCGTCGGGAAGCCCGGCGAGCCGAGGCTCATCGGCATCGTGTTGACCAGCTGTCCGTTGTGGAAGATCTGCAGCTTCTCCGTCTTGCCGTCGGCCTTGGCGATCCAGGAGTCGTGGATCTTCAGCGTCTCGGCGCGATCGGTCTGCCCGTACACCCCGTTGCCGAGGTTCACGCCGTACACCTTGGCGGTCACGGTGACGGTGCTGCCCGGCTGCCAGTAGTTCTGCGGCCGGTAGTGGACTTCCCGCTTGGACAGCCAGTACCAGCCGCCCGGTTGGGGCGGGTTCGCGTTGACTTGCAACGCTTTCTCGGCGGCGGCCCGGTCAGCGACGTCCTGGTCGAACTTCACCACCAAGGGCTGGCCGACGCCGACGTCCGAGACGTTCGGGGCCGGGATGAACGACGGGAACGCCTGGACCCTGGGCTGAAGGGTGCGCACCGAGCCGGTCTGCTCCAGCGGTGTGCCGCCGGGGGTCGTCGCATCGGCCTTCACCTGGTAGGAAGCGCCGTAGGCGAGCGGTTCGGACGCGGTCCAGGTTCGCTTGTCCGGGGTCGTGCGGCCGGACACCTGCTTGCCGGTCGCGGTATTGGTCACCGTGACGCTCGTCAGCGCCGCGTCGGCCGCGCGCACGACGACCGGAGTGGCCGGGCTCACCGGATCTGTGCTGGCCGGCTCGATGGCGATCGACGCCGCTTTGGCCGGCGCGGCCGACGTGCTCGCGGGTGCGGATTGCCGGTCCGGCGCGGAGGTGCAGGCCGCCGCGCCGAGAGCCACCACGGCCAGGAGTGCCGCAATGCGGTGCCGCCGGGCCGTGTACCGCTGCTGTGCAGTGACTCGTGCCACGACTGCTCCCTCGTTCCGAAACCAACCCGGTTTTCGCTACGAAGAAAGATAGTAGTACGGCCTCGGGTGCGCGGTGCCATGGGCTGATGTACTAATTGCAATAGTAGGCAGGTCGAGTCCGGGCGTGCCCGAACGGCAGGGGCCGGGTGTTCCGAGCCGCGGCACGGGAGGTCGGATCTGTCGCGCCGCCTCCGATCGCGCCAATCGCCGACCCGGCGGCTGCCGACGAGTCGCGGTCGCGGGGGCGTCCGATTTTCTGGCGCCTGCTGGCCGACGGTGTGTCGCAGGCTCCGCCAAGCCGCGACTTAACACTAAGTAAAGTAGTACTATCACACATAGTTGATAGCGCGGCAGGGAGCGTGACGTGGGAAAGAAGGCACACAGGAGCGCGGTCGGCGCGGAAACCGGAAGTGCTTCTGCGACGCGGAAGCCGGCCGGAGCCGCGGCCGGCGGCCCGGCCTCGGCAGGGAAGCAGCAGGCGCACGGCGGTGTCCCTCCTGCCCTCGCCGGTCGGCCAAGGCCGCCGTCGAACGTCCGCGCGCCGGTGCCCGCGAGTGCCGCGGCCGAGGAGGAGCTGCAGGTCGAGCAAAACCGAAGGGAATCCCTGGGGTGTCTTGACCGCGTCACGGCCGATACCGGACCACAAGTCGTAGCGGCGACGTACTGGTTCGACGCCGCGCCGGCCGGGGAGCCTTACTCGGTCGACATCCGCTTCACCGGGGTGCGCGACGACGTGCGCGGCAAGCGCACCGCACAGGACCGGTTCGACGTCGTCGAGCGCGTGGCCGGCGTCTTGCCCGGCAGCGGCCGGATCGGGGTCACGTCGCGGGTCGAGGGGCTGAACCCGGGCGCGTGGCGGGTCACCGCCGGGCCGGCGGCGCGGGGCGGCTCGTCCGGCGTGCGGCTGCCGCGGCGGACCAGTGCGGCGAACAGCCGGTTCGGGGTGCTGGCGCAGGGACCGAAGGTCAGCCTGCTCTCCTGGCCGGTGCTCGTCGGGCTCGGCGCCGTGCTGGCGCTTGTCCTGCAGTCGGTGCTGTCCGCGCGCTGGGGGATGAACTTCGGTGTCGTGCTGGCGGTTTCCGCGATCGGCTGCCTGCTCGGTTTCGTCGGCGGCAAGGTCTGGTACCTCGTGCTGCACCGCAAACATCCGCGGGAGCTGCTCGCCTCGGGCGCGTGCATTCAAGGCTTCCTGCTCGTCGCGCTCGGCGTGGTGGTGGGCGGATCGCTGCTGGCGGGGTATCCCGTCGGGACGGTGCTGGACGCCACGGCTCCGGGGATCTTCCTGGGCATGGCGGTGGGCAGGCCCGGGTGTTTCCTCACCGGGTGCTGTGCGGGCAGGCCGACGACGTCGCGGTGGGGCCTGGTCTCGTCCGACCGCCGCCTGATCGTTCGCCGGTTCCCCGTCCAGCTGGTCGAAGCGGCCGCCGCGCTGGTGATCGGCGTGGTGTCGCTGGTGCTCGTTCTCGCTGCGCAGCCGTCGGTGCACGGCGCGATCTTCGCGGGCGCGCTCGCTGCCTACACCTTCGCCCGGCAGCTGCTGTTCCCGTTGCGCAGCGACCCGCACACCGCCACGGGCCGAGCGGTGACGATGGCAGTGTGCGGGCTGGTCTTGATCGGTGCGGTGGCGGCGCAGGTGCTCGCTTAGCGCGCCGCCCCGTTCAACGCTGCTGGCTGGTGTTGTCCTGGTCGTCCCCGGAGGCGACGAGCTTCTGCGACGGGGCCGCGACGTGCTTGGCCTTGCCGAAGAAGCCGATCTCGCCTTCCGCGTGGAGGCGTTCGACCATGTGCGGGTAGTGCAGCTCGAACGCGGGGCGCTCGGAGCGGATGCGGGGCAGTTCGGTGAAGTTGTGCCGCGGCGGCGGGCAGGACGTGGCCCACTCGAGCGAGTTGCCGTAGCCCCACGGGTCGTCGACCGTGACGATCTCGCCGTACCGGTAGCTCTTGAACACGTTCCAGATGAACGGCAGCGTGGACGCGCCGAGGATGTACGCGCCGATCGTGGAGATCGTGTTCAGCGTGGTGAACCCGTCGCTGGCCAGGTAGTCCGCGTAGCGCCGCGGCATGCCTTCCGCGCCCAGCCAGTGCTGGACCAGGAACGTGGTGTGGAAGCCGATGAACGTGGTCCAGAAGTGCCACTTCCCGAGCTTCTCGTCCATCATCCGGCCGGTGATCTTCGGGAACCAGAAGTAGATCCCGGCGAAGGTCGCGAACACGATCGTGCCGTAGAGGACGTAGTGGAAGTGCGCCACCACGAAGTAGCTGTCCGACACCTGGAAATCCAGTGCCGGGGCGGCCAGCAGAACTCCCGAAAGGCCGCCGAAAAGGAAGGTCACCATGAAGCCCATGCAAAAGATCATCGGCGTCTCGAACGTCAGCTGGCCTTTCCACATCGTGCCGATCCAGTTGAAGAACTTCACGCCGGTCGGGACCGCGATGAGGAACGTCATGAAGGAAAAGAAGGGGAGGAGCACGGCTCCGGTGGCGTACATGTGGTGCGCCCACACCGCCACCGACAGGGCGGCGATGGACAGCGTCGCGAAGACGAGCCCCTTGTAGCCGAAGACCGGCTTGCGGCTGAACACGGGAATGATCTCGGAGACGATCCCGAAGAACGGCAGCGCGAGGATATAGACCTCCGGGTGGCCGAAGAACCAGAACAGGTGCTGCCACAGGATCACCCCGCCGTTGGCCGCGTCGAACACGTGGGCGCCGAGCTGACGATCGGCGAGCAGGCCGAACAGGGCCGCGGTGAGGATGGGGAACGCGATCAGGATCAGGATGCTCGTGATCAGGATGTTCCAGGTGAAGATCGGCATCCGGTACATCGTCATGCCCGGCGCGCGCAGGCAGACCACCGTGGTGACCATGTTGACGCCGCCGAGAATCGTGCCAAGGCCGGAGATCAGGAGCCCGGTGATCCACAGGTCGGCGCCGGCTCCCGGCGAGTGGATGGCGTCCGACAGCGGGGTGTAGGCGAACCAGCCGAAGTCGGCCGCGCCTCCGGGGGTGACGAATCCCGACACGACCAGCAGGCTGCCGAACAGGTAGAGCCAGTACGACAGCGCGTTGAGCCGCGGGAACGCCACGTCCGGCGAACCGATCTGCAGCGGCAGGATGAAGTTCGCGAACCCGAACACGCTGGGCGTCGCGTACAGCAGCAGCATGATCGTGCCGTGCATGGTGAACATCTGGTTGTACTGCTCCTGCGACAGGAACTGCTGCCCGGGCTGGGCCAGCTCCGTGCGCATCAGCATCGCCAGCGCGCCGCCGATCATGAAGAAGCCGAACGAGGTGACCAGGTACATCACCCCGATCTGCTTGTGATCCGTCGTCCGGAACAACCGCAGGAGGAGCGACCCGCTGGCCGGCGGAGGGGAGGCCGGCGACGGCCGGATCGCGGCCGGGCTGGGGGTGACGACCATGGACGACTCCGTTCGGCTTGTCCGCGCCGCGCAAGGAACCTCGGCACTGTCTACTATCGCAGATAGTACATTCGCGGCCGATCGGTGCACTCGGAGGTTGTCTCGCACGGCGCGACAAGGTCGGCGACGGGGCGCCGTCGCTGTACTCCGCAAAACGGTGTCGTGAACTTTCGTGCGGCGGACCGCGGTCAGGAGTGCCGGGAAGCAGGTGGACCGCGGCGGCACGGGGTTTGCGCGGGAAGTGTGCTGTCAGTTCGGGTCGGGCGCTCGCCGTGCGGCGACGAGATAGCCGGTGCCGAGCCAGCCGCGGCGGCTCCGGCTCGCGGTGGTCTCCGGATGGCTGCGCCACCGCCGGGTCCATCGCCGGGCGACCTTGTCGAACGGCGGCACCAAGGCGGTGAGGTCGTAGAACACGACGTCCTCGGGGCGCAGTCGCGCGGTGCGCAAGGCCACGCTGAGCCGGCGGGAGGTCAAGGCGCGGATTCCGGATCTGCGCACGCCGTGGCGCCGCTCGGGCCGGATGCCCAGCAGTCGCTCGACTCGGCCCAGCAGGCGTAGTGCCGGCCAGTAGAGGAACCATTCGAAGGCGCGATAAGGGCTCAGCGGGTTGAGCATCGTCACCACGACCAGCCCGCCGGGCCGGGCCACCCGGGCGATCTCGTCCAGCGCGCGGCGCACGTCGACGTACTCGAGGACCCCGGTCGCGAGGACAACGTCGAAGCTCCCGTCCGGGAACGGCAGATCTTCGATGCGTGCCACCGAGAGGCGCAGATCGCGGCGTTGCCCGGTCTGCCGGCCGACGGCATCGATCATGGCCGGGGACCGGTCGCAGGCGGTGATCCGGAAGTCGCCCGGCCGCGCGTCGAGCAGGTGACGGACCAGCATGCCCGGCCCGCAGCCGACATCCAGGAGATCGCCGCCGCGGCATTGTCCGAGCACCTCGTCGACGACATGGAGACGCGAGCGGAAGTACCGGGCAGGCGGGCCCCACCCATCGTGCGAGGCGGCATATCCGGACACCAAGGCGGTATCGGCATAGTGTGCCCCGACGCGATCGTCGCGTGCGTCGTGCCTGGGTTGCCTGGCCTGGCCGCTGGTGCCGCCGAGTGCCATCCTTGCCTCCGTGGTCCGGTTGTCTGGTCGCGAGTGGCCACTACGACGGTTAAGACTATTTGGGATAGTAGATCGTTACAGCGATATCGCTGAATGCCGGGAATGCGCGGATATTCCTTGGTGTCCGCCGGTCGCGGCCGGGCGTCAGCGGAGGCTGGGCGGCAGCGTCGGCTCGATCGTCGACGGTGTCGTGCGTTTCGATTTTGGCTGTCGCGCGGAGATCCTGACGTGTGTACCCTACGGGGGTAATGTAATGCGGTGCGGCGGAACGGTCCGCCGCACCGCATCGGCCAAAGGGAAGGATCCAAGGATGGCGACCACTGTCTTCACGGTGAAGGGCATGACGTGCTCGGGTTGCTCGGCAAAGGTGACGTCTGCGGTTCAGGGCGTCGAGGGCGTGTCGGAGGTCGCCACCGACGTCTCCAGCGGAGAGCTGACCGTGGTGAGCGACGGGCCTGTCGACGCTGCCGTGGTGCGGTCCGCGGTGGCTGAGGCGGGATACGAAGTGGCCTGAGCCGTGGCAACAGGTTCAGGCGGCCGGGTGCGCGTGCGGCAGGGGAGACCCGTGACGGCGTCAGGTTCGAGCCGGATGCGGCAGGCGCTCGCCTCGGACGCTGTCCGCGCTGTGCTGGTCTGCCTGCTGGGCTGTGCGGTGCGCGCACTCAGGAGCAACGTCGAGGGCTCGGCCGCGCGATGCGGTCGCGCGGCTCACTCGCCCGACGGGAAGTCGTAGCGCGACGGCACGTTTTCGCCGGGGCGCGGGCTGCCGTAGAGCACGGCGACCTCGTCGTGGGCGGTGAAGGTGACGGCGGCGGGGTTTCCGTTCTGCTGCTTGCCGTTGACGAACACGCGCACCGTTTTGCCGTTGCCGGCGCGGAGGCCGCCGATGTTGTCCGCGGACAGGCTGAGGTCCCATTCGCTGAACAGTTCGCCGAGGCTGAACCGGCGGGCGACCGGTGATTCGATGTGCACGACGCCGCTGGGGTCGTGCGTGTGCAGCGGGCTGATGCTGGCCCGGTTCTGGTCGATGCCCAGCATCGCCGGCACTTGTGCCGGCCGGCCGTCGACGAGAACGTCGAGATGGGCGTGGATGTGCTCGACGGCGCCTTCTTCGGTGAGCATCGGCAGGCCCGCCGCGCGCGCCGCGGCGGTCGCGTCGGCGGGGGCCGGCCACGGCGGCGAGGTGGCGCGGCCCGCCGCGGTGGTGGCCGGCGGATGGTTCAAGCTGGCAGCCGCCGTGTCGCCCTGGCCGGTTTTGGCCGTGTTCGTCACCGTGACGATGACGACGACCAGCAGTGCGACGACGAGCAGGATGCCGCCGATCAACAAGGGTGTGCTGCGCCCTTGGCCTTTTCGCGCTTGCGTCACGGAATTGCGGGCGGACTTCTTGGCGGTCACGGGTGCTCCTGTGGTCAGAGGGGAACGGAGAATCCGGCGATCGGGCCGCGCAGCCAGGCGATGATCTCGCCCCAGAGGCCGGTGACCAGTGCGATGCCGACGAGGAGGAGAAGCGCGCCGCCGGCCTGCTGGACGCGGCGGATGTGGCGGCGCACCCACGCGGTCGCGTGGACTGCCCAGCGGGCGCCGAGCGCGAGCAGGACGAACGGCAGGCCGAGCCCGACGCAGTAGGCGGTGATCAGCAGCAGGCCGCGGCCGGTGGTCGGCCCGGCTTCGGTTCCGCTGGCGAGCGCGATGACGCCGGCCAGCGTCGGGCCGAGGCACGGCGTCCAGCCCAGGCCGTACACCGCGCCCAGCAGCGGGGCGCCCCAGATTCCGTCGCGCGGCTTGTGCCGGAGCTTCATCCCGCGCTGCAGCGGCGGGAACAGCCCGAGGAAGACCAGGCCCATGGCGATGGTGACGACGCCGCCGAGCCGTTGCAGCATCTCCTCGTTGGCCAGCAACGCATCCGACACTCCGAGCACCGCCATGGTGGTCGCGGCGAACACGACGGTGAACCCCAGGACGAACAGCAGTGCCGCGCCGGCGACCCGCCACCGCCCGGTGGCGGGCGGCAAGTTCCCGTCCGGCCCGGCCGGCGATGGTTCGGTGCCGACGAGGCCGGCGAGATAGCCGAGATACCCGGGCACCAGCGGCAAGCAGCACGGCGACGCGAAGGACACCGCACCGGCGGCCAGGGCGAGGAGCGAGGCCAGGAACAGCGGGCCGGAGACGGCCAGGTCGGTGAGGTTCACGCGCCCGGACCTCCGGACGCGGGTTCGGCGGCCAGCCGCTGGACGACGGGCCGGAGATCGGTGTCCAGCAGAGAAGTGAGGAAGACCGCGGCGACGCGGTGGCGGCGATCGAGCACGATGGTGGACGGCACGACGTTGCGCGGGTATCCCTTCAGCGCCAGCAGCGACCGGCCCGGCGGGTCGTAGATCGACGGGTAGGCGACGTGCCGGTCGCGGACGAAGTCCTGTGGCGCGGTGCGCGGCTCGTCGCGTACGTCGATGCCGAGGAACTGGACGCCGGATGCTTCGGTCTCGTTGTAGACCTGTTGCAGGTGCGGCATTTCCGCACGGCACGGCCCGCACCAGGAGCCCCAGATGTTCAGGACGACCACGTTGCCCGGATATCCGGAGACGCGGAGCTGTTTTCCCGGATCGGCCAGATCGTCCCCGGCCAGTTCCGGGCTGGTGCCGCGGGTCTGCGGCGGGTCGTAGAAGATCGAGGTCCGGCCGCCGGGGGAGACGAACTCGAACGTGCCGCCCCGCGCCACCGCGTCCTTGCCGGCGCTGCACGCGGTGAGCAGCGCCAGTCCGGCGACGGCAAGCGCATGCTTGCGACTGCGCGTTGCGCGCATCGACCCACCTCCTACGTATCTACTCCGTAGGTTAGTAGGTGAGGCGGGTCACGGATGCATCGGGCCCATGTTGCCCATCATCGACCCCATGAGGACGACTGCGAGCACGCCTAACGCGATGAGAACGACAATGGCGACGAGTGCGACGATCAGGACGGTGTTCGGCTTGCGCGCGGTCGAACGAGGCGGCGACGGGCGGGGCAGGTCGCTGGTCAGTGCGGCCAGTTCGCCGGCTGTCTTCGCCTCGTGCGCGCGGGCGGCGCGTTCGGAGAACTCGTCCATGGAGAGGCGGCCCGCGGCGACCTGATGGCTCAGGCGTTCCACGGTCTCCTCTCGGTCTGCGTCAGACGCGCGGATTTTCGGGTCCGCCATTTGTCACGTCCTATCCGGTGATTGCGGCGCAGATGCGGCCGTATGCAGGAAAAGTAGGTCGCGGTGACGGAGCACACGGCAAACAATGCTGCGAGCCAGACCGGCATCAGCGGCCGGTGTGGGCGCGTTCGGCTTTGAGCTGGTCGATTTCCGCTCGCAGCTGCTCGACCTGGTGCGTGCCGTCGTCGCGGTCCTTGTGCTGGCCGCGCGACATCATCCACATCATGAAGCCCATCCCGACCGGGCAAGCCAGTGCTGCGATGCCCAGGAACAGTGACTGCATGAGAACCTCCAGGGCTCGGATCTACGTACTTCGATAGTAGACGATGGTGCGGCCGGGTGCACACCCGTCGATTACGGTGGAATGACAACGGTTTCACGCCTGTCGTGCCATAGTCGGCGGATGGCTACCCGAGTCGAGTGGAGCGTCCGCGACTCGCATCGCCCATGGACGCTCTGCGCTGTCGTGGCGAGTGCCGCGGCGGTCGGCTTGCGCGTAGCGGGGCTTCCGCCAGTCGACGTCCACGGCCCGTTGCACTACCTCGGCGTCATGGACCCGTTGTGCGGCGGGACGCGGGCGGCGTTTCTTCTGCTGTCCGGCGATGCTGCCGGGGCCGCGCGGTACAACCCGATTGTGTTCCCGCTCGCGGCGATCGCGGCCGGTCTGCTGGTTCGCGCGGGAATCGGGGTCGCCTGCCGGCGGTGGCTGGAGATCCGGCTGCCGGCCGGCTGGCGACGAGCGCTGCTGGCCGCGCTCGCGGTGGCGGTCGCGCTTCTGTGGATTCGCCAGCAGGCCGAGGCTGATTTGCTCACGCGCGCTTGGGCGGGCGCAGGGGTCAGCTGAACGACAAGTCGCACACGCCGAGGCCGCTGGCCGCCAGCAGTCCGGTCAGGACGGGACCCGCGGCGGCGGCGAGCGTGACGAGCGTGAGCACGAGGCGGGACTGCCACTGCGCGCGCGGTGCCGCGGGGAGGGTGAGGCGTTCGGCCCGGGCCAGTACGTTCGCGCCGGTGGCGCCCAAGACTCCGGTGGGGAGCGGAGGCTGGCCGGTGAGGGCCAGCAGGCCGTCCAGGAGCGCGTCCGGCCCGTGCCTGCGCACGGCCGCGTCGTCGGCGCACATCTCCAGCGTCCGGGCGACTTCGGCGGCGCCGATCGTGAACAGAGCGGCCCACGGCAGGATCGCCGCCAGGCCGCGGGTGAACGCGAGGATCTGGTGGTGCCGTCCGTCCAGGTGGGCGTGCTCGTGGGCCAGGACGGCGGCGAGGTTCTGCCGGTCGAGGACGTCGAGCGCCGAGCTGGTGACGACGATGGTGCCCGGGCGGCCGGCGACGCAGTAGGCGGCCCGCTCGGTGGCGTCCAGGACGACCGCGTCCACGCCCTCGACCCGGTGGCCGACGATGCGAGCGGCGGAGGCGTGCTCGTGCGTGCGGGCGCGCGCCGTGTGCAGGGCGCGTCCGAGACGGCAGGCCAGCGCGACGAGAGCGGCCGCGGCCGCCGTGGCCAGTGCGATGAGCCCGGCCTGCAGGAATATGCCGTAGCGGCCGGTGGCCACTGCCTGTACGGCGGCGAAACACGTGCTGGCCAGCTGGGCGGGGCGTCCCCAGTCGCCGACGGCCTCGACGGCGAGCGACGCGGCGGCGGCCGCCCACGAGCCCACCACGCTGACCATGACCACCAGCCATGCCAGCACGCTGACCCGGGGAGCGGTTCCGCGGCGGGTCAGCCTGCGCAGGGGGCGGGGCACGAGCACCGCGACGGTGAAGCTGTAGAGCAGGAGGCAGGCGGCGACGCTCATCGGGTGCCTCGCGTCCGCTTCAGCCGCCGCAGCACCTGGCCCAGTTCGGTCGACTCCTGGTCGGTGAGCTGTTCGACCAGGTGTGTGAGCACGGCACCGGGGTCGCCTCCCGCGTCGAGTGCGTCCCGCATCAACCGGGCGCTGTACTCGTCCCGGCTCAAGGTGGCCCAGTAGACGAACGCCTTTCCCCGCCGTTCGCGGGACAGCCAGCCTTTGCCGTGCAGATTGTCCATTGTGGACATAACGGTGGTGTAGGCGATTTCCCGCTCGTGCAGCAGATCCTCGAAGACGGCGCGGACCGTCATCGTTCCGCCGCGGCGCCAGACGCGGTCCATGATCACCGCTTCCAGATCCCCGAATCCGCGCACCCGGCCTCCTCCGCCTTCGTCTCCGGCAATGCCAGGTACTCAGGCTGCGAGGTCTGGTCCCGCCCAGGCACATGACCTGGGCGGCTGCACCCGCAGCGCGCTTGAAGTTCCTGGCATTGGTCTCTCCAGGGTAGCGGGGGCCGCTGCGCGGACCTCACGCCAGCTACGTACTATCTCCGTACGTAGATCGTAGGAGACCGGGAGGCGGCCGTGGGCGAGGTGCTGTTCGGCTCGACGCTGCTCGCGTCGTTCCTCGGCGGCGTAGTAGCGCTGCTCGCGCCCTGCTGCGTGTCGGTCATGCTGCCCGCCTACCTGGCGACCGGGTTCCGGCACCGGGGCGGAGTGGTCCCCGCGACCCTGGTGTTCGGCGCGGGCGTCGCGACGGTCATCCTGCCGATCGGGCTGGGCGCGACGTTCCTGAGCAGCCTGTTGCTCACCCGGCACGTCTGGATCTTCTCGATCGGCGGCGCGCTGATGATCGCCGGCGGGCTCGCGACGCTGGCGGGCTGGAAGCCGCGGCTGCCGATGCCTGGCGGCCGCGCGGTGCGCGAAGGCAGCTTCGGCTCGGCGTACGTGCTCGGTGCCTTCTCCGGTGCGGCCAGCGCCTGCTGCGCGCCGGTGCTGGCCGGGGTGGCGGTGCTGTCCGGCGCGGCCGCGTCGTTCCCGGCGGCGCTGGCGATCGGCGCGTCCTACGTCGCGGGCATGGTGGTGCCGCTGGCGGTCGTGGCGTTGCTGTGGGACAAGCGCCGGGAACACGCGACGCGGCTGCTCACCGACCGCAAGGTGCGCCTGCGGCGTCGAGAGATCGCGCTCGGCACGCTGGTCAGCGGGGCGTTGATGATGCTCATGGGCGTCCTCGCGGCGGTCCTCGCGTTCACCGGGCCGGGCATGAGCGGCGGGTGGCAGGTCGAACTGTCCGCCTGGCTGCAGCACCTGAGCAGCGTCGCGGCCGGCCGGCTGTCCTGGCTTCCCGGATGGGGCCTCGCGGCGCTGCTCGCACTCGGCTTCGCGCTGCTCGTCCGCCGGGTCCTGCGAACGAGATCCGCCGACCGTACTCGACCTTCCGAGGAGAATTCCCGTGAGCAGCAGCGTTAAGACCCGGCGGGCGACGATCATCAGCGTGGCGGCGGCCGCGGTGGTCGCAGTCGTCGTGTTGTTCGTCGTCTACCAGAACTCGCAGAGCAGCAGTTCCGACGCCATCGGCGGCTCCGGGTACCAGCACGTTTCAGGTGCGCCCGGAGCCGGGACGGCGGCACCCGCGTTCACCCTCGCGTCCGACCGCGGCGCCCGGATCAGCCTGGCGGACTTCCGCGGCAAAACCGTGCTGCTGTACTTCCAGGAAGGGCTGTCCTGCCAGCCGTGCTGGGACCAGATCAAAGACCTCGAACAGAACCAGGCCGCGCTCAAGGCGGCGGGCGTCGACAGCGTCGTTTCCATCACCACCGACCCGGCGGAACTCATCGGGCGGAAGGCCTCCGACGAGAAGCTGGCCACTCCGGTGCTGTCCGATCCGGACCTGCGGGTGTCGCGGGCGTACAACGCCAACAAGTACGGCATGATGGGCGAAATGCGCGACGGCCACAGCTTCGTGCTGGTCGGCCCGGACGGCACGATCCGCTGGCGCGCGGACTACGGCGGCGCGCCGGACTACACGATGTTCCTGCCGACCGGGAAAATGCTCACCGACCTGAAGGCGGAGCGCGCCTCGTGACCGACCGGTTCGACATCACCCTGCTGACCCAGGACGACTGCGCCTTCTGCACCGTTGCCCGAGAGGTGCTCGACCGGGTCGGCCGGGAATTCCCGTTGCAGGTCAAAGAGATCCCTCTCGCGACCGACGAAGGCCGCGCACTTGCCACAACGGCGGGCGTCCTGTTCGCGCCGGGAGTCTTGATCGACGGGGAAGCTTTCTCCTACGGTCGGCTGTCGGAGCGGAAACTGCGGCGTGCGCTGGAAAAGCGCCGGATGGACGCATGACCGCCGCTCGCTCCGCACGGCGCGCGGCCGCGCGGGCAGCGGTGCTGCTGGTGCTCTCGTTCGGCACGTTGCTCGCTGCCGTGACCCCGGCCAGCGCGCATCCGACACTGCTGTTCACCGATCCGGCCCCGGACACCGCCGTGCCCACGGCGCCGACTCTGCTCACCTTGGCGTTCAACGAACCCGTGACCGTCGGCCAGCGGGCCGTCACCCTCCTCGACGGCGCAGGCCGGGAGGTCCCGCTCGGTGCGCCGACGCTCGCGCGCGGCGGGCAGAACGTCAGCGCGCGCCCGGCCGGGCCCCTCGCGCCCGGTGCTTACAGCGTGCGCTGGCGGGTCACCGGCTCCGACGGCGACCAGGTCGAGGAGGAATTCCGATTCGCGATCGGCACCGCGGTCACCGGGTCGGGGACGAGCGGCGGCAGCTCGATCTCCTGGCTCGAAGCCGCGCTTCGCTGGTTGCTGTTCGCCGGAGTGGCCGTCGCGCTCGGCGGACTCGTCGGCGAACGATTCGCCGCATCGGCGCGCGCGGAGAATCCGGCGTTGCGCGCGCCGAGGTCTCAGCTGGCGCCCGGGACGCTCGTCGCGCTCGCCGGGGCTGCCGGACTTGTGGCGGTATTGCTCGCCGGAGCCGGGGCGGAGGCGTGGCGCAGCCGGATCGGGCTGTTGCTGCTCGTGGAATCGGCCGGGCTGGTCCTCGCGCTCGTGCTCGGAACTGTCGCGAGTGGACGGTTCCGCCGGGCGAGCGCGCTGCCGCTGCTGGCCGTGGTGGTCGCCGACGGCCTCCGGTCGCACGCGAACCAGGCGATCCCCGGCTGGGGTGCGGCGCTGACCGCCGTGCACTTGGCCGCGGTCGCGGTCTGGGCCGGCACGTTGGTGTACGTGGTGCGGACGGCGTTCGCGTGGCGTACGCGGCGGCCTGCGGTCCGATGGGTGCTGGCCGGATACTTGCGGCTCGCGGGATGGGTGTTCGCCGCGGTGGTCGCGACGGGCGCGCTGAGCGCCGTGGTCCTGATTCCGCTGTCGGACCTCTTCGACACTGCCTACGGCCGGGTCCTGCTGGTCAAGCTCGGTCTCGTCGCGGTCGCCGCCGGAGCCGCGCTGGCCGGCCGGTCCGCGGCGCGCGGGAACCGGCTCGGCGGCGTACGCGCGGTGGCCCGGGTCGAGGCTGTCGTGCTGATCGGCGTGCTCGCGGCGAGCGCGGTCCTGGTCTCCACTCCGCCCGCCGGGTCCCAGCAGTCCGGCCCTCCGCCGGCGAGCGGCCTGGTCGTGCCGCTCGGTGCCCTGGCCGGGCAGATCGGGGTGAGCGCCGCGGCCAGCGACGGCCAGCTCGTCGTGCGCCTGAGCACGCCGCGACGCGGCGACTACTACAGTCCTCAAGCGGCGCAGGACTTCTCGCTCTCCGGCCGGCTCAGCGCCGGCGACTCCGATCTGTCCTTCCGCGGCTGCGGGGAAGGCTGCTTCGTGTCCACTGTGGACTGGAGAGCCGAGGACAACGTCCTGACGCTGAATGCCGGCGCGGCCGGATGGCACGGCGGCGTGGTCAGCCTGATCGTGCCCTGGCCCGCCCGTCCCGGGAACGGCGACCTTTCCCGCGCGGTCGAGAAGCTGCGGTCGGCGGAGAAACTGACGGTCTACGAATCCGTCACGAGCGACACGTCCGCGGCCGCCCCGCCGCCGCAGCGGCTGGACCTGACCGGGTCGTTCTTCGCCGCGCAGGAGCCCTACGCCTCCGGGGTCGCGCCGCTCGCCGCCCGGATCTCCCCGGACGGCCGCCCGGTGCGGCTGGCGCTCGGCTATCCGGCGGCCTCCACCGACGTGGTCCTCGCTCTCGACGGGCAGGGCCGGATCAGCGAGGAAACGCTGTCCGACGACACCCATCTGATCCACCGGCGGTTCGTCTATCCCGGCTGACGCAGCCCGGCGAGGGTGACGGCGACCAGCCGCTCCGCCGCGGCCTTCGACGGCAGGCCGCCGGCGGCGGTGAGCGCGTGGAGGCAGTACGTCGCCAGCTCCGCGGGGTCGACATCGCCGCGGACGTCGCCCGCTGCCGCCGCGTCGGCGAGCAGCTCCCGGAACAGCTCGTGCAGATGCTGCTGGGCGCGGGCGACGTGCTCGTCGGGGTGCAGCAGCGCCGCGAGCTCGGCGCCGTAGGGCTCGTCGTGGTGGTGCTGCACCCGCTCCTGGTGGATGAGGGCGTACGCGAGCAGCACTCGCTCCAGGCGGACCTCCGGCTCCGCCGGTTCGTCCCGGATCGCGACCAGGCGCGCGAAGTGCGCGTCGATCTGCCGCTCGTGCCAGGCGGACAGGATGGCTCCGACGTGGGGGAAGTACTTGTACAGGGTCGCCCGGCCGATGCCCGCCTTCTCGGCGATCTGCGACATCGTCACCGACGCGGCACCGTGCGCGGCGACCAGCGCGGCCGCGGTGTTCAGCGCCGCGTCCCGAACCGCCTGCCGGTGCGCCTCGATCGTGTCGTTCCACAGCTTGGGCACCCCGCGAGAATACACAATGCCAAGGACGAGGCAGAGTGCATTGACAGAGACACTGTGTATCGATAAAACTGGCGGTCTCCTCGAGAAGGGCACGTCGATGACCGGTTCGATTCATCCGCAGTCGCACTCGCCGAGCAGCCCGGACCAGCTCTACGCGTGCAGGCCGCCCTGGGACATCGGCCGGCCGCAGCCGGCGTTTCGCCAGCTCGCCGACGCCGGGGACATCCGGGGCCGGGTCCTCGATGTCGGTTGCGGGACCGGTGAGCACGTGCTGATGGCTGCTTCGCTCGGCCTGGACGCCACGGGGGTCGACCTGGCTGAGACGGCGCTCCGCGCGGCCAAGGAGAAGGCCCGCGCCCGTAGCCTGACGGCCGAGTTCCGCCTCCACGACGCACGCCGTCTCGGCGACCTCGGCCGAACGTTCGACACGGTGCGCGATTGCGGGCTGTTCCACATCTTCGGTGCCGACGACCGCGCCGTCTTCGCCGAGAGTCTTCGCGCCGCGGTGGAACCGGGCGGGCGGTACTTCATGCTGTGCTTCAGCGACCGGGAAACCCGGGGCGACTGGTCGCACGTGCATCGGGTGCGCCGCGACGAGATCGTCGCCGCCTTCGCCGACGGCTGGCGGATCGACGCGATCGAACCGGCCGTCATCGAGATCATTCCCGATCCGGACGGCATTCATGCCTGGCTGTCCGCGCTGACGAGGAGCTGACCGATGCCGGTGTCCGAAGCCCGCATCCGGACCTCGCGTGCGAGCCGGTACCTCGTCCAGCTCTGCCGGCACGCCGAAGCGATGGGCGGGAAGGCGCGTGCACTGCACGGCCGCGGGGTGCGGCCCGAGGTCGGTGCCGTCGAATGGACCGACACGTCCGGGAAGATCGAGTTCAGCTGGGGGCGGTGCACTCTGCGCGCGACCGACGACACGTTGATCGTCCGGCTCGACATCGACGACGAAGACCGGCTGCGCGCGGCCGAAAAAGTCCTTGCCGCCACCCTCGAACGGTTCGGACGGCGGGACGGCCTGCACGTCGGCTGGGACCGCGTCGGCACCGTCGGTCCCGTGTCCGCGAACCCCGGACGCCCGCGGAAACGGCGGACCGCCGTGGCTCTCGCTGTCGCAGTCGTGCTGGCGGTGGCCGCGCACCTGGTGGTCGGCGGGCTCGCGCTGGCGTCCTGGGCATGGACGAGTGTGCTCGCCGACGTCGTGCTGGGCCTGGTCGTCCTGAAGATCGTCGTGGTGGCGGTGCTGTCCCGGCACCGGCTCCGCAACGGCCACGCGCGTCTGCGGGCCCTATACCCCCGACAGCGGGCACGCCGCGACCGCGACGCCGAACAGCAGCGTCGCACCCATCAACACGGGTAGCGAGGTCGCCGCCGTCGCGGCGAAACCGCAGGAAAACGCCTGGCGCAGCCGGCCGGGCGGTGCGATGCCCGCGTCCAGCCGCGCGAGCCGGACGGCCACGCCGTCGCGTGCCATCGCCAGAGACCCGTCCGGCGCACCGTGCCCGGCGACGGCGAGCAATGCCGCGCGCACCGCTTCGGCGCCGTGGCTGCGGACGGCGGCCGCGTCTGCGGTCAGCTCGACCAGTTCGCGGACGGCGCACGGAGCGCGGCGGAACAAGGGAACGAACGGCAGTCCCTGGCCCATCGCCTCGACCCAGCCGATCAGGAGATGGTGCCGGCCGCGGAGATGCGCTTTCTCGTGGGTCAACACGGCGGCCACTTCGCGGGCAGGCAGCTGCCGACGCAGTCCTTCGGTGGCGACGATGACGCCGCGGCCGTGGGCCACGCTGAACGCCAGCGGCCGGTCGTGCTCCAGCCACCAGGTCGCCGGTGCACCGCCTTCGCGGCGTGCCGCGATCCGCAGCAGCCCCAGGTGCTCGCGCCGCGTCCGGGCCCTCCGGCGGGCCATGCGGAG
The DNA here is from genome assembly GCF_029087445.1 of Amycolatopsis sp. La24. NCBI lineage: Bacteria > Bacillati > Actinomycetota > Actinomycetes > Pseudonocardiales > Pseudonocardiaceae > Amycolatopsis > Amycolatopsis sp. La24. The sequence continues at coordinate 92,190 of NZ_JARACH010000005.1, forward strand.
TCCGATCACTGCGAACCGGACAGCGAGAGCAACCAGCAGCAGGGCACCGGCCAGCCCCACGAGTTCCTCGGCCCGCGGAGACGTGCCGTGCGAGATCGCCGCCAGACAGCCGTGGACGGCGGCCACCACGCTCGTCCCGGTGCCGTGGCCGGGAAACAGCAGCAGCGCGATGCCGGACACCGCAGCCGCCAGCACGCCCGCAGTGGCCAGGAGCCACGCGGTGAGCAGGGCGGACGGATCGGTGCGGGTCAGATCAGCGCGGCCGAGCAGCCCGGGAATGGTGCGGCCCGCGAGGAACGCGCCCAGCAGCAACGCGAAGGCGGCCGTCATCGGGGCGGTCGCAGACCCTGCCGGAGCGCCTGGGACTCCTCGGCCGACGCGGAGCGGGCGAAGTGCAGCAGCACCGCCGCCGGGTCGCCGGACTCGTCGAGGACCTCGCGCAGGGACCGCGCGGCGGCGTCCGCGCGGCTGACCGACGGCCGGTAGAGATACGCTTTGCCGACGCGTTCGCGGACCGCCCACTCCTTGCGGTGCAGGTTGTCCAGCACGGTCATCACCGTGGTGTAGGCGAGATCCTTGCCGGTGTCGAGCCGGTCGAGCACGTCGCGCACCTTCACCGGGCCGTCGGCGTCCCACAGGACGTCCATCACCGCCCGCTCCAGCTCACCGAGACCGCGCACCGGACCTCCACGGGCAGCTCGCCACTCACTACTACCAACACTAGTATAGCTGGCCGGTTCCGCGGTCAACGGCCGCCGCCGTGCGGCCGGCGGCGCCCCTGCCGTCACGCGCCCCAATGCCAGGGACTCAGGCCGCGCAGCCCATGCCCGCCGACCGTCCACAAAGGACGTCAGTGCTGTCGGATGCCTGATCTATGACCATGTGGCCGGGTCTTGAGGTCCGTGAGGGGAACCCTGAGGGAATCAGATTCCCTCAGGGTGGCCCTCACGGACGCCTGGCCCCGCCCAGATCCTCCGACCTGGGCAAACCGCACCCGCAGCGCCGCCTTAAGTCCCCAGCATTGGTCACGCGCCCGCCCGAGTCAAAAGACGGGAGAAGTCCGTGAAGGACTCCTTGAGGGAACCAGATTCCCTCAAGGAGTCCTTCACGGACGTCCGCATCGCGCACCGGGCCCGTCCGCGAATCCGGCCGCGACGGGAGCGGTCCAGGCTCTCTTTTCCGCGCCTCCCCGCGGTCTGTGGCCGGGCCTGCTCGTCTTCGGCACCGATGCGGTTTAGTCTTACTGTGGGTAGTAGATGTGCTCCTGCGGCTCTTCGGCCGCAGCCGGTTCGAGTCCGGCGACGAGGTTGAAGGCGCCCGTGAGGTGGTTGAGCGACACCAGTCCGACCACGTCGGCGAGCGTGCGGTCGGTCCAGCCGTGCGCGCGCAGATCGGCGACGTCCTCGTCCGAGATCGAGGCTGGTTCGGCGAGCACGCGCACCGCGTAGGTGAGCAGCGCCGCCTCGCGGGCGTCGGGCGAGGTGGCTTGCCGGGCGAGGGCGATGTCCGCTTCGGACACTCCGGCGGCGCGCGCCGCCTCGGTGTGCGCGGCGAGGCACAGTGCGCAGCCGAGCCATTCCTGGACGGCGAGGGAGATCTTTTCGCTGAGCGCCCGGGGGAGTTTGACCCGTTTGATCGCCCGGGAGAGTTCGAGGTAACCCTGCAGCAGCGCGGGCGAGTGCGCCATCGTCGCGACCATCGCCCCGGGCTCGCCGGTGCGCGCGGTGATCTCGTCGAGCAGTTGCCGGGATTTCTCCGGTGCGGCGGACCTGTCGGGCGGCGTGAGGCGGGTCATGCGGGCTCCTGTCGTCGGGTGCGTTGACTACGGTACCCCCCTAGGGTATAAATGTGCCATGAGCGAGTCACCCGCGGCCGCCGGGCCCCACGGCTACAGCGAAGACAAAGAGGACTATCTCAAGCGGCTGCGCCGGATCGAGGGCCAGATCCGGGGGCTGCAGCGGATGGTCGAGGACGACAAGTACTGCATCGACATCCTGACTCAGGTGTCGGCGGCCACGAAGGCGTTGCAGGCGGTGTCGCTCGGGCTGATGGACGAGCATCTGCACCACTGTGTCGCCGAGGCGATCGCCGAGGGCGGCGCGGCTGCCGATGACAAGATCCGCGAGGCGAGCGACGCCATCGCCCGTCTCGTCCGTTCCTGAAAACCGTTGTCCCAGAAGGAGAATACCGTGAGCGAGCAGACCTACACCGTGACCGGCATGACCTGCGAGCACTGCGTGCGTTCGGTCACCGAGGAGGTCAGCGAGATCGAGGGCGTCACCGATGTCGCTGTCGACCTGCCGACCGGCAAGGTGACTGTGCGCGCAGTCAAGGACATCGACGTCGCGGACGTCCGCGGCGCGGTCGAAGAAGCCGGTTACCAGCTGACCGCCTGAGCGGCGGCTCTCGCGACTGCGGGCCAAGCCCGCGGTGAGGACTGAGGACATGAACACAGCAGCGAAGCTCTCCGCCTACGGTGTGGCGCTTGCTCTGGTCGCCGGCGGCGGCTGGGGCATCGGCACCGCTGTCGGTCCCTTCTCCGGCGCGGCCGGGGTGCACGGCGGCGAGGACGCCGGGCACGGGGACGCTCACAGCGGCACCGTCGCGGAGGCCGCGAACACCGACCAGCCCGGCGGGCTGGCGTCGTCCAGGGGCGGTTACACCCTCACGCCCACCAGCACGACGCTCACCCCCGGCACGACCAGCCCCTTCGCGTTCCGGATCACCGGGCCCGGCGGCGCGGCGGTGACCGCGTTCGACGTCGAGCACGAAAAACGCATGCACTTCATCGTGGTGCGCCGCGATACCACCGGATACCAGCACCTCCACCCGCAGCTCGGCGCGGACGGCGCCTGGACGGTGCCGCTGTCGGTCAAGGAGGCGGGCAGCTATCGGGCATTCGCCGACTTCACCCCGGCCGGCGGGACCGGGACGACGCTCGGCGTGGATCTGGTCGCTCCCGGCGACTTCCGGCCGGTGGCGCATCCCGAATCGAGACTGGCCACTGTGGACGGCTACCAGGTCCGGCTGACCGGAGACCTGGTTCCCGGCCGCGCGTCGAAGGTGACCGCGACGGTCACGCGCAACGGCGCGGAGGTCGTCGACCTGCAGCCCTATCTGGGCGCGTACGGCCATCTGGTGGCGTTGCGGCAGGGCGATCTCGCGTATCTGCACGTCCACCCGGACGGCGCCCCCGGCGACGGGAAGACCGCGGCCGGGCCGGCGGTGACCTTCTTCGCCGAAGTCCCGTCGGCAGGCGGCTACCGGTTGTTCCTGGACTTCCGGCACGGCGGCGCCGTGCACACCGCGGAGTTCACCGTCAGCACCACGGCACAGGGAGGGAACGGGTCATGACCGCCGAAGTGGAGAACCAGCCCGCGACCGGCGAGGTCGAGCTGGCCATCACCGGGATGACGTGCGCGTCGTGCGCGATGCGGATCGAGCGGAAACTGAACAAACTCGACGGGGTCACCGCGACCGTCAATTACGCGACGGAGAAGGCGAAGGTCGTCTACTCCGGCGACGTGGCGCCGGAGCGGCTGGTCGAGCAGGTCGAGGCGGCCGGTTACGGCGCGACCGTGCCCAATGCGGAGAAGGCTGCGAGCGAAGAAGGCGCCGAGGAAGAGGACGCCACCCGCCCGTTGCGGCAGCGGCTGATCGTTTCGACGGTGCTGTCGGTGCCGGTGATCCTGCTCGCGATGGTGCCGGCGTTGCAGTTCACCTATTGGCAGTGGATCTCGCTGGTGCTGGCCGCGCCGGTGATCGTGTGGGGCGCGTTGCCGTTCCACCGTGCCGCGTGGGCGAATCTGCGCCACGGCGCGGCCACCATGGACACGCTGATCTCGATGGGGACCATCGCGGCGTTCCTGTGGTCGCTCTACGCGCTGTTGTTCGGCACCGCCGGGGTGCCGGGCATGACGCACGCGTTCGAGCTGACGGTCCAGCGGATGTCCGGCGACGGCAACATCTACCTCGAGGTCGCGGCCGGGGTGACGACGTTCATTCTCGCCGGCCGCTATTTCGAGGCGAAGTCGAAGCGGCGCGCCGGTGCCGCGCTGCGGGCGCTGCTGGAACTCGGCGCGAAGGACGTCGCGGTGCTGAGGGACGGCCGGGAGCAGCGGATCCCGGTCGAGCAGCTGCGAGTCGGCGACTTGTTCGTCGTGCGGCCGGGGGAGAAGGTCGCCACCGACGGCGTGATCGAGGACGGCAGCTCGGCGGTCGACGCGAGCATGCTGACCGGCGAGAGCGTCCCGGTCGAGGTGGGTCCTGGCGACCCGGTGGTCGGGGCCACGGTGAACGCCGGGGGACGGCTGGTCGTGCGGGCCACCCGGATCGGCTCGGACACCCAGCTCGCCCAGATGGCGAAGCTGGTCGAGGACGCGCAAACCGGCAAGGCGCAGGTGCAGCGGCTGGCGGACCGGGTCTCGGCGGTGTTCGTGCCGATCGTGATCGCGCTCGCCGCCGGGACCTTGGCCTTCTGGCTCGGCGCCGGGGACACCGCTTCGGCGGCGTTCACCGCGGCGGTGGCGGTGCTGATCATCGCCTGCCCGTGCGCGCTGGGCCTGGCGACGCCGACCGCGCTGCTGGTCGGCACCGGCCGCGGCGCGCAGCTCGGGATCCTGATCAAGGGCCCGGAGGTGCTGGAGTCGACGCGGCGGGTGGACACCGTGGTGCTGGACAAGACCGGCACGGTCACCAGCGGGCAGATGGCGCTGGTCGAGGTGCACACCGCGGACGGCGTCGAACCTGACGACGTGCTGCGGCTGGCCGGCGCCCTGGAGGACGCTTCCGAGCATCCGATCGCGAAGGCGATCGCCCGGGGCGCCCGGGAGAAGGTCGGCGAGCTGCCCGCGGTCGAGGACTTCGCCAACGTGGAAGGCCTTGGCGTGCAAGGCGTCGTGGCCGGGGCGGCGGTGCTCGTCGGCCGCACGGCGCTGCTGGCGGAGTGGAGCCAGCACCTGCCCGCCGACCTGGTTTCGGCCAAGGCCGAGGCCGAGCGGCACGGCCGGACCGCGGTCGCGGTCGGATGGGACGGGAAGGCCAGGGCGGTGCTGGTCGTCGCGGACACGGTCAAGCCCACCTCGGCCGAGGCGATCGCCCGCTTGCGGGAGCTCGGCCTGACCCCGGTGCTGCTCACCGGCGACAACGAGGCGGTCGCCCGCTCGGTGGCCGCGGAGGTCGACATCGAGGAGGTCATCGCCGAGGTTCTGCCGAAGGACAAGGTCGACGTCGTCCGGCGGCTGCAGGGCGAGGGCAAGGTCGTGGCGATGGTCGGAGACGGCGTGAACGACGCCGCGGCACTGGCTCAGGCCGACCTGGGCCTGGCCATGGGCACCGGCACCGACGCCGCGATCGAGGCGGCCGACCTCACGCTGGTCCGCGGCGACCTGCGGGCTGCGGTCGACGCGATCCGGTTGTCGCGGCGCACGTTGCAGACGATCAAGGGCAACCTGTTCTGGGCCTTCGCCTACAACGTGGCGGCGCTGCCGCTGGCCGCGGCGGGACTGCTGAACCCGATGATCGCGGGCGCGGCGATGGCGTTCAGCTCGGTGTTCGTGGTGAGCAACAGCCTCCGCCTGCGCGGATTCCGGGCGGTCGGCTGAGCGCAGCGCCCCGGGACTCGCTCCCGTAGTTGTCCGTGAAGGACTCCTTGAGGGAATCAGATTCCCTCAAGGAGTCCTTCACGGACTTTTCGCGACGGGGGCCGCAGCGGACGGCGTCAGGCGAGGGTGAGGAACAGTTTCTCGAGCTGTTCCGCGGTCATCTCGGCCTCGTCGCCGTTGCCGTCGGCGGTGACGCAGTGGCGCAGGCCGCTGGCGATGATTTTGAAGCCGGCCCGGTCGAGGGCACGGGAGACGGCGGCGAGCTGGGTGACGACGTCCTTGCAGTCGCGGCCGTCGTCGATCATCGCGATGACGCCGGCGAGCTGGCCCTGCGCGCGGCGGAGCCGGTTGCGCACTTGGGTGACGGTGTCCTGGTCGCCGATCATGGGGTCCCCTCCCTGGCTGGTTTCACGAAGGCTCACAATACCCCGGCGGGTATATTCCTGGTCAGGAGCCGCGCTTGCGCCACGGCCACGAACGCGGCGGGCGCGGTGGCGAAGGGTGGCCGGGACACCACTGCGCGGCCGGCACGGCGGCTTTGACCTGGCCGACGTGCCGGCCGCAGCCGGCCCAGGTGGTTTTGCCGCAGGTGCGGCACGAGACGGGACGGCACATCAGACCGGTTGTCCCGCCGGCATGGCCGGGGCGCCGCGCCGCGGACGGCGGAGTTCGGCGAATCCGGGGACAGCCGAGGCAGTGCGCAGGGCGTCGAGCAGGGCCTGCCCTTCTGCCGGGGCGGGCAGTTCGGTCAGCACCGGGCCGAAGAAAGCCCGGCCGCCGATCGCGGTGATCGGGCTGCCCGCGGTGTCGCCGAGGGCGTCTTGGCTCGCCTGGTGCGCGGCTCGCACCGCCGGGTCCAGATCGGCGCAATCCGCTTTGGCCGCAAGGTCTTCCGGCAAGCCGACAGCGGTCAGCGCGGTGCGGAGCAGCGCGTTGTCCACCGGCAGCCGCTGCTCGTGGATCCGGCGGCCGAGCGCGACGTGGAACCGGGCGGCGGCGGACCGGTCCTCGATCGCCGCGAGGACGCGGCCGGCGCGCAGCGAATCCTCGATCCGCCGGCGATGCGCCTCGGCCACCTCGGTTCCTTCGTTGAGCACCGCGAGACTCATCGGCCGCATCGGGAACTCCGTCCGCGTGCCGTCGAGCCAGCGGTACGCCAGCCAGGCGAACGGGCAGACCGGATCCCCGTAGAGCACCACGTCGTTCATGCCAGCTCCCGGTCCACGGCGTTCAACGCGGATTCCAGCAGTTCGGCGGCCTCCCCGGCGACTTCGGAGACTCCGGCCGCCGGCGCGACTTCGGCCATGACCGCGGGATTGATCGCCTCGACGACCGTCTCGCCGGCGCCGTTCTCGCGGACGACCACGTTGCAGGGCAGCAGCAATCCGATCTCCCGGGTCGCCTCCAGCGCCCGGTGGGCGAGCGCGGGATTGCAGGCGCCGAGGATGGTGTAGCGCTCCATCCGCTCATCCAGCTTCTCGCGCAGGGTCGCTTGCACGTCGATCTCGGTCAGCACCCCGAACCCCGCTGCGGCCAGCGCGGCCCGCGTCCGCGCCATCACTTCGTCGAAGCCCGCGCCTCGGTAGGTGCGGGACAAACCCAGTTTCACGATTGCTCCTTCCGTTCGGCAGATACCCGGTGGGGTATTGGGCATGCCCCCTAGGGTATCAGTCGACCCGGTGTGGCGCCGAGCGCGAGCACGGTGAGCTGTGTTCAGGCTCGGCGATCGCGGCACGCTGGGACGGCAGGAACCGACGTGGGCAGAGGCCAAGCAGGGGAAGGACTGCCGCTGTCGCGCGGGAGACGTTCGGGCGATCAGGAGCAATGCCAGGAACTTACTAATCCGGCCAAAAGTAGGCCGACCCCGACCGCGGCACGTAACCGTTGCTACGAAAGCCATTCGGCCGTGGCTGTGGTCGGATTAGTAATGATCGGCACAGTAAGGCTGTGCTGCGGACGCGCTTCCGGCGTGTTCCCAGGCTCAGCTGGCTCGATCCGGTCGAGCGCACGTCGCTGTGGGCCCCGGACCCGGGACCACAACCTGGCCTCATGGTGGCAAAGCGGGCATTCCGGCACTGTTGGCGTCCTTTGTGGACTGTCAGTAGGCCGAGATCTCGGAGCCTTAAGTTCCTGGCATGGGCGATCAGGAGCGGAGCGGCGAAGCGGATCGTCCCCGGGACGCGGCAGCAGCCTTGGTCACGAGCAGGACACCAGGCCGGTGAGCACCACCAGTGCGCCCGCGACCAGTGCCGGGGCCAGCAACGCGGTGAGCCCGCCGGTCACGGCGGCGAGGCGGGCGGCCGCCCGGTTGGTGCGGGCCGGTCGTTCCCGGAGCCGGTCGAGCCGGATGGCGGTGTCGCCGCCGGCCATGGCGAGCGCTCGCCATGGCCCGCCGCCGGCGCGGATCGAAAGCAGCGCGGAGCACAACGGCCCGGTGCCGCACTGGGCAGCCGCGGCGTGGTCGGCCGACAGTTCGACGAGCAGCCGCACGGCGGCGGGCAGTTCCCGCATCAGCGGGACGAACCGCACAGTGCGGCCGAGAATGTCCGCGCACGCGGTAAGCAGGTGATGATGGCCGCGGACATGGGCCCGCTCGTGGGCCAGGACGGCGTCGAGTTCCGGTACCGAAAGCCGGGCGGCGAGCCCTTCGCTGGCGACGATCATCGCGCGCCGCCCGCCGAGGCTGTAGGCGACCGGCTCGTCGTGCGGCAGCCACAGCGTCGGCACGGACCGGGAGCCGGCCGAGCCGCACAACCGCAGGGCGGCCAGGTGGCGGCGGTACTGGCGATTGCGGCTCCGGCGCCGCCCGGCCGAGGCCACCGCCAGCCGGACGGCTCCGGCGAGGGCGAAGGCTCCCGCGCTCGCGCCGACGACCGGGTCCAGCAGCGGCACTTCGCCGTGGCTGAGCGCGGCCCAGCAGTCGTGCAGCGCCCGCAGCACCGCGTCGGCCGGGCCGTGCCCGGGCAGCACGAGCAGCAGCACTCCCGCGACAGCGCCCGCCAGGACCCCGGCGGCGCTCAGCAGCCACCAGGCGATCGCGGTGCCGGGAGAGATCCGGCCTGCGGCCAGCCTGCTCAGCGGGCGTGGCGACCACCAGCCCACGAACACGGCCCCGAGCAGGAGCGCCGCCGCGACGATCACCGCTTCCGCGACTTCCGGCGCAGCGCCCGGCGGAGGATGTCCGACTCCTCCTCGGACGCCGTCTGGACGAAGTGCAGCAGGACCGATTCCCGGTCCTCGGTGGAGTCCAGCAGATCGCGCACCGTCTGCGCGGTCGCCTCCTCGCGGGAGGCGGTCGCCTGGTAGTGGTACGCGCGGTTCCGCATCTCGCGCTCGACCCAGCCCTTGCGGTGCAGGTTGTCCAGCACCGTCATCACCGTGGTGTACGCGAGATCGCGGTGCTGGTTGAGCTCGTCGAGCACTTCCCGGACCCGCATGGGTTCCGCCGCGTTCCAGAGCACGTCCATCACCGACGCCTCGAGCTCGCCCAGTTTCAGCATGGCACCTCCGGGGATCAGGATACTTGCTCCGCCGGGATCACCCGACGATGCGCCGTGCTCCCATCAGGTGCCCGTCCCCGCGGATCGGCCGCACGTCGACCAGCTGGCCCTCGGTGGGCGCGTCGACCATCTTGCCGTTGCCGACGTACATGCCCACGTGATGGATCGCGCCGGCGCTGCCGGAACCGTCGTCGTAGAACAGCAGATCGCCCGCGACGAGCTGGTCCAGCGGCACGGCTTTGCCTGAGGTGAACTGCTGCCGGCTCGTCCGGGGCAAGGTGATCCCGGCTTGTTTGTACGCCCACGAGGTCAGCCCGGAGCAGTCGAACTGGCTCGGGCCGGTGGCGCCCCACTGGTATTCGGAACCGCGTTTGGACAGCGCCGCCTGCAGCGCGTCGTTCGCCGCGCCTGGAGGACCGAGATAGGAACCGCTGTCCTGCACCTGTCCCAGCTTCGTGCGGGCGGCCGAGGGCAGCTGCGCCAGCGCCTTGCGCACCTCGCCGATCTGCTTGTCGAGATCCGTCTTGCGTCCCTGGACTTCTTCCAGCGCGGTGGCGGCGTCGTTCGCGGCCAGCTGCGCCGATTTCTGCGCCTTCTCCGCGGCGGCCTTCGCGTTGTTCGCGGAGGCGACCGCGCGCTGCAGGCCGGTCAGTGTTTCGTTCTTCCGCTCCGCGAGCAGGGAGAGGATGGAGGCGCGATCGAGGAACTCCTGCCGGTTGCTGCTGTCGAGAAGCAGGGCTGTGTTGCTCAATTGGCCGCCTTCGAGCGCGGCGTTCGCGACCTGGTTCGCTTGCGGACGGAGCCGGTCGATCGCCGCCTGCGCGCCGACGACCTCGCCGTTGGCCTTGGCCACGGCCGCGTCGGCCGCGGCACGGTCGTTCTGCCGGGCGGTGAGCGACTCCTGTGCGCCCAGGAGGTCCTCGTCGGCCTTGGCCGCTTGTGCGCCGAGTTCCTGGTAGCGCTGCATCGGATCCTGGCTGCCGCCCGGGGGCGGCGCGGCCTGCGCCGCCGCGGGCAGGGTGGCCAATCCCAGGACGACGAGTGCGGCGGTGGCGGCTATCGGATGTCGGAAGGCACGACGCCGTTGCGGTGTCACGGGTGCTGAATCTCCTGTCGTGGGGACCTGCGTTCGGGGTGGACCGCCCCGCCGGCCCGCGGTCACATTAAGGTAACGCGCGGATCTTGTCCACTATCGCATCTAGTACTAGCGAAGCAGTTGTCGGAATCCGGTGAACAGGAAGGAAAACGTTCGTGCGGGAACGCACGAACCCGGGAGTAGACCCGGAGAACGGCAAAGCGGTGCGCCGGGGCCACGGCGGCCGTGGCCCCGGCGGCCCGGGTCAGCCCTGCGAGAGCAGCCCCTGCATTTCGGTGATCTCGGCCTGCTGGCCGTCGATGATCTTCTGCGCGAGCGCCTTGGCGTCGGCGTTGCCGCCCTTGGCCAGTTCCGTCTTGGCCATGTCGACCGCGCCCTGGTGGTGCTTGATCATCATGCCGAGCCACATCTTGTCGAACTCGGCGCCCTTCATCGTGTCGAGCTTGGCCATGTCCGCGTCGGACATCATGCCCGGCATCGACCCGCCCGGCATCGGCATCGAGGACGACGAGCCCATCCCCGGCATCGACGACATCCCCGGCATGTTGTGGTCGCTCATGCCCGGCATGGCCGAAGCGGAGGAAGAAGCGGCGCCCCACGCGGTGAGCCAGCCTTGCATCTGCTGGATCTCCGGGTCCTGAGCTTTGTCGATCCGGCCGGCGAGGTCGACGACCTTCGGGTTGGTGCTGCGCGAGGACACCATCTTCGCCATGTCCAGTGCCTGCTTGTGGTGCGGGATCATCTGCTGGGCGAAAGCGACGTCGTCGTTGTTGTGGCCCGCGGCCTGCTGGTTCGACGCGGGCGCGGGGGCGGACGACGAGCCCATCTGCATGCCGGACGGCTGATCGCCGCTGTTGCAGGCGCTGAGCGCGAGGGCCGACGCCACCGCGATGCCGCTGATCACCAGAGTTTTGCGCACGACAAATCCTTCTCTCGAAAAGTGATTGCTGAAATGACCGGTGGGGACCAGGCAGGCCCGGCCGGTCAGGTCCGCAGCACGCAGAGAGAAGCAAGGACCAGGCGGCCGCGTCTGTCCGGCGGCCGCCCGGGGACGGGCGAGCCGCGCGGACCGGCGGGGACCGGGAGCTTCGCGGCGGAATGCCTGCGGAAAGCCAGCAGCGCGAGCACCAGTGCGCCGACCGCGTACAGCACGGCGAGACAGAGGTGCAGCATCGTGTGCGCGCCGCCCGGCGTGCCGGGGTGTTCCTCGCCCGAGCCGGTGGGGGCCGCGTCTGCCATCGCGATGGGCGCGTCCGCCATCGCGGCGGGCACGGCGGCCGGGGCCATCGCGTGCGCGGAACCGCCGGGGAGGCTGATGTGGTGCATGGCGGCGATGCACAGCGCCAGCGCACCCAGCAGAAGGATCTGCCGGATGCCGCCGAGCCGGTTCGCCGCCATGCCCCCACCGTACTCAGGCACCGGGCCGCCGACGCTGCCGAGCCCGTCCGAGTGCTATGTCACCCAGTACGAGCGGGGGTAGTCGGCGGCCCGTGTTCAGGCCGCCGGGGCGAGCCGGTTCGCCGCGCCGAGGCTCCGGATCGCCCACGCGCAGGCTGCCCCGAGCAGGGCCAGGATCAACCACGGCGCGGCGGGCACCCCGGCGTCCCGGGCCAGGTCCAGCACGGTCCCGGTGAAGAGGTTGCCGAGCAGGATCCCGACTCCCACCACCGTGTTGTACAGCCCGTAGTGGGTGGCGACGAGCCGATTGCCCGACAGCGCGACGATGGTGTCCATTTCGAACGGGAACACCACCAGCGTGCCCAAAGCCAGCAGCGCCGCGGAGAGGATCAGCGGGACCCAGGTCAGGACTGCGGGGCCGCCGGCGGCACCGGCGGTCAGCGCGGGCGGCAGGAACGCCGCGGCCATCAGCAGCAGGCCGGTGGCGAGGCAGCGGCCCGGGCTCCACCGTTCGCGGCACCAGGCGGTGATCCGGAGCTGCCCGGCGATCGCGAGGGCGCCGGACAGTCCGAAAAGGATCGCGACCAAGGCGGTGCCGGAGAAACCGGGGCCGGCGATCCGGCGCGCCTCGAGCGGCAGCGCGAGGTACACCTGGAACGACAGCACGTACGAGCCGATCATGGCGAGCGAGAACAGCACGAACGAGCGGTTCCGGAACACCCCGGCCCAGTCTTGCCGGATCGAGCGCGGCTGCGCGGGACGCTCGGCCGAGTGCGCCGGCAGCGCGCGGATCTGCAGGACCGTGAGCACCGCGAACACCGCGGCCGCGGTCAGGCAGGTCACCTTGAACGCCACGCTGGTCAAGACGAGCCCGACGACCGGGCCCAGCAGGATGCCGGTCTGGTAGAAGACGTTGAACAGCGCGAACGCCTCGACCCGCCGCTCGCCCGCGTCCGCCGCCAGGTAGGCGCGCACGGCCGGGTTGAACAGCGCACCGGCGAACCCGGTGGCGGCCGAGGCGATGATCAGCGCCGGGACCGAATCGACCAGGCCCAGCAGGGCGAACCCGCCGGTGCGCAGCGCGCAGCCGGCGATGATGAGCGGCTTGTAGCCCAGCCGGTCGGCCAGCGTGCCGCCGATCAGGAACATGCCCTGCTGGGAGAAGTTGCGCACGCCCATCACCAGCCCGACGACCCAGCCGGCCAGCGCGAGGTCCGCCGACAGGTGCGAGGCCAGATACGGCATCAGCATGTAGAAGCCGAGGTTGATGGTGAGCTGGTTGAGCATGAGCAGCCGGGAAGGCCGGTCGAAGGACCGGTACCGGGTGATGAGCGAGGTCACCGGACCACCGCCAGGGTCGGGTCGACGACGTGCGTGCACCGGGTCCAGCGCTGCACGACCCGGTCGGCGGGAGCGCCGATGCGGTCGGGTTCCGCGGCGGGCGGCGCGTCGAGGAGACCGTGCTGCCGGCAGTAGTCGTCGTTGTAGACGGTGTCGAAGTACCGGTTCGGTCCGTCCGGGAAGACGGCGGCGATCCGGGCGTCGGCGGGTTCGGTGCGGGCCAGCCATCCGGCGACGTGCGCGACCGCGCCTACGCTCCAGCCGCCGGTGGCGTGGTGGGACGCGGCGAGCCGGCGGCAGGTCCAGGCCGCTTCCGCGGGGGAGACCCAGTGGACCTCGTCGAACCCCGCGTAGTCGACGTTGCGCGGGTAGATGCTGGAGCCGAGCCCGCGCATGAGCCGGGGTGCCGCGGGCTGGCCGAAGATGGTCGAGCCCACCGTGTCCACGCCGACGACCTTCAGGTGCGGGAAGTATTCCCGCAGCACCCGCGAGACCCCGGCGGAGTGGCCGCCGGTGCCGACCGAGCAGACGAGCACGTCGACCCGGCCGAGCTGGGCGACCAGTTCCAGGGCGAGCGGCGCGTAGGCCGCGACGTTGTCCGGGTTGTGGTACTGGTCCGGGCAGTAGGCTCCCGGCCGCTCGGCGAGCAGCCGGCGCACCCGTTCGCGGCGGGCTTCCTGCCAGCCGCCGGTCGGGTGCGGTTCGGTCACGAGCTCGACCCGGGCGCCGTAGGCGGACAGCATCCGGTGCACGATCGGCTCCAGGCCTGGATCGGTCACCACCGTCACAGGGTGGCCGTGCACGATGCCTGCCAGTGCGAGCCCGAGGCCCAGCGTGCCGCTCGTCGATTCGACGATCGGGGCTCCGGGGGCCAGTTCGCCGCGGGCACGGGCCTGCTCGACCATGTGCAGTGCGGGCCGGTCTTTCATGCCGCCGGGGTTGAATCCTTCGAGCTTGGCCCAGAAGCCGCGTCCCGCGGAGGCGAAGGGCTGATCGACCCAGAGCACCGGGGTGTTGCCGACCGCGCGGGCCGGGCTGTGGCACCGCGCGGCGGCGGTGAGCAGTTGAGGGGGAGAATTCGTTGCGGCAGGGGGCAAGACGGTTTCCATCGAGTCTCTTTTCGCGTGAGTGCCGCGGGCGCGGCGGAACGGGGTGACGGCAGGGGTTCCGGCGCCCGTCAGATCCGCGAGACGCAGAGCTCGATCAGAAGTGCCGAGCCGGGGGATCCCCGGGGCGGCGGCCGTGCGGCCCATGGGCGCGACAGCGGGCGCGCCCCGGGCACCAGGCAGGCCGCGGCTGCCGTGGTGAGCACGGCCAGCCACAGGAAGTCGTTGGCGCTGCGAAGGAATCGGCAGAGCGTGTCGCTGCCGTCGTGGCCGTGGTGCCCTGATCCGCATCCCGGGTCGCTCGGCACCGCCGCGGTGTCGTTCGCGGCCGCGGCGTGCACGACGGCGGACCCGGCGTGGCCGGTCTCGCAGCAGGGTTGCGCGTGCAGGACCAGGAAACCGAACAGCACAGCGAAGACGGCCAGGGCGCGCCAGCCGGCGCGACGCTTCGTGGCGGAATGACACCTCACAGTCAGCGGACCGTATCAGCGATGATCTTGTGCTCGCCACGTTCTGCGGCTGCGATCACCTTGCCATGACTGCGGATTCACTCGTTTGATATGACTACTACGTACGGTAGTTGAAATCCGCGTGACGGGAATCCGACGAACGGCCGGAGCCGGTCGGGTCAGCGGCTGTCCGCCGACCGGCGCACGCGGCTACTACTCTACTAAGTAGAGAAGTAGAAATCGGCCCCCTTGCGACTTTCGTAGCTGTGCCACCGGATCACGCCGGGCTACTTTCATGCGCACTGTCCGCACTCCCGGACGGGTCCCCACGGAAATCGCAAGGAGTTTGCCATGCGCAAATGGCGGCTGCTTTTCCTCACGTCGTTCGCGGTCGCGGCTCTCGCGGCCACTACGGCGGAGGCGTCGGCAAGCAACAGCTGGAACGGATACCACTGGGCTCGCTCGTCCACCTCCAGCACGGTGCGCCTGACCGTGCTCGACAGCGTCACGTCGAGCTGGGACGCCAACCTCAGCAAGGCCAATGCCGACTGGAACCGGTCACCGGTGTTCGAGAACACCCTTTCCACGAGCGACAGCAGCGCGACGACCCGGCGCAGCTGCCCCGCGGCGGCCGGGAAAGTCCGGGTGTGCAACTACACCTACGGCAGCACCGGCTGGCTCGGCGTCGCCGAAATCGATTTGTCGAGCGGCACCCACATCGCGTGGGGAACCACGAAGGTCAACGATTCCTATTCGATGGGGACTTACGCCAAACAGCACGTGATTTGCCAGGAGGTGGGCCACGACTTCGGCCTGGACCACCAGTTCACCAACGCGGGTTCGTGCATGGACTACGCCGGGCAGAGCGACCCGGCCTACGTTTCCCCCAATTCGCACGACTACAGCGAACTGCTCTCGATTTACAACCACGGAGACGGTTCGGCCGCGGCCTCGAACGGCTCGCAGTCGAAGATCGTCGCCGGGGGCGTCGTGACCTCGATCTTCTGGAAGGACTGACCGTCGCGCACCGGCCGGCCCGGCACCTCCGGGGCGGCCGGTGTCCCCTTGTGCGAGGAGATTCCATGAAACCAGCGGTGCCGACAGCTTTTCTGGGAATGCTCGCGGTCGTGGCGGGCGGCTGCAGCTCGGCGGCTCCCCGGGGCGACTCCATTCCTTCGCATCAGCCGTCCGCGGTCAAGGTCCCGTCCGGGACGGTCGACATCGTCGTGGCGGAGCCGGCCAGCCGTGCGGGCCGCGCCGTCCGCTATTTCCGGCTTGAAGACGGCCAGGGAAAAGCGGTGCTGGAGCGTGAATTCCGGACCGCTCCGGCGGAGTTGTCCGCGCCGTTGGCGGTCGGCCGCTACCGGGTGGTCACTTGGACCAGGGACTGCACCGGCGCCTGCCGGGATGCCGTGGACGCGAACCTCGGCCGGGCAGCCGGCATTTGCGGAACCCGTATTACCGTCCCGAATGAAGCGGTGACACGGGTTTCCGTCAGTGCACCGTCCGGTGTGGACTGTTCGATGCGGACAGGCTAGGGCGTCGCGGGTGTGCGGCCGGACTGGCCGAGCAGGACCACGAGCACCGAAACCAGCGCGGATACGGCCACGACTCCGCCGACCAGTTCGGCCGACCAGCGAATACCGTAGGACAGTTGCACCGCCGCCAGCACCCCGGACCACAACAGGACCGGGACGATTCCCGCAGCCGCCAGTGATTGTGCGCGGCGCGACGCTCCCGCTCGTCGTACGCCGTAGAGAGCGGCATCGGCTGCGAGCCCGGCGACAGCGGCGGCGAGAACGACCCGCCCGCCGGTGAAGCCGAAGTCGACGAGCGTGGACGCGAGAACCGCGTGCGCGGTCAGGAACACCGTGGTGGCGCCGAACGGCAGCTTCCACGTCCGGGCGAGGTAGGCCAGCGGCGCGACGACTACGAGGGAGGTCAGCACGTAGCTGCCCAGTCCGGCCTCTGCCCTGGTCTCCGCCGCGATGTGGGCCGGGTGCCCTCGGGGAAGTGCCCGACCGTGTAGACCGGGGCATCGCTGAAGAATCCGGACAGGAAGCTCAACGCGAACGCCGCGACCGCCGACAATGCCAGCAGCGCCAGCACTGTCGCCGCCAGCGACGGTTCGCCTTTCACCCGAGCCGACAGGACCGGCCCCGCCAACAGGAACCCGGCACCGGCGAACAACAGCAGATGCGACGGGCTCAGCAACGCGTCGATCCCGGCCTCGATGCCGAACACCTCGTGCCACGCGAGATCGGCCGCGCCTCCCGCGGCGAAGATCCCGGCGCCCACGAGCGGCCAGCCGTATCCCGCCGGAGGGGCGAGGACCGCCCGCCAGGGCGGCGCCGTTCCGCGCCGCCGCCAGCCCATCGCCAGCAACCAGAGGCCGAGCAGGAGCAGGCCGCCGTAGAGCAGTCCGTGCCACGGCGTGAAGAACGAATCCGGCAGGCCCAGCCAGTGCGCCCGCCCGTCGAGGAACACCGCGACGACGAGCCACAGGCCCAGCAGCGCGGCTCCGATGTCCTCCCAGCGGGCGCTGAACGCGCGACCGGCAGGGGCGAGGCCGGACCGGCTCGCGGTCGTTGCTGCTTCCCGATGCGTGACCATCACGTCCTCCTATACCGGGCAGGGGTATCGAATAACCTGAAGATATACCCCGTGGGGGTATTAGGCAAGCGTGAGGTGCGCTGCCGCGGCGAGCGGGGGACATCGGTACGGCGCGGACGATCTGTCCGGGTGGCGGTCATCCTGTGTGCCAAAGAGGCTGGGCTCGGCCTGCTGTGGCAGCGCGCGGAAATTCGGCGCCGGATGGTCGGTTCGCGGGCGTCACTGGACCTGATCGAGTGCGCTTTGGGCTGCGATCACGAGGATTTCATGCGGCGCGCCCGTTTTCGTGCGGTCGCGGCAGGCGGTCCTGGGATCGAGGCGGGCACGGACGCGGGCCTCGGAGGAACGAGGCCCGCGTCCGCGTTACGCGCCGGCCGAGGGGGAGGGTCCGGCGCGGCCGCGAGACAGCATGCGGGAAGCTCGCGACATAACCGACATACTAGGAAACTTAGTAATTGATGGCAAGGCGGGATTCCGGAAGGCTCCTCGCGTACTACGATCTCGCTTAGTAGAGGTGGCTGGTGCGAGGAGTTGTGACATGCCGAAGGTGTCGACGAGAGGGCGCGACCGCCGCGCGAGGCAGCGCGCGCTCGAGGCCGGGGTCCGCCGCGCGGCGGTCAAGCCCGAGAAGGCCGGCTACACCGGCGCGTACCGGAAATGGCTCGTCGTGCGGGTCGCGGGTTTCGTGCTGATGGGGGTCGGGGTCGTGATGGCGATCGTCCACATCGGAGCGCACCTGGGGAAGTTCTCCTTGCTGCCGACGGTGGGCTTGCAGGACCTGCTGATCGGCTGGCCGATGGCGGGCGTGCTGTTCCTCATCGGCGGGGTGTTCGCGGGCCGGCGGTTTCGCGCCTGACCGTCCTGCGCCGCAGGAGCACCGCGCCGAGCAGGGCTCCGGCGAGCGCGCCCGCGACATTGGCGAGCACGTCGGCGAGGCTGCACCACCGGCCGGGGATCTGCGATTGGGCCAGTTCGATCGCGGGCGGCAGCGTGAGGGCGAGCACGACTGCGGGTACGGTGCGGCCGACGGTGAGCACTGCCGAGGCGGTCAGCGGCAGGAGAAGGAGCAGGTTGAGCACGTTGCCGGCGATCCCGCCGCCAGAGTTCAGCACCGTGCCCACGAGGTCGGGGAAGTCCTCGGGCAGGCAGGCGTGCAGGCCGTTGGTGTGCCGCTCGCTGCCGGGTGGCAGAGTGAGCGCGAGAACCGCGGACAACAGCACGACGGTGATCAGGATGCCGCGCGCGGGCCACTCGGTCCGCTTGGCCAGCGGCCGGGCCGCGGAGAGGCCGACGAGTGCGCCGAGGGCCAGTACGGCAATGGTCCAGGCGGACACGGGCACGACGGCGCCGAATACCAGCACGGCTGCTCCTCGCTGCAGTCCGGCGGGGAAGCCGGGCGGGACACGGGAGCCGACATAATACTAAGTGAAATAGTATCAACGGGGTGAGTTCATTGCGTCTACCATGCTGCGGAACGGATCCGGTGCGGTCCTGGGAACCGGCGTGACCGAGACAGCGGAGGAAGCCGCTCCGGTCCGGACGAGGTCGCGGGTGCGGCTGCACCCGGTGCTGGTGGCCGTCCCGATCGGATGCTGGTTCGCGAGCACGGTGCTGGACCTGGCGGCGCGCTCGCACGATCCACGGGAATTCACCACCGCGGCAACGTGGCTGGTCGGGATCGGGCTGCTCGGCGCAGCGGTCGCCGGGTTCGCGGGATTTGTCGACGGGTTGCCGATCCGCTCGGGCACTGCCGCCTACCGGCGCCTGCTGGTGCACCTGAGCCTGGCGATGGCGCTCATCCTGGCGTACCTGGTCGAGTACGTGCTCCGGCTGGGCGCTCCGCCCGACCGGGCGATCCCGGCGGGCGTGCTGGTTTACGCGCTCGCCAACGCGGCGGCGCTCGTGGCGACCGTGGTGTGGGGCGCGCTGGTCGCGCACCGGCTCGGGACTGCGCTGCCGGATGGTGGCGGCGAAGGCTGACACGGATCGGACCGCCAGACGGCATCGGTAGTTCGTGGGTGAGCACCCGGACGTGAAGCGCGAGGCGGCGAGGTGCGGGCGGTTGCCGAGGCGGCGATCCGTGCAGCAGCAGAGGCAGGACAACCCGGCCGACCTGATCAACGTCGCGTGGAGGAGCTGGTGCGGCCTGCTGAGGGTCGCCGGGGCACGTGACGCCGGACGCGATGGCAGCCGTGCTCCGCACGGATGTCAACCCGCGGTTCACTACGATGGTCGCGGCCCGGGCTGACGGGCCGAGTGTGCCTGCCTGGATCGCGGCCCGGTGGCGGACCCGGCCGCGCGGCGTAGCGAGTTCGATCGGACGAAGACCTGGGCGCAGGCGACCACGCTGGGCAAGTTCCAAGGCACGACTGGCGGATTTGCAGGCACCGCACGCGATCGGCCCGGCCGGGCTGTGGTTGGAGGGGCGTGCTGCCGGGGAATGTCGTGCGCTTCGCCGGTGAGGCAAGGATGGCTGCGTCGACATGTGCGAGACCGGCGACTCGAAGTGGGTGACGTTGCTGATCAGCCCGCTGCACAGTAGCGGATCGAGGAGAGTCGCGGTGATTGCCATGTTCTGAAGCACATGGCTGGGACTGTGCGAGCGAGCAGCGGAACGGCTGGCGGCGCTTCAGGACGAGCGGCGGAAGCTGAGTGGCTGGGCGGCGCAGCTGTCTGCGGCGTTCGAGCGGTGTCGGCCTACCACGGCAACAACTAACTGCCCTCGCTGGAGGGGATCTGCCGCTCGCGCCGCCGGTCGCTGTTCACCCTGGTCGACGTTCGATCTTGAGGGTCGAGGTCGAGTTCACGAATTTGGTGGGCTGTGATCCGATCTTGATCTCGCGGGATCACGGTGCCGAGTCCCTCGTGGTGCCATCGGTGGCGCGGAGACTGGCCAGAACCAGCACAGCGCCGCCGACGGTGATGAAGACATCGGCGAGGTTGAATGTGGGGAACCAGCCGGTGTGCAGGTAGTCGGTCACGACCCCGTCGGCGGCCCGGTCGGCGAGGTTGGCGATCGCCCCGGCCAGCACCGCGGCCAGCCCCAGCCGTACAGCCAGGTTCGCCGTGCGTGCTTTGCGCCAGGCGAACACCGCGAGCCCGGCGACGATCAACCCGGTGACACCGAGCACCACCCAACCGGGCAGGGTGTCGCCGAGGCTGAACGCCACCCCGGAGTTGAACGTCAGCCGCAGCTGAATCACCCCGAGATCGGCCGACGTCCCGTCAGCCAAGGCCCCGCTCGCCCAGGCTTTCAGGCCGAGGTCGAGCGCGGCCAGCAGCGCGGCGGTGGCCGCCAGCGCGACCCGTGCTCGGGTCACTCTGGCCGTGCGAGTGGGTTGACCGGTCGTCACGAGGACACCCCGACCGCGGCGGACATCGACGCCGTCTGCCTGCGACCTCCTGTGATCTGCAGGGACTTGGTGCGGCCGGCGCGGACGCCGTTGGCGATGACGACGACCTCGGCCAACTCATGCACCAGTACCACCGCGGCCAAGCCGACCACGCCGAACAACGCCAGCGGGATCAACACGGTGATCAACCCGAGGGACAGGCCGACGTTCTGCAGCATGATCCGCCGGGCGCGGCGGGCGTGGGTGAACGCCTGCGGCAGGTGCCGCAGGTCCTCGCCCATGAGCGCGACGTCAGCGGTCTCGATCGCCACGTCGGTGCCCATCGCGCCCATCGCGATGCCCAGATCGGCGGTGGCCAGGGCCGGCGCGTCGTTGACGCCGTCGCCCACCATCGCGGTGGAGCGCTGGCTGCGCAGCTGTTCGATCAGGCGAGCCTTGTCCTCCGGGCGGAGTTCGGCGTGCACGTTTTCGATCCCGACGTCCTTCGCCAGTGCGGTGGCGGTGGCGTGGTTGTCGCCGGTGAGCATCGCGACGTGGTAGCCGTCCCGGCGAAGCTGCGCCACCACCTCGACGGCTTCCGGGCGAAGCTCGTCGCGGACCGCGATCGCGCCGACGACCTGGCCGTCCTGCTCGACCAGCACCGCGGTCGCGCCGGCCTGCTGCATCCGCGCCACGTCCGTCGCCAGTGAGCTGGGTTCGAGCCAGCCGGGACGCCCCAGCCGAACGGTGCGCCCGTCCAGACGGCCGGTGAGACCCGCCCCGGTGACCGCCTCCACGGCCGAGGCCGGGGTGACCTCGTCGACCGCGGCAAGGATCGCCCTCGCGAGAGGATGTTCGCTGCGGGCCTCCAATGCTGCTGCCAGGTGCAGGACCTGCTCGCGGCTCGCGCCATGGGTGGTGGCGACGTCGATGACGGCGGGCCGGTTCGCGGTGAGGGTGCCGGTCTTGTCCAACGCGACTCCGCGGACCGCACCGAGCGCTTCGAGGGCGGCACCGCCCTTGACCAGCACGCCGAGCTTGCTGGCCGCGCCGACCGCGGCCACGACCGCGACGGGCACGGAGATCGCCAGCGCGCACGGGGAGGCGGCGACGAGCACGACCAGGGCACGCTCGATCCAGGTGACCGGGTCGCCGAGCAGGCTGCCGACCGCAGCGATCAGCGCGGCGGCGATCATGATGCCCGGCACCAACGGTTTCGCGATGCGGTCCGCGAGGCGTTGGGAGGCGCCCTTACGGGCCTGTTCGGCTTCCACGATCCGCACGATCCGCGCCAGGGAGTTGTCCTCCGCGGTGGTGGTGACCTCGACTTCGAGCACGCCGGTGCCGTTGATCGATCCAGCGAACACCTCGCTGCCGGGACCTGCCTCGACCGGCACCGATTCGCCGGTGATCGCCGAGACGTCCAAGGCAGTACGGCCGTCGCGGATGATGCCGTCGGTGGCGATTCGCTCACCGGGCTTGACCAGCATGCTGTCGCCGACCCGCAGCTCGGCCGGCGACACCATGACCTCCGTGCCGTCGCGCAAGACGGTGGCCTGCTCGGGAACCAGGGACAGCAGGGCACGCAGGCCGCGACGGGTGCGGGCCAGCGAGTACTCCTCCAGGCCCTCACTGATGGAGAACAGGAAAGCCAGCATCGAGGCCTCGCCGACCTCGCCGAGAATGACCGCGCCGACCGCGGCGATCGTCATCAGCGTGCCGACCCCGATCTTGCCCTTCACCAGCCGCTTCAGCGTGGACGGGACGAAGGTGTAGGCACCGGCCAGCAACGCCGCCACCTCCAGCACCAGCTCCACCGGCCGCGCCGCGCCGGCCCAGCCGGCGATCAGCGCGGCGAGCAGGAACGCTCCAGAGCTCGCCGCGAACTGCAGTTCCTTGACTTGCCACAGCCGCTCCGGCTCGTGCTCCTCGGCCTCCACGCTCACAGGTTCTTCGTGGCCGCAGCCGCACGCGTCACTCATCGAGCACTCTCCTTGCTATCCCGAATCACGCTGTCCGGGGTTGCGTCGGCCGCGGCGTCGGTGCCGTAGTTCGGGCACAGCGCCACCGCGTTGCCGGTCGCGGCCAGCAGCGTCTCCGCCGACGCCAGCAGGTCCATCAACTCCGGCCGGGCGAGGCTGTAGAACACCTGCCGGCCCTGCGGGCGGCCCACCACCAGCGCGCAATCACGCAGGCAGGCCACGTGCGCCGAGACCGTGGACTGCGCCATCCCCAGCGCGGCCACCAGGTCTGCGACCCGCGCCTCCCCATGAGCGAGGCGTTGCACGATCGCCAGCCGGGTGGCGTCGGAGAGACTGTGGAACAGCGCCACCGCCGGGTCCAAGCCCGCGCCCACGCTCGACGCGAGGCATCCATCCCTGCTTATCATCGCCACAAGACGATGATAGCAGCAATTGGCGATTCAAACGACAACGACTGCGTCAGAGGACGTGCCCGGACTCGCTCGGACCCCAGTAATCCATTTATGCGCATATCACTATACTTGAGGCAGGATAGGCAGCGGACGTGAGCGATGACGACGCGAGAGGTGCAGCGATGAGTAGCGCGACAGGCGAGCAGCCGACAGGCGGCGGGGCGGGGTTGTTGTGCCCGAAATGTGTGTCCCAGATGCTGCCGGTGAACCGGTTCGGGGTGGAGATCGACCAGTGCACCGGTTGCGGCGGGGTATTCCTCGACCGCGGCGAGATGGAACAGCTGGCCACGGCGGAGGCCAGGTTCTACGCCGCCGCCCAGCCCACCCCGCCGTCGCAGCCTGCGCCGCCGCAGTACGCGGCACCGGCTCAGCCGTACTACCCGCCACCCGCCTACGGCGAGCGCCGCCATGGCGGCGGGTTCCTGGGTGAGCTGTTCGGGCAGCACGAGTACCGTCCGCAGCACGGAGGGCACCACGGTGGCCACCACTGAACACCAGGCCCAACGTGCCGGGCAGGCGGAGGGGACCGGCGAGACCGGACACGGACACGGGCACGGGGTGTCGGCGAACGCGGACCGGAAGTGGCTCGGTCTCGCGCTCGGGCTGATCGTGGCGTTCATGACGGCCGAGGTGGTGGTCGGGCTGATCGCCGGATCGCTGGCGCTGATCTCCGACGCCGGGCACATGCTCACCGACGCCGCGTCGATCGTGCTCGCGCTCATCGCGATCCGGCTGGCGGCCCGGCCCGCGCGCGGCAACTACACCTACGGCCTCAAACGCGCCGAGATCCTCTCCGCCCAGGCCAACGGCATCACCCTGCTGTTGCTGACCGCGTGGTTCGTCTACGAGGGCGTACGCCGGCTCATCGACCCCCCACCGGTGGAGGGGCTGCTGGTGTTCATCACCGCACTGGTGGGCATCGCGGTCAACGTGGCCGCGTCCTGGTGCATCAGCCGCGCCAACCGGTCCAGCCTGAACGTCGAGGGTGCGTTCCAGCACATCCTCAACGACCTCTACGCGTTCATCGCGACCGCGGTCGCCGGTGGCGTGATCCTCTGGACCGGCTTCGCCCGCGCGGACGCCATCGCCGCGTTGATCGTCGCGGCGCTGATGGCCAAGGCGGGCTGGGGCCTGGTCAAGGAATCCGGGCGGATCTTCCTCGAAGCCGCCCCCGCGCACCTGGACCCCGAGGCGATCGGCGGCGAGTTGGCCGCCGTGCCCGACGTAGTGCAGATTCACGACCTGCACATCTGGCAGATCACCTCCGGCGACACCGCGCTGTCCGCGCACATCCTCGTCAAACCGGGCGCCGACTGCCACGCCATCCGCCAGGGCGTCGAGGAGATCATGCGCGCACGCCACCACCTGGAACACACCACCCTGCAGGTCGACCACACCACACCCGAGGCCGACGACGAGCACTGCGACCACCCGCACGGCCGGACCTACCGACCCCAGCCATGAACCCCGGCCCAGGTCAGCTCAACGTTTCCACGCGGGCCTGGGCCGGCCGCGCCCGCACGGAGGAACCCACCATGACGACCACGCTACTGGCCGCCGGCTCAGGCACGGCCGGAGTCTGGACCCTGATCGCCATCGTCGTCGCCCTCGCCGCCGCGCTCACCGGAATCGGCATCGCCCAAGCCCGCGACCCCGAACGCCGCCGCATCGCCGCCCAGGCGGGCGAAGCCGGCGCCACCACGACCGGCATGCCCTCCGGAGTCGAGGATCCTGACGGTGCCGCGGCAGGCGACGACGCGGCCGACGACCGCCCGGATGACGGCCTTCCCGAGAGCAGAACGAGAGGCTCCGAGGACGGGGCCGCGCCGAATTCCCCGTAACCGCCCGACGGTGACAGCGGCCTGAGCGAGCATCCGCGTGGCCGTGACCCGAGACCGACAGGACCCGTGACGCAGCCATCATGCCGACCGTTTCCTTGCCACCCTTGACCTGGACCACCGCGCTCACCGCATGGTCCTGGCATCCCGCACCGATCGCGGCGATGCTGGCCTTCGGTCTCTGGTACGCCCTGCGCGTGCGGAAGCTCCGCCGAGCCGGTGGCACCTGGCCCGCAAGCCGCATCGTGTGGTGCTACAGCGGGCTCGGCAGTTACGCCCTCGTCACCGTGACCTCGATCGGGGCCTATCAGAACGTTCTCTTCAGCGTCCGCGCCATCCAAGTCGTCACGCTGCTGATGATCACACCGCAATTCCTCGCCCACGCCCTGCCCGCCCGACTCGCCCGCGACACCGCAACCCCGGCAACCAGGGCACGGTGCAGCCGCATCCTGCACTCGGCCGCCATGCGGGCCGTCACCCATCCGCTGATCGGCGTGCTAGTGCTGCTCGGCGTACCCATCGCGCTCTACGGCAGCGGCTGGTACGAAGCCGGGCTGCGCAGCCACTGGACCAGCGAACTCACCCAAGCCGCGCTACTGATCGCCGGGGCACACTACTTCTGGACCCGCCTGCAACGCGATCCCGTGCCCAAGCTGTACCCGCACGTCGTCTCGGTCGGACTGACCTTCGCCGAAGTCGCCCTCGACGTCATCGTCCCCATCGCCCTGCTCATGTCCGGCAGCCTCGTCGCCGCCGACTACTATCTCGCACTCAACGGCGCAGGAGGGCTTCCCCCCGACACCGACCAGACAACCGGTGCGGCCGTCCTGTGGGGCCTCGGCGACCTCGCCCTCGTACCCTTCCTCATCCTGTCCATGCAGCAACTGCGACGCCGCGACAAGGAACACGCCGCCGAGATCGACGCACAACTCGACCAATACCAACGAGCCGAACAACGCAGACAAAACCCCACAGCAACAGCCGCTGAAACGGCCGGCACTGCTGCGGAACTACCTGCCACGATGCGCCCCTGGTGGGAAGACGACCCGAACGTCGCGGCACACTTCCGATGGACACAGCAAAAACCGCCCCAGGACGGCTAATTCCGGTGCCTCTGCCCGCCATCGCAAGCGGCTTCGCTCACCGGCGGTGCTGGACATCAGCGACCAACCGGTTGTGCCGTCGACAAGAAGACCACGGTGCCGCCTACCGGTGCGCCGGGCTCCATCTGCCCGCAAGGGGGCCAGCCGTCCGGCACGGCGGCCCGGGTCTGGACAAGCGGTACCAGCAGAACACCCACCGCCGATGCGGCGAGCCCAGATGAATCGTGGCCGTGCACTCGATGCGCAGCCGGACGGCGCATCGTCGACGCGAGCGCTGTGACTTCTTCGGCTCGATCGCCGCTGACAGCGAGGGCGAGCTGGAGCAGTTAGGACCCACCGGATGCCGACCGGTGCGCGACGCTCCTGATCAGCGCCGGAGCCTCACCACGGCCTCATTCTGGCATGGCTGACGGAGGTCAGCGGCCCTGGCCGGGAGCGGGCTGGACGGAGCCGCCGGTGCGGGACTGCGGTTTCCGCCCGGCGACGATGTCGTCGAGGGCGGACTTCAGCAGCGGCGGGTCCACCGGGCCGGTGATCTTGGCGACGATGGTTCCGGAGCGGTCGAGGAAGAACGTTTCCGGGATGCCGTAGATCCCGAATTCCATGGCCGCGCGGGAGCCGGGGTCGGTGACGTACTGGTAGCTCTTGCCGCGGCCGAGTTCGTTGAGGAATCCGACCGCGGACTTGGGCTGGTCCTGGTAGCTGATGCCGACGAAGGTCACGCCCGCCGTGCGGTAGGCGTCCGCGGCGGCGGTCAGGGTGGGCTGTTCCTCGCGGCACGGCACGCACCATGAGGCCCAGAAGTTGACCACGACGACCTGGCCGCGCAGCGAACGCAGCGCGAGGCCGCCGTCTCGTTCGAGGTAGGGCAGGGTGAGCTCGGGTGCGGGCTTGCCGATCAGCGGGGTGTCGACCAGGTTCGGGTCGTCGCCGATCCGGGTGCTGATGAGCACGCCGACGGCGACCGCGGCGACGGCGACGGCGAGCGCGGTCCAGCGGAGCCATCGCATGGTGCCGCGGCGGGCGTCGGCGCCGGCTGTCATCGTCCCTCCTTGGCCAGTTCGCGCCGCGCGGTGGCGATCATGGCGTCGACGTCCTGGCGGGTCTGGGCGGGCAGCCCGGGTCGTTGCCGGAGCTGGTCGAGGGTGCGCAGCGCGGCGGCCGGGTTGTTTTGAGCGAAGAGCTGCAGGTTCGCCTGCATCCACAGCGCGGTGTCGGCGGCGCCGGTTCCCGAAGGAAGCGGCGCAGCGGGGGCGCTGGACTGCATGACCTCGTTCCCGGTCACGAAACCGTTCTGGGGACGCTGTTGCACGGCGGCGGGGAGGACGACGACCGCAGCGATCCCGGCCGCGACGAGCGTGCCGAGGTAGGCGATGGTCCTCGTCCGTGCCTCGCGGGTGCGGCGTCGCCGGGAGACGGGCTTGGCGGGTTCGTCGAGGCGGTTGATCGCGTCGGCGGCGGCCTGCTCGTACTCGGCGCGCAGGCGTCGTGCGGCGTCCGGCGGGATTTCCCCGGCGTCGACTTGCGCTTCGAGCGCGAGGATGTCGCGCAGGGCCTGGTCGCGTTCTTCGGCGGCGGTCACAGAGTCTCTCCGGTGCCTTGTTCGCGGGCGTGGCGCAGCGCCAGTTCGACACGCGCGCGTTCGTCGCCGGCCAGTTCCGGGACGTCGGGTCGTTTCCGCAAGAGCCCGGCCAGCAAGAGCGCTCCGGCGGCGATGCCGGCCAGCGGCAGCAGCCACACCCACAGCGTGCGGCCGCTCACTGGCGGATCAAGCAGCACCCAGTCGCCGTAGCGGGCCCGGAAGAAGCCGAGGACCTGCTGATCGCTGCGGCCGGCGGCGACCTGATCCTGCACCGCCTGCCGCATGGCAGTGGCCGTCTCGGACGGCGATTCGGCGATCGACACGCTCTTGCACACCGGGCAGCGCAGTCGCTGGTCGAGGTCGTGCGCCCGGTCCGCGGTCCCGTTCCCGCCGCTGAGGAGCAGCCCGGCGGTGAGGCCGAGCAGGACGAGGATTCCGGCGAGCGCGAGCAGGCTTTTACGCATGGCTCACCGTCTCCTCGGCGGGTTCGGCAGTCGGGGAACCGCGTCGGCGCCGTTCGCTGAGGGCCCACGCGCCGCCCGCGGCCATGAGGAACCCTCCTGTCCACAGCCAGGACATGAGCGGGTAGCGGTAGAGGTTCACCGTCACGGTGCCGGGGGCGATCTGCGCCAGCGCGACGTAGACGTCGCGGCCCGCGGTGCTCCACACGTCCGGGGTGCCGACGGCCTGGGGCTGGTTGGCGAAGGTCTCCAGTTTGGGCTGGGCCGTCCAGGCGAGCTGTCCGTTGTCGCGGAATTCCAGATGCGCGTCGCGCTGGGTGCGGTCGGGTTCGGTGTGTTGCTCGCTCTTGGTGAACATGACGGTGTAGCCGGCGAATTCGGCCGGGTGCTCGGGGGTGAGGGTGACCGTCGCACGGGTCGCGGTGGCTCCGGCCACGGAGATGGCGAGGGCGACGACCGCGACGCCGATGTGCGCGAGCTGCCCGCCCCAATAGGCGCGCTGCCCGGACACCAGCCGCCACAAGCCGGACGGGCGCCGGTTCGGCGCGGTGGCGAACAGATGCCGGATGCTCGCGGAGACGATGGTCGCCGCGAGGAAGGCGACCGCGACGACGCCGACGGAGCGGATTCCCGCCACCGCGAACGCGGCGGCGGCGATGCTGCCGATCAGCATCGGGAAGGCCAGCCGGGTCCAGAGCACGCGCGCGGTCGCCCAGCGGTAGGGGGTGAACGGCCCGGCGCCCATCGCCAGCAGCAGCGCGAACGACAGGGGCACGGCCATCCGGTCGAAGAACGGGCGGCCGACCGAGACCTGGCCTCCGGTGAACGCCTCGACGAAGATCGGGTACACGGTCCCGAGCAGCACGACGAAGGCGAAAAGGCACAGCACCAGGTTGTTGACCAGGAAGAGCCCCTCGCGGCTGGCGAGCCGCAGCGACCCGGTGCGGGAGGCGACGTGTTCGCCGCGCAGCGCGAACAGCGTGAACCCGCCGGCCAGGACGACCACGAAGAAGCCGAGCAAAGCGGGTCCGACCCCGGACTGGGTGAAGGAGTGCACCGACGCCACCACCGAGGACCGGGTGAGGAAGGTGCCCAGGATCGTCAGCGCGAAGGTCGCCAGCGCGAGCACGAAGTTCCACGCCTGCAGGGTTCCGCGCTTCACCTGCACGACGGCGGAGTGGACGAACGCGGTCGCCGCCAGCCAGGGGATCAGCGCCGCGTTCTCGACCGGGTCCCACGCCCAGTAGCCGCCCCAGCCGAGCACCTGGTAGGACCACCACGCGCCGACGATCAGGCCCGCGGTGAGGAACGTCCAGGCGACGAGGTTCGCCCGCCGGGTGCGGACCAGCCAGTCGGTGCCGCCGCGGCGGATGAGCAGCGCCGACATGGCGTAGGCGAACGACACCGTGAACCCGACGAAGCCGAGGTACAGCAGCGGGGGATGGATCGCCACCATGATGTCGTTGCGCAGCAACGGGTTCGGGCCCGGGCCGTCGGCGGGCGGGTTCGCCACGATCCGGAACGGGTTGGCGACGGTGGTCACCAGCCCGAAGAAAAAGGCCGCCACGAGGCCCATGACGCCGAGCGCGCCGGTGCCCAGCCGGTCGCCGGGGTCGGTCACCTTGCGGCGGGCGACGAAGACGTACCCGGCCAGCAGCAGCGTCCACAGGACGATGCTGCCGCCGAGAGCCGACCACGCGCTGGTGATGGTGAACAGCAGCGGCGTGGCACGCGAGTGCGTCTCGGCGACGTAGGACATGGCGAAGTCGTCGGTCAGCAACGCCGTTTCGAGCGCGGCCATCGACAGCACCGCTCCGCCGAGCATCACGAACGAGGCCAGCCGCAACTGTCCGATTCGGACGGAGCCGGGCCGGCGCTGCGCGCGGAATCCGTACCAGGCCAGCACGAGCGACGCGGCGAGGCCGAGGAATGCGCCGCCCCAGCCCGCGGCGGGAAGCACGGCGGTCACCGGGAATCACCTCCAGACGGGGCCGGGGCCGGTGTCGCGGGCGGCCGGTAGTTCTCGTCGTGTTTGACGATCATCGTGTCGGAGTCGAATTGGCCGTCCCGCCAGGAACCTTCGACGATCACCCCGATGCCGGGCTGGAACAGTTGCGCGAGCGGGCCGTTGTGCAGGACGGGGACTGCCGGGCTGCCGGGCTTCACGTCGGAGGACACGACGAACCGCAGCCCTTCCGGGGTGTGGGCGACGCTGCCCGGCCGCACGAACCCGCCGAGCTGGAACCGGCGGCCGTCGGGGTAGTCGGCGTGTTTCGCGATCGCCTCGGCCGGCGTGAGGTAGTAGACGAGGTTGCCGTTGAGGTTCCCGAACATCAGCACCCCGACCAGGACGGCGACGATCCCGATGCCGGCGACGGCGAGCAGGCGGTACCGCTTCACCGCTCCTCCCGTTCCCGCCGGATCGCCTCTGCCCGAAGGCGCAGCCGCAGCGT
Source organism: Amycolatopsis sp. La24 (assembly GCF_029087445.1). Classification (NCBI taxonomy): domain Bacteria; kingdom Bacillati; phylum Actinomycetota; class Actinomycetes; order Pseudonocardiales; family Pseudonocardiaceae; genus Amycolatopsis; species Amycolatopsis sp. La24. The sequence goes on from NZ_JARACH010000005.1 coordinate 122,499, forward strand.
GTACCCGGCGAGCGTGCCGAAAGCGATGGCGAAGCCGATCGTCACCCAGGCCCATTCAGGCATCCCGCATCCGTCCTTCCAGGTGCGGCGCGGTGACGGCGCCGCCCGCGACTTCGGTGTCCTCGGCCGCTTGTGCGGCAGCGAGTTCGTCCTCCAGCGCGGTGAGCCGGAGCCGGGCGCGCAGCAGCATTCCCGCGAACACGGTGAACGCGACCACGTTGAGCAGCAGCACGGCGAGCATCCGGTGGTCGATCGTCGGATCGCCCGGCTTCAGCACTGTCGGCGGCTGGTGCAGCGCCCGCCACCACACCACCGACATGTGCACGACCGGCACCTGCACGACGGCGACCACGCCGAGCACCGCCGAGCGGCGCGCGCGGGCGACCGGATCGAGCGTCGCCCGGCGCAGGGCCAGATAGCCGAGGTAAACGAAGAACATCAGCGCGGTGGTGACCAGGCGGGGGTCCCAGGTCCACCACACGCCCCACACCGGTTTGCCCCACCAGGAGCCGAGCACGATCGTCAGGCCGGTGAACAGCACCCCGAGTTCCGCGCTCGCCGCGGCGAGCCGGTCGAAGCGGGCGCCGCGGCGCCACAGCCACAGCGCGCTGGCGAGCCCGGTGAGGCCGAAACAGAGGTAGGCGACCCACGCGGTGGGCACGTGCACGTACATCAGCCGCTGGTAGTCGCCTTGGAACCGGTCCGGCGGCGCGAGGACCGCGCCGGCGAGACCGGCCGCGAGCAGGACGAGCGCGGCGGCGGGAAGCCGCCTGCCGAACAGGTTCATGACGATTCCTCCAACGCGTTCGCGCCGAGCAGCAGAGCGAGCCAGCCGATTCCGGTGACGGTGACCAGCAGCAGCAACCACAGCCACGGGACCTGCCCGTAGCCGCCTTCCTCGACCAGTTCGGTCGCACCCAGCAGAAGCGGCAGCGCCAGCGGGCAGACCAGCAGCGGCCCGAGCGTGCTGCGGCCTGCCATGCCGTGCACCAACGCGCCGGCGAGAGTGCCGAGAGCCGCGAGCCCGGCAGCAGTCAGCGGAAGCGCTGCCGCCAGCCACGCCCACCCGGCGAGATCAGGCTGGTACAGCGCGATCATCACCGGCAGCAGCAGCGTCTCGAACGCGAGCAGGACGACCGCCGTCGCGGCGGCGCGCCCGCCGAGCCGGGCCGCGGCCGGCATTCCGGTCATCCGGAGCATGGCCAGGTGGCCGGGCGAGTCGGTCGCGGTCTGGCGCAGCGCGACCAGCACGCCGAAGAGCAGCACCACGACCCAGTACATGCCCGTGCCCAGCTGGCTGAGCAGCGGGCGGTCCGCACCGACCGCCATCGGCGTCAGCAGCAGCGCGACGGCGCCGAACGGCGTGATGATCCAGAGCGCTTCGCCCGCGCGCGCCTCGATCCGCAACTCGGCGCCGGCGATGGTCCGTGCCTGGCGGAGCGGAGCGGGGGACAGGACGGTCATCGCCACTCGCTTTCCGGGGCGGGTTCGCGGTGCAGCGCGACGAGACCGCCGTCGAGGAGTTCCCCGACCCGGTCGGCCAGCGCCCAGACCCGCGGCGCGTCGTGCGCGACCACGACCGCGGCCCCGCCGCGCGCCCGGACCCGCTGGACGACCAGGTCGACCAGTCCGAACGACGACCGGTCGAGCCCGGCGTGCGGTTCGTCGAGCAACAGCAGCGCCGGTTCGGTCAGCACCACCCTGGCGAGATCGGCACGGCGGAGCATGCCCTGCGAGCAGTGCTCGGCGCGCCGTCCGGCAGCCCGGCGCAGCCCGACGACGTCGAGCGCGTCCGGCACCGCAGCGGCGTCCCGCCCGGTCAGCGCGGCCACATGGCGGAGATTCTCCTCGAGCGTCAGCCGGGGATGCAACGAGGAATCGTGTCCTGCCAAGGCGATCGACGGCCGTGCAGCACGGACTTCGTCGGTGCCGAGCCGGGCGCCGAGCACTTTTCCGGTGCCGGCCGTGGGACGCAGCAGGGTGGCCAGCACGCGCAGGAGAGTGCTTTTCCCCGCGCCGTTCGGGCCGAGCACGCCGTAGACCTCACCCGCACCGACCGCGAGGTCGAGCGCGCGCAGCACCGGCGTGCGGCCCAACCGCACACCGAGCCCGGTCACCGCGATCACTGGCTCGCCCTGCTCTACTATCATCGATCGTAGAGTACAAGCCCTGGCCTGAGACCAGGTCCCGGCCCCCGACGGCAGGTTTTTCGCTCGTGGATCTGTATGCCTCGCTGTCCCTGGCGATCGCCGCCGGGGTCATTTCGTTCACTTCGCCGTGCGCGCTGCCGCTGCTGCCGGGCTACGTGTCCTACGTCTCCGGGCTCGGCCGCGCCCCGGAGGGGAACCCGACGGCGATGCGCGCCAAGCCGCGGGTGGGCCTGGCGTCCGCGTTGTTCATCGCAGGGTTCACGATCGTGTTCGTCGCGCTCGGCGTCACGGCGTCGGCGTTCGGGCTGCTTTTGGCGCAGCATCGGCAAATTCTGACGATTGCGGGCGGTGTGCTCGTCATCGGCATGGGGCTGGCGTCGCTCGGAGTCGTCCGGATTCCGTTGCTGCAGCGGGAAGCCCGGTTCGACCTGCACCGCGTGCGCAGCGGCCCCGCGGGCGCGGTGGTGCTCGGCGCGGCGTTCGGGCTCGGCTGGACGCCGTGTGTCGGGCCGGTGCTGGCCTCGATCCTCGCGACCGCCGCCAGCAGTGCCACCCTGGGCACCGGCGCGCTGCTGCTGGCGGCCTACTCGCTCGGGCTGGGCGTGCCGTTCGTGTTGGTCGCGATCGGCGTCGCGCGGGGGCAGCGCAGCCTGGCGTGGCTGCGCGCGCACACGCGGAAAGTCGAGATCGCCGGCGGGGTCCTGCTGATCGCGATGGGCGTCGTGATGCTCACCGGAGGCTGGACGCAGCTGATGGGCCGGATGCTGGCGGCGTTCGCCCGGCTGGGCTGGCCTCCGTTGTGATCTCCGGCGGGCACGTATCCGCGGTGCACGCCCGTCGCCGCCACCGCAGCACGACCGCGGCGGCCAATGCGGCCAGCGAGAACGCCGCGAGCAGGGGCTGAACGGGCGCCCAGATGCCGAGCGCGCCGGAGATGCCGAGCAATCCGACCACGATCTTGTTGCACACGGGGCAGCCGACGGCGAACACCGCCGCGGTGACCGAACCGGCCACGCCGGCGCGTCCGCGCGCATCCGCGCTGGGCCGGGGAATCGCGACCCACAATCCGGTGAGGACCGCGGTCAGGACGAGCACCGGGTACTCCCACCACCGCACCGGCGTCATCCGGGTGAACAGCGGGGTGTCGATCACGTCGGTCGGCACCCCGACGGCGAGTGCGCTCACCGCCGCGGCCGCGGCCGCGAGCGTCCAGCGGCGTCCGTTGTCATTCCACATAGGACACCACGGTCATCATTCCGGCCTCGCCGTGGTAGACGTTGTGGCAGTGGGTCAGCCACTGGCCCGGGTTGTCCGCGTCGAAGTCCACCTCGACGGTGCGCCGGGGCAGGACCAGGACGGTGTCCTTGCGCGGGCCGGCCGCTTTCGGCGTGCGTACCTGGAAAGTGTGGCCGTGCAGGTGCATCGGGTGGTACATGTCCGTTTCGTTCACGAACCGCAGGCGTACCCGCTGTCCCTTGCGGACCGGGAGCCCGTCGTTCGGGTTGTACGGTTTCCCGTTGATCGTCCAGTCGTACTTCGCGCCCGGCCCGGCCAGTTTGAGATCGTGGGTGACGTCGGGGGTCTTGTCCTTCAACGAGACCTGGGGTGCTGCGGAGAAATCGGCCACGGTCAGGACTTTCGCGGTCTTCAGCTGCTCGGCGGCCGCGTCGTTCACCGCGGACGCGGTGCTGCCGCCGGCGTGCACCAGCACCTGGGCGTACCCACCCTTGCCCTCGGCGAGAGCAAGGATCGGGACGCCGCTGGAGGGAACGGTGATCACCGCGTCGACCCGTTCGCCCATGCCCAGCAGCACCGTCGCCGCGTTGCCGGGCGCGCTGGCCGGGAAGCCGTCGGTGTGGGTGATCCGCATCGGAACGCCGGGCACGCCGACGCGGAACGCGGTGTCGCCGGCCGCGTTGATCAGCCGGAGCCGGATCCGCTGCCCGGGTTTGGCCTTGACACTGGTCGGCGCGACCGAGCGGGTGCCGTTGGCCAGGAAGTAGGGGTAGGTCACGTCGCCGGCGTCCCCGCCGAGGGTGGCCGACTGCGGCATGCCGCCCATGCCGGACATCGGCGGCATGCCGGAGCCGCTGCCCATTCCTGGCATGTCCGGCATCGAGGACGACTGCCCGCCGCCCATGACCATGCCGTTCTTCTTGAGGTTGGCGAGCACGGCGTCCGGGTCGGTGCCGGTGCCGTCGATCCAGTCGTCGAGGACGACGACCAGCTCCGTGTCGTAGTCGCGGCCGTCCGCCGGGTCCTCGATGACGAGCGGTCCGTACAGGCCCCGGTCGAGCTGGGTGCCGACGTGCGGGTGGAACCAGAACGTGCCGGCCTCCGGCGCGGCGAACTCGTAGGTGAAGTCCTTCCCGGCCGCGATCGCCGGCTGGGTGAGGTCGGGCACGCCGTCCATGTCGTTGCGCAGCGCCAGTCCGTGCCAGTGGATGGTGGTCGGCTGGGGTAGCCGGTTGTTCACCTTCGCGCGCAGCACCTCGCCTCGTTTGAGGCGGATTTCCTGGCCGGGCAGCTGCCCGAAGCTCCAGGTTGCGACCTTGGCCTGCCCGAGGTCGAGTTCGCCTGCCTGTGCGGTCAGCTCGACCTGGCGCACCGGCGCGTTCGCGGCGCGCCGGGCCGCCTCGGCGCGCCCGACCAGCGGCGAGGACGGGCCGATCTTGGCCGGTGCCGCGGCAGATCCGCCGGACGAGCAGGCGGCCAGCCCGAAGGCGGCGGTCGCGCCCGCGCCGAGCACGAGGAAGCCGCGCCGGTTCAGCTGGCGGTTCGGGGCGGTCGGCGAAGGGTCGGCAGGCGTCATGGGGTCCCGATTCCGTTGTCGTTGCGTGGCGAGCGCGTCCGTGAGGGGAACCCTCACGGACTCTGAGTCCCGCGGGGTTCCCTTCACGCCCGCGCCGCGTCCTCCCGGAGCGGGTCCGGGCCTACTAGATTCGATAGTACATATCGGGCGGGTCAGCCGCTTCCGGCGCAGACGACGGTGGGCTCGGGGTTGTAGCGCACGTTGCGGGTGTGCCGGCTGAGCTCCTTGCCGCCGAGGTCGCGGATGACGCGGGTGTCGGAGGCGGTGAAGCCGGGCTTGCCCTGGACCGGTTTGCACGAGGCGTCGGATTTCGTGACGGTGGGCGGGTTCACGAAGTCGTGTTTCGGGCCGGGGACCGATTCGACGTTCACGTGTTTGGTGCCCCACAGCTTGACGGTGATCGAGGAGTTCGTCCAGATCGTCTGGATCGCCACGCCGGTGGCGGAGTCGTTGGCGAACTTCAGGTCGATCACGCTGCTGCCGTCCGGGTTCTGGAACACCGTCGCCTCGCGCGCCGCGGGGTAGCGGCTGATGTAGAAGCTGTGTTCCTTGTGCCCGGCGTCGGTCATGCCGGCGAAGTACGCCGCGTTGTAGGTCGTGGTGGCGAATTGCGAGATGCCGCCGCCGACTTCGCGGGCGGGCACGCCTTCTTCGATCACGCCGGCTTCGACGTAGCCCTGCGGTGTGCCGCGCGGGCCGGTGTAGCCGTTGAGACTGAAGGTTTCGCCGGGCTTGACGATCGCGCCGTTCACCTTCTGGGCGACGACGCGGATGTTCACGCCGGAATCTTGCGCGAACCCGGTGGTCGTGAACTCTCCGATGACTTCCTTGATGCCGAGGCTCTTGACCGCGCCGCTGGTGACCTTCGCCGGTACGTCGGTGTATTTCGCTTGCACCGCCCGGTCTCCCGGGCCGGTGATCGCCTTCAGGAGGCCGGCCAGGGTCTGGTCCCAGTCGATCTGCCGCCCGTCGGTCGACGGCGTGACGACGGGAGAGCCGCTGGAGAAGTCCATCCGGGCGTCCTGGCCCTGCTTCTCGGTGGCTGCCAGTTTGTCGGCGACCGCGCCGAGTTTGTCCTTGTCGAGGCTGGGCACCAGATTTCCGTTGTCGCCGGCCCGGAACCGCAGGGCCGCCGCGATGCGCGCCGGGGTCACGGCGGCGTCGCGGCCGTCGCCTCGCACGGTCGCGGGAGCCGACACCGCGGGTTTGGCGATCTCGTCGACCGCTCGCCGGACTTCGTCGGCCGGGACCTTGGGCTGGAGCGTCCGGATCGGCAGCTTGACGTCCGCGGCGTTCGCCCACTCCGTCACGAGCGCCTGGCGGGCCGCCGTTTCGTCCAGTTCCTGCCCGGCTTCGGGCTGTACGGGCACCGGGGCGACGCCGTCGAAACGCACGTCGCCTTCCGTCATCGGGCGGTCGACGGCCGGGCGGAGGCCGGCGATGACGGCGTTGAGCGCCTGGTCGTCGCCGCTGGACATCACGCGGAATTCGCGGCCCCCGAACAGTGAGCCGAGAAGACCCCACGGGGTCGGGGACTGGGTTCCCGCCTGCGCCACCGTCGCGGCGTAGTCGACCTGGATCTTCGCGGACGCCGGCACGAACCGGGCCGTGCGGTCGCCCGCGCTGACCTGGACGGGCTGGGCAAGGCGCGGTGTCAGCGCCGCGGTCAGCTTGGCCTGGGCCTCTGCCGGGGACAGCCCGCCGACCGCCACGCCGGCGACGGTGGTGCCGCCGGGCACCTCGCCGATCGTCGCGATCGCGCCGATCACGTACGCCACGGCCAGTGCTCCCGCCGCGGCGGCGAGCGCGATGGTCAGCGGGCGCCGCCACCACGGGCGCGCGGCGCCGCTCCCGCCGCCGGGGTCCTGGTCGTCCGGATCCGTCGACGGCCAGCTCGCGTTGTCGGTCGCTGGATGCAAGAAAACCCCCGGGTAGCCGTGGTTTTGCCGCGTGCGGCGGTGCAGGGAGCCCAGGCTACTATCGTCCATAGTTGCCCGGTCGGGCGGGCCAGCGGCGGGGGATCCGGTCCTCACATCGACGCCAGGTCCCCGCGCAGGGCGGCGAGCGCGAGCCCGGCGAGGGGGCCGAGCACGAGGGATCCGGCCGCGGTGACGTACGCGGTCGCGGCCGCCCAGCCGCCGGGAACGGCCGGGTCCGGCTCGTCGCTCCGGCGGACGGCGGGGGTGATCCAGCGCAGGTAGTAGAACAGGCTCGCCACGGTGTTGACGGCTGCGACGACGACCAGCCAGGCGTAGCCGCCGTCGAGCGCCGCGGCGAAGATCGTCAGCTTGCCGGTGAAGACCGCGGTGGGCGGAGTGCCGACCAGCCCGAGCAGGCACACCACCAGGCTGACGGCGAGCCAGGGCTGGTGCCGCAGGAGCCCGCGATACTCGTCGATCGTCCGCCGCCCCGGCAGCGCGCAAACGACCGCGAAGGCGCCGAGGTTGGTGACCGCGTAAGCGCCGAGGTAGAGCAGCATGCTCGGCAGGGCCAGCTCGTTGCGTCCGGCCACGGCGACGGCCATCAGGAGGTAGCCGACCTGGCTGATGGTGGAGTAGCCGAGCAGGCGGCGGACGTCGCGCTGGAAGAACGCGGCGAGGTTGCCAAGCGTCATGGTGGCGGCGGCGACGATGGCGATCAGCAGGGCCCAGTCGAGGTGCGAGCCGGTCATCGCGGCGGCCAGGCGGTACGCCGCGACGACGCCGCCGATTTTGGGGACGGTGGTGAGGAACGCGGCGGCGGGCGGGCGGGTGCCTTCGGTGACATCGGGGATCCAGAAGTGCGCCGGGACCGCGCCCATCTTGAACAGCAGCCCGGCGAGCACGCCGACGAAGCCGACGGCGACGGCGGCCGCCGGGGCAGTGCCGAGCGCCTTCTGCAAGTCGGCGTAGGCGCTAGAGCCGCCGACTCCGAACAAGACGGTGGCTCCGGCCAGCATGATGATCCCGAGCAGCGCGCCGAGCAGGTAGAACTTGAGCGCTCCCTCGGTGCCGGCGTCGTCTTTGGCGAACCCGGCGACCGCGTACAGCGGGATGCTCGCGAGCAGGTACGCGGCGACCAGGAGCAACAGATCGTTCGCGCCGGTGAGGACGATCGTGCCCAGCGCCGCGAGCAGGATCAGGACGTACCACTCGCTCTCGCGCGGCGCGGACCGGAACTCTCGCGCGCTCACGCCGAGGGTGAGCAGCACGGCGACCAGGACGATGACGCGTCCGGCGTTGGTGCCGACGTCGATCGCGTAGCTGCCGCCGAAGACCGTGCGGACCGGATCGCCCCAAACCGCCACGGTCGCGGCCAGCCCGGCCGCGCAGGCGAGCGCGGCGAGGAGGCGGACCGGCCATTGCCGCCGGCGCGGCAGGTAGGAGCCCAGCAACAGCCCCGCGACCGAGGCGACCGCGAGGATGATCTCCGGCAGCAGCGCGAGCGGGTCTTCGTTCATCGTCTCCACGGCGCGGTCACCGGGCCAGGAGGTTCAGGACCGACCGCGACGCGGGTTCGATCAGGTCGAGCAGGAACCGCGGGAAGACCCCGATCACGACGGCGAGCACCAGCAGCGGCGCGATCGAGACGCCCTCGGCGACGGTGAGGTCCGCGGCCGGCGTGCCGGGCTTGCCGAGGAACACTTTCTGGAACGCGCGCAGGAACAGCGCGGCGGTCACCAGGATGCCGAGGAACGCCAGCACGGTCGCGACCGGGGCGGCGCCGAGGGAACCGGTGAAGATCTGGAACTCCGCGATGAAGCCGGAGAAACCCGGCAGTCCCAGGGAAGCGAAGGCGGCCGCGGCAGTCAGGCCCGCGAACCGGGGTGCGCTCGCGGCCAGCCCGCCGAACCGGTCGAGGTCGTAGGTGCCGCCGCGTTCGTAGAGGACTCCGGCGAGGAGGAACAGCGCGCCGGTGATCAGGCCGTGGCTCACCATCTGCGTGACCGCGCCGGTCACGGCCAGCTCGCGGGCTTCGCTCGCCGAGCCCGCGGCCATCCCGGCCGCGCCGATCGCCAGGATGATGTATCCCATGTGGTTGACCGAGGTGTAGGCGATCATCCGCTTGAAGTCCCGCTGGCCCAGCGCGACCAACGCTCCATAAAGGACACTCACCACCCCGGCCACGACGAACACGACCGCGTAGCGGCGCCACGTGCCGGGCAGGATCGGCATGGCGATCCGGATGAAGCCGTAGGTCCCCATCTTCAGCAGCACCCCGGCCAGGATCGCCGAACCGGCGGCAGGCGCTTCGGTGTGCGCGGGCGGAAGCCAGGTGTGGAACGGCACGGTCGGGGTCTTGATCGCGAACCCGACGCCGAGCGCCAGCAGCACCAGGCCCGCGGCCCAGCCGCCGCCGGCCAGCGGGTTCTGGCGGGTCAGTTCGACGATGTCGAAGGTGTGCGGCGCGGCCGTGACATAGAGCGCGATGAAACCGACGAGCAGCGCGAGCGACCCGAGGAAGGTGTAGAGGAAGAACTTGAGCGCGGCCCGCGCGGCGTCGCGATGGCCCCAGCCGGCGATCACGAAGTACATGCCCACAATGGACAGATCGAAGAAAACGAAGAACAGGATCAGGTCGAGCGCCACGAACAGCCCGAGGCTCACCGTCTCCAGGAACAGGAACAACGCGGCGAACGACCGTACTTGCTTCTCTTGCCGCAGCGAATAAATCGCGCAGGCGAGGAAAAGCCCGGCGGTCAAGACCACGAGCGGCAGGCTGAGGCCGTCCACCCCGAGGTGGTAGCCCGAGCTGATGCTGGGAATCCACCGCAGGTTCACTTCGTAGGCATAGCCGTCGCCGGCGGGACGAGCCGCCCACAGGACAATCGTCAGCAGGAAATCGGCCGCCGCGACGGCGAGCCACCACCAGCGCACGAACCGGTCGCCGGCGCGCGGGATCGCGAACGGGACCACCGCGGCCGCCAAGGGCAGGAACACCACGACGCTGAGCACGCGTCACCTCACGTTCGTCACAGGAAGATCACCAGAATGGCCAGGACGCCCAGAGCGATCGCGGCTTGGGCGTAGTAGTGGTGCAGCTGCCCGGTCTGCGGCCGGCGCGCGAGCCGCCCGAGCGCTTGCGCGCCGCCGGACACGCCGCGGACGACGGCCTCGATCGACACCTCGACGCGCAGATCGGCCAGCCGGGCCAGCGCCGCGCCGGTCGCCGCGGCCGCGCGCACGCCGCCGTCCACGACCCGGTCGTCGAAGCGGGCGAGACTACGCGCCAGCCAGTCGGCCGGCACGACGAAAGCCCGGTGCGCCAAGCGTTCCAGCCGCAACCAGTCGGCCAGCGCTCCGTTCTCGGGCAGCGTTCGGGCACGGGTCCAGGCCGCGGCCCCCGCGACACCGGCGACGGCGATGACGCCGGACGCGGCCAGCTGCGCCCAGCCCGGTTCGACGGGCTCCGCGGCGCCGAGGAGTTCGGCGAACCGCCGCGACAGGCCGGGCACACCGCCGATCCCGAGCAGCGCGGCGGCGGCCGCGAGGACGGGCAACGGCGCGAGCAGCAGCGCGGGCAGGCGATCGCCCGGCGCGGTGCCGGCGGGAGCCCAGAGGATGGTCAGGATCCGTCCGACGTAGGCGCCGCTGACCAGTGCGGCGGCAAGGCCGGCGACGTACAGCGCCGGGGAGTGCGCGAGCGCGGACGCGAGCACCGCGTCCTTGGTCACCCAGATCGACAGCGGCGGCACCCCGGCCAGCGTCAGCGCGCCGATGCTGAAAACCGCGCCCAGCAACGGATACCGCCGTGCCGCGCCGCGCAGCCGATGCAGATCCTTCGTCCCCAGCCCGAAGAGCCAGGCCCCGGCGCCGAGGAACAGCAGGCTCTTCGTCGCCGCGTGCGCGACCAGCTGGCCGGTCCCGGCTGCCTGGCCCCCGGCTCCGGCGGCGAGCACCATGAACCCGATCTGCGAACACGTCGAGGCCGCCAGCACCTGCTTGAGGTCCCGTTGCACCACCGCCACCACGCCGAGGACGAGCGCCGTCACCACCCCGGCCCAGGCCGCCGTGTCCGCGGCCCAGCCCGTCGCCCCCAGCAACGGCTCGACCCGGATCAGCAGGTACGCCCCGGCGGCGACCATCGTGGCCGAGTGCAGCAGTGCCGAGACCGGGCTCGGGCCGTCCATCGCGCGGGAAAGCCAGAAGCTGAACGGCAGCTGCGCGGACTTCCCCAGCGCGGCCAGCACCAGTCCGGCCGCGACGGCGTCGCGCCAGCCGCCCGCCGCGCCGGGAAGCCCGGCGAGGGCGAGCCCCGGGACCCCGCCCGCCAGCGCCGCCCCTGCCGCGAGATACAGGCCGAGATCGCCCGACCTCGTGGCGAGGAACGCGATCGCCCCGGATTCCACCCGGCGGTTCTCCTGCCACCAGAAGCCGATCAGGGCGTACGAACAGGCCCCCATGACCTCCCAGGCCATCAACAGGACGACGAGGTCGCGCGCGGTGACGGTGACCAGCATGGCCCCGGCGAACACCAGCATCAGCCCGTGAAAACGCGCCCGTGATTCCTCGGCGCCGAACTCGCCGGCCGCGAACACCAGCACCGCCGCCAGAACCGCGGCGACAGTGATCACCATGACCGCGGACAGCCCGTCCACCGCCAGCCCGATCGGCAGGTTCGCGAGCAGCGGAACGGTCACGGCGGGCCGGGCGACCGCGGCGGCGACCGCCAGCGCGAGCGTCGCCACGGCGATGCCCATGCCGACCGCGGGCGCGATCCGGTCGCCGCTGCGGCGCGAAAGCAGCAGCACCGCACCGGCGACGAGGGGAAGACCGATCAACAGCCACAGCGTCATCGGATCAGCCCTTGAGGTCGGCGGCGGAGTCGGTCAGGTCGACGTCACGACGCCGGAAGATCGCCGTGACGACGGCGAAGCCGACCGCCATGTCCACCGCCATCAGCGTCACCGCGACGAGCACGACGACCTGGCCGTCGGGCCGATCGGGGGAGACGAAGTACCAGAAGGCGGCTCCGGCGACGATCACCGCGTTCGCCATCAGCTCCAGGCCCATCATGATCATCACGATGGACTGCTGCGACAACGCGCCGTACAGGCCGACGCTGAACAACGCCGCGGCCAGCAAGAGAAAAGCCTGCAGGGTCACCGGTTCAGCCCTCCCCGCACCGGATCGTCCGGACGTTTCGCGTCCAGACGGTCGCCGTAGCGGTCGTACCGGCCGCGGTGGGTCGCCAGGACGACGGTGGCGACCATCGTGGCGAACAGGCACAGCCCGAGCACCATCATGACGAGCATCTTCGACCCCATCAGCGCCTCGCCCAGCGCCCGTGTCGGGTCGGCCGGGCGCGGCCGGGCGGATGCCGGCCACGGAACCAGGAAAATCCCGGCGGCCAGCGCGGCGAACACCGCGCCGGAGATCGCGAGCGAGCCCTTCTGGTTGTGCACCATCGTCATCGGCATCAACCCGGCCGGGTTCATCATGTACATGATCATGAAGACGACCATCACGACCATCTCCATGATCATCATCAGCACGACCAGGATCCCGAGGTAGGCCAGGTTCAGCAGCAGGAGCGTGCCCGCCGCGAAGACGAACGACGCCAGCAGAGCGAAGGTCGCCCGCGCCATCGAGTCGACCCGGAACACCGCGACTCCCGTCGCGACCGCCGCGACGGCGCAGGCCCAGAACGCGACTTGTGTCCACATGCGACTGCTCCCTTCCTCAGCGAACGAGCACAACGACAGCGACGACCAGCGCCTGCACCAGCGTCACCGGGATCAGCACGACCCAGGCGATCTCCTGGTAGCGCTCCATCCGCACGGTCGGCAGCCGGCGTTTCAGCCACACCAGCACGGCCAGCACCGCGAGGGTCTTGACCACCGACCACAACCACGGCGGCAGCAGCGGCCCGGCGCCGCCGCCGAGGAACAGCGGCACCGCGAACGCCGCCCCGGACACCAGCAGCAGCCAGCGTCCGCCGAGGAACACCAGACGGTCCACTCCGGACAGTTCGGCCGCCGCTCCGCCGGACGCGTCGGAGCCGACCGGGTGATCGAACGGGCCCCAGAACGCCATCGCCGGAACCGACAGCAGGTACCCGGCGAATGCGGCGGGCATCCACACCGCGAACCACAGTGAACTCTGCGCGGCCACCACATCCGGCACCCGCAGCGAACCCGCGCCCAGCGCCGCGGTGATCAACGCGAACATGTGCGGCAGCTCGTAGGCCAGCCCCTGCGCGATGAACCGGTAGCTCCCGACCAGGCCGTACGCCGAGTTGGCGCCCCAGCCGACCAGCCAGACGGCCGCCCAGGCCACCACCTCCATGGCGTTGAACCAGACGATGCCGATCGAGAAGTCCGCGACCGGCCGCTGGCCGAATGGGGTGACCAGCGACGCGAGCACGGCGGCGGCCAGGAGCGCGACCGCTCCGCTCTGTCCTAAGAGGACATCTGCGGCCAGTGTGCGCCGCCGCTGCTGCACCAGGAATCCGGCGAGGTCGCGCAGCGGGAGGGTCAGCGCCTGTCGTGCCGGTGCTCCCGCGGTCCGGGCGGTGAGCACGGCGTCCGTCGACGCGGTCGCCGCGGCGAGGGCCGCCAGCACGAGCGGCAGGAGCAATCCTGCCCACCAGGGCAGTTCGTCACGCATGGGTCACCCGCGTCCGCTCGAGATCGGGATCGAGCCCGGCGACGATCAACCGCGCCGCCGCGAGTTCGGCACCGGCGAGCAGATCGGGCAGCAGAGCGAGAATTTCGTCCGGGTCCTCGACGGTGGCCGGTGCGGTGCCGGTCGCCTCGTCGAGCCAGCGGTACAGGCGATCGGCGGTGTCGCCGGCCAGCGCTCCGCGGTCGAGCCGCCCCAGCCCGGACAACGACCAGCGCAGCGTCCTCGACCGCCGGACGCGGCGGGCCCACCGGGCCAGCTGGCCGCCGACGTCGCGTCCGGCGAGCAGATCGTCGCGCAACCGGCAGGCGGCGACGGCGGCGTCCTCCCAGCCCGCGACGGACAGCAGCCGCGCGCAGCTGTCGAGCCGTCGCGCGGCGATCCGGGTGCTTTCGAGCGGGAGCGTGTCCCAGAACGGCTCCATGCCGTGCGGGTGGCCGCGCACCGCTTCGACTTCGGCCTCTTGGATCACGTCGCCTTGCAGCGTTGTCCGCACCAGCAGCCCGGCCGGCCACGCGGGCAGCACCGGGCCGAGCGGCACGGTGAGCCGGTCGAGTTTCAGGCCGTCGCGGTCGTCGGCGCGGTCCGCCATCGGGATGCCGCCGGGCATGGACATCCCGCCCATGTCGTGTCCGTGGTGCCCGCTGTGCCCCATGTCGTGGGACTGGTGCTCGCTGTGGCCCATGTCGTGGCCTTGGTGCCCGCCATCGTCCGAGTCGTGGGCTTGGTGGCCGTGCTTGCTCATGTCGTGCCCGCCGTGCCCCATGCCGGGCTCAGCGTCGCCGCCGTGGTGCATCTCGTGGCCGTGCATTCCGTGGTTGTCGGCCGGAGGATGCTGACTGCGGGCTGCTTCGTGGCGGTCCAGGTCGGCATCCGGCGGCAGCACCCCGGAGCGGAGCTGCTGTTCCGCCTCGGTCAGCTTGGCGTCCGCCTCGGCGGGATCGGCGATGTCGGCTCGGGACCGGGGTTCCGGGACGACGCGCCACACGGCTTCGAGGAACGGCTCCATCGCCGGATCCTGCGGTCCGGCGACGATCAGCAGGTTCGCTTCGGCCGGGTTCAGCGCGGGACGCCAGCCGCGCCGGCGGACCCGCTGTTCCGCGGCGAGCCGGGCGGCAGTTCCCCCGACCGTGCTGACGAGCAGCGGCCGCACCGAAATCCGTTGGAGCAGCCAGGCGGTCAGGTCCATCGGAACACGCCTTCCCGCCGCGCGTACCAGACTCCGGCGAAGAGCACGGCGAGGAACGCGAACATCTCCACGACCGCCGTGGTCCCGACTTCCTTGACGACCAGCGTCCACGGGTACATGAAGACCATCTCCATGTCGAAGGCGAGGAACACCATGGTGATCGGGTACCAGCGGACGTGGAAACGGGACACCGCGTGCTCGGCCGGGGAACCGCCGGAGAGGAACGGCAGGACGTCCCGTGCGGTCGGCGCGAGCCGGACCAGCCGCGCGAAGGCGTAGCCGCCGGCGGCCAGCAGGACAACCGCGGCAAGGGCCGCGAGCGCACCCAGCACTCCGCCTCCTCGGTCTGCATCGGTCTACTACGGAGCTTAGAGGGCCGGACCGGGACCGGCAGTTCGACGCTCCTATACGGGTACGGGGTAATGCTATAGGGGCGCTCGCGGGCTGTCGATCTGGGATCGGCTTCGGTGCAGAGGGCGGGTTGGAGCGGTGTTTCGTACGGGTGGGCCGTGGCATGGAAACGCCAGGCGGCCGGTGAGCGGGCGACCTCGGCAGGTTTCCTGTGTTCCGGTTCCGGGGCGCGTGATCTGGCGGGGTGGCTCGGACAGACGAGCAGGTGGGGCCGCTCGACTGTCCTCTTCGGACGCTGCGGCCGGCGGGATGTCGTTGGCCTGGAACTGTGGCGATTCGTCGACCTCGCGCGGCGGGCCCGGACGGCTGGTGCCCCGGCCATCTCCGGGAGAACACACCGCGGCGGCCGAAATCCGCTGCTGGCAAGAAAGTCGCGACGATCGGCAGCGTCAGGTTCCGGACGTCGCGGCTTCCCGATCTCCGCCGGCGGCCGGTGCGGACTCGCGGACGGCGCGGCGCCAGGCCGCCGCGCGCAGGAGGCGGAGGCCGTTGAGGCCGACGATGACCGTGGAGCCTTCGTGTCCGGCGACGCCGAGCGGGAGCGGGAGGGTGCCGATCAGGTCCCAGAGGACCAGGGCGGTGATGAAGGTCGCGGCGATGACGAGGTTGGCGGTGACGACGCGGCGGGCTCGGCGCGACAGCGCGATGACGGCGGGGACCGTGGCGAGGTCGTCGCGGATGATCACGGCGTCGGCGGTCTGCAGGGTCAGGTCGGATCCCGCTCCGCCCATCGCGATTCCGGTGTGGGCGGCGGCGAGCGCGGGGGCGTCGTTGATGCCGTCGCCGATCACGGTGACGCGCTGGCCGTCGGCTGCCAGTTCGCGCACGGCGATGACCTTGTCGTCGGGCAGCAGCCCGGCGCGCACGTCGGCGATCCCGACCTGGCCGGCCAGTTTCCGGGCTGTGGCATGGTTGTCTCCGGTCAACAGGACCGGGGCGGCGCCGGTGAGCCGGGTGACTGCCGCGACGGTGCCGGCGGCTTCGGGGCGCAGCTGGTCGGTGATCGCCAGTACCGCGATCGGCTGGTGCTCGCACCGCACGACCACGGCGGTGCTGCCGCGCTGCTGCAGGGCGTCGACCGCGGAGGCGGCGGTGGCGAGGCCGGCCGTGCCGTCTCCCTCCGGCAGGAGGGCGCCAGGCGAGCCGACTTGGATGAACCGGTCCTCTACCCGCGCGGAGACGCCGCGCCCGGGCTGGGCGCTGAATTCGTCGACGGCGGGCAGTTCGAGGCCGCGGGCTCGGGCTGCCCGCACGACAGCGGCGGCGAGCGGGTGCTCGCTGGGGTGCTCGGCCGCTGCGGCCAGCCGCAGGACGTCGTCTTCGGTGAAGCGCGTACCGGGCAGGACGCGGATCTCGGCCAGCTCCGGGACGCCGCGGGTGAGAGTGCCGGTCTTGTCGAAGGCGACGCGGGTGGTCGCGCCGAGCTGCTCCATCACGACGGCGGACTTGGCGAGCACGCCGTGGCGCCCGGCGTTGGCGATCGCGGCCAGCAGCGGCGGCATCGTCGCGAGGACCACCGCGCAGGGCGAGGCGACGATCATGAACGTCATCGCGCGCAACAGCGAGTCCTGCAGCGGGTCGCCCCACAGCAGCGGGAGCACGAACAGGGCGATGGTCGCGGCGACCATGCCGAGCGAGTAGCGCTGCTCGACTTTTTCGATGAACAGCTGGGTTTTCGCCTTGGTCCGGCTGGCCTGCTCGACCAGGGAAGCGATGCGGGCGACGACGGAGTCTTCGGCGCGGCGGTCCACGCGCACCCGCAGCGACCCGGTGCCGTTGAGGGTGCCGGCGAACACCTCGTCGCCGGTCGTCTTGTCCACCGGCAGCGGTTCGCCGGTGATGGTCGCCTGGTCGACTTCGCTGGCCCCGCCCACGACCGCGCCGTCGGCGGCGATGCGCTCGCCGGGCCGCACCAGCACGACGTCGCCGACCTCCAGATCGGCCGCCCGCACCGTGTGCTCGGCGCCGTCGGGGCCGAGGCGGGTCGCGGTTTCGGGCGCGAGGTCGAGCAGGCCGCGGACCGCGTCCTCGGTGCGGGCGGTGGCCAGTGCCTCCAGCGCGCCGGAGGTGGCGAAGATGACGATCAGCAGGCCGCCGTCCATCACCTGCCCGATCGCCGCGGCCCCGATCGCGGCGGCGACCATCAGCAGGTCGACGTCCAGGGTCTTCTCGCGCAGCGCCTGCAGCCCGGCCCATCCGGGTTCCCATCCGCCGGTGATGTAGCAGGCCAGGTACAGCGCCCACCACGCCCACGCCGGACCGCCGGCCAGCTGCACGGCCAGCCCGGCCAGGAACAGCGCCAGCGCGGCCGCGGCCCAGCGCATCTCCGCCAGCGCGAACAGCCGGGTCCGCCGTGCGGGGACAGCCTCGGCAGACGCCGCGACAGCTGAAGCGCCGGCTGCGACGGTGGGCGACGAGACCACGAGGAACCTCCAAGACGAGCGGGCTGACCGGATCACGATAACAGAACACATGAAGATGTCTTCATGCGTTATGGGGTGAGTTATGCTGCACCGCATGGGACACGGGGTGCAGGGGCGCGACCGCCCGGCAGCGCGGCTCGACGCCGAGTCGGCCGCGCACGTCGCCACCACCCTGCAGGCGCTGGCCACCCCGAGCCGGTTGCTGATCCTGACCGAACTGCGGCACGAACCCCGGCCGGTCACCGCGCTCGCGGAGGCGATCGGCATGGAACAGTCCGCGGTGTCGCATCAGTTGCGGCTGCTGCGCAATCTCGGCCTGGTCACCGGCACCCGGACCGGCCGCAGCATTGTCTACAGCCTCTACGACAACCACGTCGCCCAGCTGCTGGACGAAGCCGTCTACCACAGCGAGCACTTGCGTCTCGGGTTGAGCGACGCTCCCCGCACCGCGGGCTGACCGTCCTCGGAACCCGGGGTGGTGCACCGAGTCCGCGGAAGCGCCCTGCCGGAACTCGACGCCGGTCCGCCGGGGCGGAGCCGCTGTGCCCCCGCCGATCGGTTCCGGCCGGCCGCGCGGGGAGGGACTCTGATTCCCCATGCCAGGAACTTGAGGTGAAGCTGTGGGTGCGGTTGAGGCGTGTCTGTCCTAGGTCGCAGAGCTGGCTGGACTCGGTGGCTCGGCAGAGGGAGGGCCAGCGCCCCAATGTGGCATTGGGTGCATGCGACGCACCCAATGTGGCATTGGGTGCGCGGCGGGAACGGTCAGAAGGGCATCAATCGGTCATTCCGGCGGCGTCGGCTTCTCTTGTGGACGGTCAGCAGGCCGTGTCGACGCGGCTTAAGTTCCTGGCATTGACTCTGAGTCCCTCAGGGTTCCCCTCGCGGACCTGCGAAAACAGTCATGCGGGCATCGATAGAGCATTTCGGCGATCCCGACGTCCTTTATGGACGGTCAGCGGGCCGAGGCCACGAAGGTTAAGTCCCTGGCATTGCGTGCCGGCCTGCCGGGAGACCGGCGAGGTCGGCAACGAGGCCGCTGAGCATGACGCCGCACCCGCCTCGCGCCGGGTCACCGCCGCGCTCGCACAGGCGACCCTCGAAACGGCTGCTGCGGCGCCTTGGCCCCGCCGCACTGCCGTCCACATCTCAGGAAGATCGAAAGGACCGGATCCCGCCTCGGGCAAGTTCGTACATCGGCAACCTGCTGCGGCGCTTGCGTCGCCGCGAGCCGAGGCGAAAGGCACATCGCGATGTTCGGTCGCTCGCCCGAGCTGCCGAAGAGTGCGGTCGGTCAGCGGGTACGTTGCCGCGGAAGAGTTTTGCCCCGTCCGGCGGGGTCGGCGATGGGCCGCACCTGATCCTCAGGCGTGCTTTCGGCCGAGATCATCCGGCAATGCGGAGCGCGGCAGAAGGCATCGATCTCGACCGGCGAGCCTGCCGGGCTGTCGACCCGGGATCAACCTTGGGGTGGAGGCGAGCGAGCGTGCTCGTTCGTACGGTTGCGCCATGGCACCGACGCAAGACAGCTTCCCGGCGCGAACCGTGGAGCTGGAAGACGGCAGGCGGCTCGCGTTCGAGGAGCGGGGCAACCGCGACGGATTCCCGGTGTTCCGGTTCCACGGCACGCCCGGGTCGAGGCGGGAACAGTTTCCCGGCGAAGAGGCGACTGCCGGACTCGGCGTCCGGCTGATCACCTTCGACCGGCCTGGCTATGGCCGCTCCGACCCGCGCCCGGGCCGGACGCTGCTCGACGTCGCGTGCGATGCCGCGCGGCTGGCCGATGCTCTCGGCGTAGACGCGTTCGCCGTGACCGGGATGTCCGGCGGTGCACCCTTCGCGCTCGCGACGGCATGGTCCTGTCCGGACCGAGTGACTGCGGTGGCGCTCACGTGCGGGATCGGACCGCTCGACCGGCCGGGCGCGTTCGAGGGGATGCACGCGCCGAACGCGCGCGAATTCTCGTGCGCGGCACAGGAACCGGAGCGATTGGAGAGCCTTCTCTCCGGCGGGAGCCTTGCGGCGGACTTGCCGGCGGACGAGGTGCGGGCATTCGGCGGGATCGACGGGCTCGGCGAAGCCCTGGCACCGGGCTTGGCCGAGGCTGCCCGGCAGGGCTGGGCCGGAGTGATTGCGGACGACCTGGCATTCGTGCGGCCGTGGGGATTCGACCTGGCCGCGATCGCCGTCCCGGTGTCGTTGTGGCACGGCGACCGCGATTCGCTGGTCCCGTTCCACCACGCCGAACATCTCGCGGCTCGGATCCCTGGCGCGGCGCTGCACCGCTGCCGCGGCGAAGGGCACCTCGCGATGTTCGGCCGCCAGGAGGAAGCCCTGGCGAGCCTGCTCCCGCAGCGGATTCGGTGAGGTGGAGGCGCTTCCGCCGCATCGGAGCGACTCCGCGAGGCCGGCCGAGTTCATCCGGCAGCGTGGAGCACGCGGCAGAAGGCGTCGATCTCCTCGACGGTGTTGTAGTAGTGCAGCGAGGCGCGCACGACCTCGGCCAGGCCGCGATGCTCCATGTCCCAGCGAGTCGACGGTGCGCGGGACACGCTCACGTTGATCGAGTGTTGTGCCAGCGCCGTTTTCACCGCGTCGCCGGTCATGGCGTCGACGGTGAAGGAGACGATTCCGCACTGCTCGGCGCCGACGTCGCGCACGCGGACACCCGGCAGTTCGTCCAGTCGGGGGCGAAGGTCGGCGGCAAGCCGGCTGACGCGCTCCCAGATGGCGTCGAGATCCCAGCCGAGCGCGTAGTCGACCGCAGCGCCGAAGCCGATTTTCGCCGCGACGTTGAATTCCCAGGATTCGAACCGGCGTGCGTCCTCGCGCATCTCGTAGCGGTCGCGCGCTACCCACTTGGCGGCGTGCAGGTCCAGCATGGGCGGTGTCAGCTCGGCCAGCCGTTCGCGGCGGACGTAGAGGATCCCGGTCCCGCGCGGCCCGCGCAGGTACTTGCGCCCGGTCAGCGACAGCAGGTCGCAGCCGATCGCGTCGACGTCGAGCGGGATCTGGCCGGCCGACTGGCAGGCGTCGAGCAGGAACAGCACGCCGGCCTCGCGGGCCGCGCGGCCGACTTCCGCCGCCGGGTTGACCAGGCCGCCGTTGGTGGGCACGTGGGTCAGCGAGACCAGCCGGACCCGGTCGTCGAGCATCTCGCGCAGCCGCGGCACCGAAATCTGGCCGGATTCGTCGTTGGGCACTACCGCCACCTCGATGCCGTGGCGCTCGGCGGCCTGCAGGTAGGCGATGAAGTTGCTCGCGTACTCGGCTTCGCTGGTGAGGACGCGGTCGCCGGGCCGGAACGGAATCGCGAAGAACGCCAAGTCCCAGGCCCGGGTGGCGCTGTCGAGGAACGCGATCTCGTCCGGTGCGCAGCCGAGCAGGCGCGCCGCCGACGGGTAGACGCCTTCCAGGGCGTCGTTCGCGGCGGCAGCGGCCTCGTATCCGCCGATGCTCGCTTCGAGATTGAGATGCCCGATGACGCTGTCCAGCACCGGACGCGGCATCAAGGCGGCTCCGGCGTTGTTGAAGTGCACGACCGTCTCGCAGCCGGGCGTTTCCTTGCGTGCGGTGTCGACGTCGAACGGGGTCATACCGCCTCCTCGCCGCGTCGGGGGAGGGGCGCGGCTGCCGTCGCGCCCGTGTGATCCACCAGTCGCAGGAACGAGCGTGCCCGTTCCTGGGTCGGCCGGGTGAAGAAGGCTTCCGGCGCCGCTTCTTCGACGATGACGCCGCCGTCCATGAACACGATGCGGTCGGCGATTTCGCGGGCGAAGTGGGTCTCGTGCGTGACGATCACCATGGTCATGCCTTCTCCGGCCAGCTCCCTGATGACTTCCAGCACCTCGGCGTGCAGTTCGGGGTCCAGTGCCGAGGTGGGTTCGTCGAAGAGCACTGCCCGCGGTTCCATCGCCAGCGCCCGGGCGATGGCGACTCGCTGCTTCTGACCGCCCGAGAGGCGGGATGGGTATTCGTCGCGTTTTCCGGACAGCCCGACCCTGTCCAGCAGCCGCTCGCCGAGGGCGATCGCCTCGGACATCGGCAGCTGACGGACCTGGCGCGGCCCCTCGATGACGTTGCCCAGGGCGGTCATGTGCGGGAACAGGTTGAACTGCTGGAAGACCATGCCGGTTCGCCGGCGGGCTTGCCGCGCCAGCCGCCGTCCGGCGCGGTCGCGCGGCGAACCGCAGTCGAAAGCGCAGTCGCAGACGCGCAGATGCCCGGAATCGGGCTCCTCCAACAGGTTCATGCACCGCACCAGGGTCGTCTTGCCCGATCCGGACGGTCCCATGAGGACCACGACCTCGCCGGCCCGGACGGTCAGGTCCACGCCGCGGAGCACCTCGAGGTCGGCGAAGCGCTTGTGGATGCCGCGAAGTTCGATCATCGGCTGGGTCATCTTCAGTACGCCCTTCCCATCCGCTTTTCGAGCACGCTCTGCCCGAGCGACAGCAACGTGTTGATCAGCCAGTACATCAGCCCGGCGAGCAGGAATGCCTCCATGTAACGGAAACTGGCGTTTCCCACGCTTTCCGCGACCCGGGTCAGCTCGACCACGGTCACCACCGACGCCAGCGAGGTGTCCTTCATGAGTGCGATGAAGCGGCTGCCGACCGCCGGCGTCGCGATCCGGATCGCCTGCGGGAACACGATCCTGCGGAAAGTGCGCCAGTACGGCATGCCGATCGAGGAGGCGGCTTCCCACTGTCCTTTGTCGACACCGAGGATTCCGCCGCGGAAGTTCTCGCTGAGGTAGGCGGCGGAGAACAGCGTCAGAGCCAGGATCGCTGACGGGATCGGCTCCAGCTGGACGCCCAGCTGCGGCAGTCCGAAGTAGAGCACCATGATCTGGATCAGCAGCGGGGTGCCGCGGAACACCGAGACGTAGCCGATCGCGACGGCCCGCAGCACCCGGATCGACGAGATCCGCGCCAGTGCGATCAGCGCACCGAGCGCCGAGCCGAGGGCGAACGACACCACGCCGAGCAGCACGGTGACGCCGAGTCCTTTGGCCAGCATGGGAAACGCGTTGGCGAGCAGGTCCATGACGTCCTCCCTAGTTCGCCGGCGCGGTCTTGAGTTCGGCCGCCATGTCCAGGCCGCCGAGCCACTGCTTCGAGATGCGGGTCAGGGTGCCGTCGGCGATCATCGCGGCGATCGCCTTGTCGGCTTCCTGTTTGAGCGCGGGCGAATCCTTGCGGAAGGACATGCCGTTGACCTCGCTCTCCAGCAGCGGTCCCACCGGCTTCACGGCGAGGCCGTTCTTGCTGGCCAGGTAACTGCCCTGGAAGCGTGAAACCAGCATCGCGTCGGCGTTCCCGCGGGAAAGATCGGTCAGGCCGAGTGTCGCGTTCTCGTACGTTTTCACCTGCACGTCCGGGATCTTGTCCTGTGCGAAGCTTTGCTGCGTCGTGCCTGCCGACACCGCGACCGTCTTGCCCTTGAGGTCGGTCAGCGAGGCGATCTTCGGATTCGACGCCTGAACGAAGACCGAGATTCCGTTCACCTCGTAGGGCCGGGAGAAGTCGACCTGTTGCTTGCGGGCCGCGGTGATGGTCTGGCCGGAGATCACCATGTCGTACCGGCCCGCCTTGATGCCTTCGATGAACGTCTGGAAACTCGCCTGGACGAATTCGACCTTCCCGACGCCCATCCGGCGCGCCAGTTCGTTGGCGACATCCACGTCGTAGCCGATCGGAGTGCCCGACGGGCCAACGAAATTCCACGGTGGATTCGCTTGTGTCAGCGCGACGCGCAAGGTGCCGCTGTCGCGCACCTTCTGCAGCACGTCTCCGGAGGCTGCGCTCGAACAACCGAGCACCGTCCCGGCCGAGACGATCAGAACCGAGGACAGGACGACCCTTCGCGACAGCTGCATCCGTACCTTGCGCATGGCGGCTCCCTTGGGGACAGAGGAATCTGGCGGCCATCGGACACCCGTCGCGGCAGCCGCTTCGGTCGTGATGCGCATCACTCGAACGAGTGGACTGTATGCCCCCCTAGGGTATGGGTCAACGGGGGTTCACCCGGCTGTCGGACTGGAAACCGAACCGTAACGACCTGAGCGTAAGGTCGCGGCGGGCGAGCCGAGGGCCGTCAACCTACTGCCGGCTGCCTGCGCGAACAAGGCGACGACGCGTGCGCGCGCTTCCTCGCTCCTAACTCAAGTAGTAGATTGACGGTCTGTCCGGAGTGGAAGGTGGACGCTCATGCCGGAGCAGCAAGCGGTGCGGCCGACGCTGATGACCCGGCTCGCGGCTGTGCTGCGGGGAGAGGTCTCGGCCGAGACGGTGGAGGCGTACCGGCGAGCCGGTGCGGGCGCGTACGAGGACTTGCTGACGGCGGAGAAACTCCGGGACCGCCTTGCCGGCCGCGGGGCCACGCTGTGGCAAGCGCGCCCAGGCGAGCTGAGCCAGCTGCTGTGCACCTGGAACGCATTCGCCTTGCAGACCCTCGGCGACCAGTTCGTCGAGGCGGACTACACGGCGGTTCCCCGGACCGTCGGATACCTTCCGCCGGTGACGGCGGAGCAGGCGGCCGCGTTCCTCGGCGAGGTCGAGCAGTGGTCGTCGCGCGCACGACGGGCCGCGCGCGACCCCGGTTTCGACGTCGCCGCCGAGGTGAGCCTGCCCGCCTCGCTTCCCGCCTGGGTCGAGGCCGAACCGTGTCCGCGTGCGCATCTGGCCGCCATGCTCGCCGCGGTGCGGACGATGCGCGACCATGTTCAGGCAGCGCAGGCCGACTTCGCCCGCACCGGAATCCCCGCGGGCAAGAACGCCCTCGCGGCCACCGTCGACGGGATGGTGGCGGAAGCCGAGGGCACTGCGTCCTACGCGGAGTCGCTGTGGTCCCCGAACGCTGACGCGGCCGTTCATCAGCGGGTCGAGAACTCGGTCAAGTGCGCGATCGAGCGCTACTACCTCATCGGGCAGCTGCTCGCGATGCCGGCTCTGCTGGATCGCCCCGACGTCCAGGTCGCGATGGTGTCGGGACCGGCCTTGCCGGTTCCCGGACAGGCGGGCTTCGACCCGTGGTGCCTCACCGACCCGGCAAGCCGGGCGAGCTGGAAGCGCGACCCGGCCGCGCGCCGGGCAATCGATCACCTGTGGCGCTGCGACCCGGACCCCGCGGCGACGCTGACGATCCAGGCGCAGATCGATGCGGCGCTGCGGGCGGAGGCGATCGCGGCCGGGACCACGGCCAGCGGCGCGGCGATCGGCAACTACTACTGCTGCCCCTGGTCGGCGATCTACCTCGTGCGCGCCCCGGTCGTGATCGCCGGCCGCCGGCTGCGTCCGGGGGACCAGTTCACGCTGGACGTTTCGGCGGAGGAGATCGCCGAGGGCGGCCCGTTCAAGCGGGCGCTGCTCGTGGGGCCGTTCCATCCCACGAACGACATCGACTACTGCGATCCGGCGTCGGGCGGCCGCCATGGCTAGGCGCGGCGCGACGTGTCGGCGGGGCGGTCTCCGGGCAGCCGCGGCTGGCGGAATCCTGGCGCTCGGCGCGGCCGGATGCGGCGGGAGCGGTGCCGGATCGCCCGGCAGCCCAGCTTCGCCGGCTCGGTCGTCGAGCGCTGCGCCGCCGGGGACGCGGGTCGCGGTGGAGCTGACCGAGTTCGCGATCCGGCTGCCGCAGCGAACGTGGGCACCCGGCACCTACACCTTCGTCGCGAGCAACAGCGGAACGACAGTCCACGCGCTGGAACTCGCCGGACCCGGCGGTGCCGATCAGAAGACCGGCACCTTGCGCGGCGGCGAGTCGGGGAGCTTCACCGTCACGCTCCAGCCAGGGCGCTATGAGCTTTCCTGCCCGGTCGGCAACCACAAGGAACTCGGCATGGACACGACGATCGAGGTGGGCTCCGCCGCACCCGGTACGTCGCCCGCTCAGCCCAGCGGCGGCGGCGACTGAACAGCGGGGGCAGGCCTGCCCGCAGGACTGTGGTGGGAGAATGATCCCCAGCTGGCCGAACGGTTCAGGCGGCAGTGATTTTCGGCAGCGCTGCTCTCCTTCGCGCGCCGGACAGCCGATCACAGCAGGAGATCGCGTTCGTGTTTTCAGTCCGCCGGTCTGTGCTCCGGACGGTCCGGGCGCAAGCCCCGGAGGAGGTCGACGACGGGCCCCAGCTCGTCGGTCTCGCGGCGGCACGCGATGCAGACTCGCAAGTGCCGCCGGAATCGCTCGTGCTCCGCGGGTCTCAGATTCTTCAGGAGATATGCGGCTGCTTCGTCGGTCATCGGGCAGGAGAGCGGCATCGCGCCTCCTCTCCGGCTCGGGAACTCAATTAGTACTAACCTATATAGTAATATGACTCCATGCGACGTCATCAGCGCGGTCCAGGCGCCGTTTCGCGGTGGGGCCGGCGCGGCGGAGACTGGGGGTGCGGCCGGATCGGCCGGGTTCCGGTCCGGATGAGCCCGTGGATGGCGCTGCTGGCCGCGTTGATGGTCTACGTGTTCGCACCGTGGGTAGGGAGGTGGGCGCCCGGCCTCGGGATCGCGCGGTACGCGGTGGCGTTGGTGTTTCCAGCGGTGCTGGTGTTGTCCGTGCTGGTGCACGAGTTCGGCCATGTGGCGGCGGGGCGGGCGCTCGGGATGCCGGCGAAGCGAATCACGATCGACCTGCTGGGCGGTGCGACCGAATTCGACCGGGACCCGCGCACGCCCGGAGGCGAGGCGCTGCTGGCGGCCGGCGGGCCCGCGGCGTCGGTTCTGGTGGCGGGTCTGGCCGCCCTGGCTGAAGATCTGGTGCCGCTGACGGGTCTGGCGGAGGTGCTCACCCATGTCTTCGCTGTTCTCAACGTGGCGTTGGCCCTGTTCAACCTGCTGCCGGGGCTGCCGCTGGACGGCGGGCACCTCCTGCGAGCCGGTGCGTGGCGGGTCTTCGGAGACCGCCGGCGCGCGACGAGGATCGCCGGCTGGTTCGGGCGTCTGCTCGCGGTGCTGATCGTCGTGGTTCCGCTCGTGCGGCTCCTGGGCGGTGCCTCGACGGGGATCATGTTCGCCGCCGTCTTCGTCTTCGCCGGGGTGATGATCTGGGCAGGCGCGTCGGAGGCGCTGAGCGAAGCCGTCCTCCCGGTGCCGGATGCCGGCAGCCTGTGCCGGCCGGTCCTTCCGGTCGCCGAGCATCTGTCCGTTGCCGAGTCGCTGATGGTGGCCGAGCAGTACGGCGTGCGGGAGCTGGTGGTCCTCGACGTCGAGGACCGGGCCTGGGGAGTCGTGAGCCGGTCGGCGCTGCTTGCGGTGCCGCCGGCGCAGCGCCCGGCCGTGCCTGTCGTGGCTGTTGCCCGGACGGTCGGAGAGGACGCGATCGTCCCGGCTGGTCTCCGCGGACGGGAACTCGCCGAACGCGTGCGCAGCGGTGCCGAGCTTGTGGTCGTCGATCGGGCCGGTGTACCGAAGGGCCTGCTCGCGGAGGGTGATCTGGATCCGCGGGCGGCTCGCTCCTGAGGCCGGACGGGTCGTTCGTTGAGCAGTCTGCGTCTCGTCAGCCGGCTATGCGGGGAACTCGCCCGTGGCGGCGAAGTCCAGTCGCTTGGCGACGGAGACGGCCTGGTCGGCGAAGCGTTCGTGGAAGCGGGCCAGCAGTGCCAGGCTGGTGGCCGTGCGCACCCCGTACGGCCAGCCGGGGCCGGTGATCGTGGTGAGCACCCGGGAATGCAGGGCATCGACAGCGTGGTCGGTCTCGTCGAGTTCGGCGAAGCCGTCGACGCCCGGCTGGCCGATCAGTTCGCCCAGCCGGTCGGCCATGCCGGCGGCGATCTCGCCCAGCCGGGCGAACGTGTCCTCAAGGTCGGCGGGCACGGCGTGGTCGGGATGGCTGAAGCGTGCGGTGTCGGCGATGTGGGCAGCCAGGTCGCCCATGCGCTCGATCTTCTCCGCCGAGTAGACCGCGGCGAGGATGCTTCGCAGGTCGCTGGCGACCGGAGCCTGCAACGCCAGCAGACTCTGCGCGTGATCCTCGCAGCCGCCGCGAGCCTGATCCAGCGCGGCGTCTCCGGCGATCACCCGCTCGGCCAGGTCGAGGTCGGCCATCAGCAACG
This sequence comes from Amycolatopsis sp. La24, assembly GCF_029087445.1. Lineage (NCBI taxonomy): Bacteria > Bacillati > Actinomycetota > Actinomycetes > Pseudonocardiales > Pseudonocardiaceae > Amycolatopsis > Amycolatopsis sp. La24. The sequence continues at coordinate 150,132 of NZ_JARACH010000005.1, forward strand.
CCCGGCTCGCCTGCCGCATCGCCTGAGCGGCCATCGCGCACATCGCGACCAGCTGCTCGCGCAGCTGGACCAGCTCGCCGTGGAAGGTCACCCGCATGAACAACGAGCCTAACGCTGTACCTGGACCTCGGCATCCGCACACTGGCACCCTTCCGGATCCGGCGAGCACGTCCGGCGACATCGCCGCCCGGCGAGCACGCCCAGCCCTTCGCCCGGTGCCGAGCATTCCGGCCACGGCAGGCGCTGGGCGGGTAGCGCTTTCGCGCTGTACGCCTGGACGTCACGGCAGAACTGCGGCACCAAACGCGGGCAGGATCCGCCCCCTCCGCGGAAGTGACGTTTCCGCGGGCATGTTCGGCCGCCGAGTTCCTGGTGCGGCTGGGCGGCGTTCGATCAGTTCGGCGGAGGCTGCGCGTTCATCGTGGTCTCGCTCGCTGGGTTGCTGGTCCGCGTGCGGGATTTCGGCGTCAGGAGCGCAGGACGTCCATGAGGACGTCTTCGGCATGGAGATAGCGCAGCGAGTCGACCCACAGCCGGTAATAGCCGGGGCGACCGCGGACGGCCGCGGTGTAGGCGGCGATGTCGGCTTCGGTGAGGGCGAGCAGTGCTTCGGGGAGTTCCTCGGCGGTGAGGTCGGCGATCTCCGCCCAGGCCTGCGCGGAGATTCCGTTGCCGAAGCCGTGTGGCGGCAGCCAGAACATCGGACCCCGGCCGGCGTAGCCGGGGTCGGGGGTGTGCGGGGCGCTCATGGCGTGTCCTGGTCGTCGAATTCGGCGGGGGCGAGGCCGAGGCAGGCATCGCCGCGGAGGAAGGGGATCGCGCGGGGCCAGGACGTTTCGGCTGGGGTCGCTGGTTCGTGGCGGGTGTGCCAGGCGTGTTTGCGCTGGGTTTCCTCAAGCTCCCAGCCCAGCAGCGTCAGGCGGCTGCGCAGGACGTCTTTGGCGAGGTCCGATGCGGCGAGTGCGGCATGGTCACGGCACAGTCCGTGGCCGCGGGTCCAGCGTTCGCGGACGGTGTGGTGCAGGGAGGCCGCGTCGAGCAGTGCGAGTTCGCGACGTTCGGCGAGGTCGCCCGCGGCGCAGGCAGTACACGAGGGTTGGTTGTCACGGAAGTTCCGGAGGGCCTCGGCGACGAATCGTTCCGGACGTCGAAATGCGGCAGCGGCCCTGTCCCGGCGACGTTCGAGCAGGTGCGGCCAGGCTGCGCGAAGGCGGGCGAAAAACCCGGGGAGCGGCGAAGCGTCGAGGCGGTCGGCGAGCTGGGCAAGGCGGGCGTGTTCGGCCTGGTGCATCGTCGCCCAGATCGTGCAGGCGCTGTCGTGGTCGAGAAGGGTGGCGTCTGCGAGGTGCGTCGGGCAAAGCCAGGGCTCGCCGGGGTCGAGGCGGGCGACGTCTTGGCCGAGAAGCCAGGTGGCGTAACGCAGTTCGCCGCGGCTGCGGGCGCGGCATACGGGGCAGCAGGGAAGGTCGAGGGCGTGGGTTGCTCTGTCTGTTGTGGACTGTTCGGTGAGTCGTTTGTCGTCCTCGGCGAAGAGTTCGGCCGCGGCGGTGAGGTGCGGAGCCCGGATGAGGAGGTCGGGATCGGAGGGAGGCGTGTATGGCTGGTCCCGGGCGATGGCGGCGAGTGTGGTCGCGAACGGCCACGGAGCTGTGTTCAGGACGTCGAGCAGGTGGTGGGTGCACAGCCGGCGGATTCCGTTGATGACCTCGGGGTCGTCGAGCCATCGGACGAGGGCGCCGAGACGGCGGTCGACGGCGGCGGTCATTTTGTCGCAGGGATCGCAGTGGCAGCCGGTCACGCCGCCGAGAGCGGAGGCGATCAGATCTCCCAGGAGCGAGGGAAGGACCCGGATGCCTTCGGAGGTGGTGGTCAACAGACGCAGGTGGCGTGCGCAGAAGCCGCCAGCGGCCGCGATCCGGCGGCGGTAGCCGGGATCTCGGTGGGTTTCCATGACGTACCAGGTGTGCCAGTGGTGTTCGGCGGCGTCTTTGTCGCGGCACAGGAGGCAGCCGTCGTCGGCCAGGGCGCGAATGAGGCGGTGGCGTTCATCATCGTCTCGTGGGGTGTTCACGGCTCGCTCCGGAGACGTTCTGCCACTTGGTCGCGGAGAGCCTGCAGTCGCGCGGCGGGTGGGCCGACGCCGTCGAGTCGGCGGCGCATGGCTTCGCGGCGCGGGTCTTGGTTGAGGGAGAAGGCCAGCTGCACGGCGGTGCGCATGAGCCATTGGTGGTACTGCAGCAGCCGGCCGATTTCGTCTGCCAGCGGGGCGCGTTCGCGGTCCACGGGGATGCTGTTCAGTTCTTCGCGGAGCCGGTGGTAGGTGCTGACGAGTTCGCTGCCGGCGTGGCCGATGGCGCCGGGCACGTCACCAGCGGCGCCGCAGGCTCGTACGGCGGTCTCGGTCTCCGGTGCTACTGCCGCGGCGCGGTCGAGCACCGACGACAACCGCGCCAGCTGCTCTCTGGCGGAGAGCGCGGGGCGGCGGAAGCGGTGCAGGAAGCCGGGCACGGTTCATCCCAGGCGGACGGTGAACGCGGTTTCCGGGATGCCGTAAGGGAGTTCGGGCGCGTCGGCGGCGATCTCCAGCAGGCGGTTGTATTTCGCGACGCGTTCGCCGCGGGCCGGGGCACCGGCCTTGAGCTGTCCGCAGCCGGTGCCGACGGCGAGGTCGGCGATGAAGTCGTCGGTCGTTTCCCCGGATCGGTGCGAGATCATCTGGCCGTAGCGGTGTTCGCGGCAGATCTCGATCGCTTCGAGGGTTTCGGTGACGGTGCCGACCTGGTTGAGCTTGATCAAGGCGGCGTTGGCGACGCCGAGGCCGGCGCCGCGGGCGATGCGGGCCGGGTTGGTGACGAAGTTGTCGTCGCCGACCAGCTGGATGCGGTCGCCGAGTTCCGCGGTGAGTTCGCGCCACCCGGCGAGGTCGTCCTCGGCCATGCCGTCTTCGATGCTCCAGATCGGGAAGTCGCGCACCATTTCGACGTAGCGCTGCACGAGATCCGACGAGCTGTGCCGGCGGCCGTTGACCAGGTACGTGCCGTCGGCTTGGCGGAACTGCGACGCGGCCGGGTCCAGCGCGATGGCGATGCCGTCTTGGCCGGCCGGGTAGCCGGCGTCCTCGATCGCGCGGAGCAGCAGCTGCAGCGCGTCTTCGGGCCGGGTGACGTCCGGAGCGAAGCCGCCCTCGTCGCCGAGACCGACGGTGTATCCGCGTTCGGTCAGCAGCGCCTGGAGCGCGGCGTAGACCTCCGCGCCGGTGCGGATCGCCTCGGGCAGGCTGGCCGCGGCGAGCGGGGCGATCATGAATTCCTGGAAGTCGAGGCCGGTGCGGGCGTGCGCGCCGCCGTTGAGGACGTTGAAGTGCGGCACCGGCAGCCGCGGCCGCCCGCCCGGGACGTGCAGCCAGGACCACAGCGGAACCTTCTCGGCGTCCGCGAGCAGACGGGCGACCGCCATGGACACGCCGACGATCGCGTTCGCGCCGAGGCGGCTGCGGTCGGCAGTGCCGTCCAGCTCGACCATTGCCAGGTCGATCTCGGCGAGACCGGTCCAGTGGCGGGCGATCAGGAGGTGCCGCACCTCGGTGTTGACCGACTCGACGGCGCCGAGGACTCCCGCGCCGCCGTAGCGGGCCGGGTCGCCGTCGCGACGTTCGCAGGCTTCGTTCCGGCCGGTCGAGGCACCGGAAGGCACAGTCGCGGTGGCGTGCCGCGACCCGCTGGAGACGGCGACGGCCAGAGTGGGACGGCCGCGGGAGTCCAGGATTTCGCGGGCGCGGAGGTCGGTGATCTGCATGGTGGTCATGACGTTCTCCGTAAGGGTCGGGACGCGTGGTTTATTGCGGTGGGGCAAGGGGGCGCACGGCGAGCAGGTACGCCCCGCCGAGTGCGAGAACGCCTGCTGCGGCAAGCCAGGGCGAGCCGGTGGTCCACATGTCGCCGACGAGGGCTGCGGCGATGCCGGCGAGCCCGCCGAGCAGCAGGCGGCTGCGGTGGCGCAGCCAGCCTGGCAGGTCGGCATGGCCTGCGAGGGTGCGGCGGGCTTCGCCGGCGAGCAGGAACGTGAGGGCCAGGAACCCGGTTGCGCAGGCTGCGGGCGGCGACGGCGTCCCCACGGCAACGGCGAAGGCAGCGGTCACGACCGCGAGCGGGGCGGCCCATGAGCCCGGCCAGCGGGCGGTGACGAGGACGAACAGCAGCGTGACGGCTGCGCTGGCCACGACGACGGGCGAGACCTGGAGAGTGGAGGCGGCCATGGGGACGCCGGTGCCGAGCATAGGAATCGGTCCGCGGGCGAGTGTGTTCATCGGGTCCTCCCGATCAGCGGGCGAAGGCTGAGCGGTCCGAGGACGTCGTCGAGCTGCTGGCGCTCGTTCCACTGGACGACGGGGATCCCGAGGCCGGTCAGGCGGGTTTCGACCCGGCGTCGGTCGAGGCGCCACAGCCGTACTGCGAGGCGGTCGGTCTCGGCGTCTCGGCCGATGGGCGGTTCGGTGCGCAGCGTGTCGACCACGACGATCGCGCACCCCCTGCGGTGCAGGTCCTGCACGGCGTTGAGCGCGCGGTGGTCGAGCAGCGGCGAGAACACGATCACGGCGGCGCGTGGCGGCAGCGCGGGCCGCGGGATCCGGGAGAGGTCCGGCTCGACGACGGCATCGTCGAGACGGGCCTCGACCACAGTGTCGGCGACGCGGTAGAACTGCCGCGCGCTGGCATCCGGGCCGATCCAGCGCAGGATCCCGCCGAGCGCGACGACGCCGGCCCGGTCGCCCCGGTGCAGGGCCGTCCGCACGACGGCGGTCGCGCCGTGCACGCCGAGGTCCAATGTGGACCCGCCGGACTGCGGGACGGCGGAGAAGGTGTCGATCACAGCGATGATCTCGGCGGCCTGCTCGGCGAGCCGATCGGTGATGTACAGCTGTCCTCGCCGTGCGGTGGCGGTCCAGTTGACGTGGCGCAGCAGATCTCCCGGCTGGTAGGGCCGGACGGCGGCGAATTCGATGCCGCTGCCCCTGCGTCGTCCGATGTGGACTCCGGCGCGGTCGGGAAGATCAGCGGGGCGCGGCAGGCTGTCGAGCGTCGTGGTACGGGGGTAGGCGCGTATTTCGCCGGCGTCCGCGATCACCACGGCTTCGAGCAATCCTGAATGGGCGTAGGCGGCCACTCGCGGTTGTACGGACCAGCGCCCCCAACGGAGCAGTCGCAGCGCGAACGTGCGTCCGTCCTCAGTGGACGCAGCGATGCGAGGCGTGGGCAGCGACACGGAGATCTCGTCGGCCGCGCCGCGTGCGTGGACGTCGACGGTCAGCGGAACTGTGTCGTGTTCAAGGCAGCGGGGCTCCGGCAGCGCGGTATCGACGGTGAGCGACTCGGCGGGCGTCCGGCGTCGGCGGCCGACGGCGAGAGCGCCCAGCAGAGGTGCGGCGAACCCGATCAGGTCCGCCCGGCCGAGCAGCATCCCGGTCAGCATCGCGAGTCCGGCACAGGTCGCGAGTGTCACTGCGAGCGGGGTCGGATGCCAGTGCACCGGATACGCGCTCATGTCGGCCGCCCGGCGCGCGGGACGGGGACGTCGTCGAGAATCCGGGCGAGCACGTCTTCGCCGCGCACCTGACGGACCCACAGTTCGGGCCGCAGGCTGAGCCGGTGCGCCCAGCACGCGGGCACGAGATCCTTGACGTCTTCGGGCACGACATAGTCCCGGCCGGCCAGCAGCGCCTTCGCGCGGGCCAGCTGCACAAGCTCCAGGCAGGCCCGGGGGCTGGCGCCGACCACCACCTGGGTGTGCTCGCGGGTCGCCGCCGCGAGCCGCACGACGTAGGCCAGGACGTCCGGGTCGACCTCGGCCTGTTCCACCGATTCGCGCAGGGCGGTCAGCTCGCCGGAAGCCAGGATCTGGTGCAGCGCGGCCGGAGCGGAGCCGCGGTCGAGGCGGCGGCGGAGCATGTCCTGTTCGCGTTCGGCGGGCAGGTAGCCGATGCGGACGCGCAGGGCGAACCGGTCGAGCTGCGCTTCGGGCAAGGGATAGGTGCCCTCGTATTCGATCGGGTTGTCGGTGGCGAGCACGACGAACGGGTCCGGCAGCGGGTGCGTGCGCCCGTCGACGGTGACCTGCCCTTCGGCCATCGCTTCCAGCAGCGCGGCCTGGGTTTTCGGCGGGGTGCGGTTGATTTCGTCGGCAAGCAGCAGGTTGGCGAACACCGGCCCGGGCCGGAACACCAGCCGCCGGTCGGCCTGGTCGTAGACGACGGCGCCGGTGACGTCGGAGGGCAACAGGTCCGGGGTGAACTGGATGCGGGCGAAGCCGAGGCCGAGCACGGTCGCGAACGATCGGGCGATCAGTGTCTTGCCGAGGCCGGGCAGGTCTTCGATGAGCACGTGCCCGCGCGCGAGCGCGCCGAGCAGGATCAGCTCCAGGACGGCGCGTTTGCCGACGACGGCGCGTTCGACCTCGTCCAGGACGGCGGTCGAGCGGGCTCCGGTCATGGCGGCGTCGGTGAGCGTCATCGGAGGGCCTCCAAGCGGTCGAGGATCGCGGCGAGGGTCTGGTGCGACGGTCCTGGGGCGTCGCGGTCGCCGGACCGCGCGCGGCTCGGGTCGACCAGCGGCCAGAGGTCTTCGCCGAGGAGGCGCCTTCCGTCCGGGTCCGGTCCCAGCAGGCGCACGAGGACCGGGCGCAGGTCGCAGTCCCAGGCGTGCCGGGAGGTGCCGGACCAGGCCACGGCGGCGGCGAGCTTGGCATAGCCGGGGAAGTCCGGCCGCCGAGCCTCGCGGGCCGGTGCGGCCGCGGTCTGCGAGGGGCGCAGAGCTGCCCGGACGTTGACTATCGCCAGCACGGTGATCAGCACTGCGGTGACGAAGAGGCCTGCGACCGAGGCGATCGCATAGCCGACGGCGAGCAGGACCGCCGCGGCGACGCTGAACAGGACGGTGATCATGGTCGCCTGCCGAGGTCGTGGAGGAGTTCGTCCAGGGCCTGGCGCGCGGTGTCCTGGTGCGCGCCGGTGATCGGGTGGCTGCTGAAGCGTGCTTCGGCGAACACGTCGACCAGCCGCTGTGCCGGTCCTGCGCGCACGAGTCCGCCGTCTGCGGCGCGGGCGAGCACCGCCGACGGGGTGTCGGAGAGCCGGGGTGCCGCCGCGGACTGTGCGAGTGCGCGCTCCATCGCCGCGAACGACCGCAGGATCGCCCCTCGCGGCCCGCCGGTGACCGCCGCGACGATTTCGCCGCGGCCCGCTGCCGCAGCCTCCGCCAGACCACCTGACGCCTCGATCGGACGCGGCGCCCGGCGGTGCCATCGGAGAAGCAGCAGGAGCAGGGCTGCCAGCAGCACGACCGGCAACAGCCAGGACGGCCCGCCGCCGGGGGAAGCCACCGAGGGCGCGGCTGCTGGCGGAGGGGGCACGAACCGGACTGGAGGCTGCGTCGGCGGGGTGGCTCGCGACGCCACGACAGCCAGGACCACGAGCGGTGCGGCGACGACGGCCAGGGTGATCAGCACTGCCCACCGCCGGCCCCATTTCGTGCCCAGCGGCTCGTGGACGGCCTCGAAGTCGTCGTCCTCAGGCCTCCGGCGACGGCGCAGCGCCGCGAAGAACGCGAGCACCGGAAGAACCGCGGCGAGGACGAGGATCGAGGTGAGGACAGCCAGCGTCGTGCCCCCGACGTGCGCGAACGGCCCCGCGAACGACCAGCGGGCGTTTCCGCGGGCACGCACTCCGGCCACGCCGAGCGCCAGCAGGACGCCGACGGTGATCAGCGCGGTGGCTTCACCCCGGTGTCGCATTCGCACACCTCTCCCTGACGTGTTCGTCAGGGACCGTTAGCGGCGTGCCGCGGTTGTGGTGAGCCCCATCACCTGCCTGCGATTGTGCCACGGCCGGACGCCGGACGCGATCAGCCGGAGGGCTGGCTCGGGTATGCTCGGGTGAGGCGATGAAGCTCGCCGCAACCGCCGCCCCCGGCTGATGGCTTCTACCAGTGCCGAGCTGGTGTGGAAGCGGGTGGTGCGGCATGGCGCGTTCTCCGAGCGTCCTGTTCCCGGGTGGCGAAACCGTCGGCAGACCGGCCGAGCCCGCGTTCTTCGGCGATCTGAATCTCGGCCAGGCGGTGTCCGCGGTGACTGCCGGGCGGGCCGAGTACGACCTGGGCCTGTTCTTCTCCGCGCCGCTGCACGAGGCGCCTGCCGTCGAGTATCGGCACGAAGTGTTCCGCGACCTCCAGCGCGACGACGTGCGCGAGGTGGTCGAGGAGTTCGCCGAGCGGATGCGGCGCATGCGCGAGCGCCTGGCGCTGGCCGGAAAGATCCACTATCCCCGGCAGAAGCAGCGGTGGTTCCTCGACGCGGTGGATGTCTACTGTGGAGCGGTCGCGGCGCTGCGGGAAGGGCTGGACCGCGTCGAGATCCGGTCCCGCGGCCTGCGGTCGATCCACGAGCACGTCGCCGGATACCTTGCGGCGCAACCTTTTCACGCATTGCTTGCCGACACGCGTGATCTCCAGGAGCAGCTCGCGCGGATCAAGTACCGCGTGCACGTCCAGGGCGCGCGAGTCAAGGTCAGCCGGTTCGACGACGACGCGGACTACAGCAGCGAGGTCGAGAAGACGTTCGCGAAGTTCAAACAGGGCGCGGTGAAGGACTACTTCGTCCGGTTTTCCGAGCCGCCGGAGATGAACCACATCGAGGCGCAGGTTCTCGACTGCGCGGCCCGGCTGTACCCGGGCGCGTTCCGCGCTCTCGCGGACTACTGCGAACGGCATCGTGACTACCTGGCGGCCGCGATCGGCCGGTTCGATCGCGAGGTGCAGTTCTACCTCGCCTACCTGGCGCACATCCGGCGGCTGTCGGCGACCGGTCTGCGGTTCTGCTATCCGGAGATTTCGGCGACCTCGCACGACATTTACGCCGAGGACGCCTTCGACCTCGCTCTCGCCACCAAGCTCGTCCCGGACAGCCCGTTGGTGTGCAACGACTTCCGACTGTCGGGTGCCGAACGGGTGCTGGTGGTGACCGGGCCGAACCAGGGCGGCAAGACGACGTTCGCGCGCATGTTCGGCCAGCTCGCGCACCTGGCCGCGCTCGGATGCCCGGTGCCCGCGGCGCGAGCCAGGCTGTTCCTCCCGGACCGGGTGTTCACGCATTTCGAACGCGAGGAGAATCCGATCACCCTGCGCGGCAAGCTCGACGACGAGCTGGTGCGGATCCGGGACATCCTGCGCGACGCGACGAGCGACAGCGTGCTCGTGCTGAACGAGAGCTTCGCGTCCACCACCCTGCACGACGCCCGGTTCATCGGCACCGACGTGCTGCGCCGCATCATCGACTTGGGCGCGCTGACGGTGTATGTGACCTTTGTGGACGATCTCGCGTCGCTGGGCGAGGCGACGGTCAGCATGGTCGGCGGGGTCGTTCCGGACGATCCGGCCGAACGCACTTACCGGCTTGAACGGCGGGCGGCCGACGGGCTCGCTTACGCCGCGGCGATCGCCGAGAAATACGGACTAGCCTACGACACCCTGCGAAGGCGGATCGGGCGATGAAAGTCTTCCTGCTGCACCGAGACCAGGACGCCGATCTCGACGCCCCGCCGCCGCCGGACGACCTCGTCCAGGATCTGGAACTGGAGACCCTGTTCGACGCCATGGCCGCCGGCGACGACTTCCTGCGCGACCTCGTGCCCCGAATCATGTTCGCGAGCCTGACCGACCCGGACGCGATCCGGTATCGCCAGCAGGTTCTCGCCGACTGCGTCGCCCATCCCGGGGTCGTGCGCGACCTCTACGCCATCGCGGTCGACGCGCGCCAGGTCGAGCGGAAGGTGTGGTTCGGGATCCTTTCCCGCGACTCGCCCGAGCACATCCTGAACCGGTCGGTGAAAACGCTCGAATTCCTCGTGGACAACCTCAAACAGCTGCGGCAGCAAGCGATTGAGCGCGGCGGCGAATTTCGCTCGCCGGGATTCGCCCGGTTCTTCGCGATGCTGCGGGAGGAACTCGACGACGACTACTTCGCCGTGGCCGAGAACCACTTGGAGGAACTCGAATTCCCCCGCGGCGTGCTGATGAGCGCGGAGCTGGGACAGGGGAACCGCGGCGTGCGGTTCGGCCTGCACCGGATGCCGAAACGAAGCTGGATCGAGCGGATCACCACGAGCGCCCCGCCCAGCTACGGGTTCGTCGTGCCGGCGCGGGACGAGGCCGGTGCCCGGGCCCTCGGCGACCTGCAAGGGCGCGGGGTGAACGTCGTGGCCAACGCGCTGGCCCAATCGGCTGATCACGTGAAGAGCTTCTTCCGCGTGCTGCGCGCCGAACTCGCCTTCTGCCTCGGCTGCCTGAACCTGCACGAACGCCTGCGCGCGAAAGGGAAACCGGTCTGCTTTCCCGCTCCGGAACCGAGCGGAGAGCCGGTGCTGACCGCGCGCGGACTGTACGACGTGTGCCTCGCCCTGCGGTCCGATGAACAGGTGGTGGGCAACGACGTCGACGCCGACGGCAAGACGCTGGTCCTCGTCACCGGCGCGAACCAGGGCGGCAAATCCACGTTCCTGCGCAGCTGCGGCACCGCGCAGCTGATGCTGCAGGCCGGGATGTTCACGGCGGCGGAAGCCTTGCGGGCGAACACGTGCACGGGCCTGTTCACCCATTTCAAACGCGAGGAGGACGACACGATGACCCGGGGCAAGCTGGACGAGGAGCTGGCCCGGATGAGCGAGATCGCCGACCGGATCCGGCCCGGCGGCCTGCTGCTGTGCAACGAATCGTTCGCCTCCACCAACGAGGCCGAAGGATCCGAACTCGCTCGCCAGGTGGTCCGCGCGCTCACCGAAACAGGCGTCAAAGTCCTGTTCGTGACCCACCTCTACGACCTCGGCCACAGCCTGTGCGAGCAGCACCGCGACGACATGCTGTTCCTGCGCGCGGAGCGCGAGCGGACGTTCACCCTGACCGAAGGCGAACCGCTGCCGACCAGCTACGGCGCGGACTCCTATCGCCGCGTCTTCGCCGGTCACCGCTAGGCACCGCGCGTGCTCGGCTGCTACCGTGGATCAGTCCGTGGTGCTCGGCACCGCGACCGGCGATGGGGCTCGCCGTGATTCGCGCCGTCCGGCGCTGATGGCTTCTACCCGCGACCGCGTCCGCGCAGCATTCTGCCGGGCGACCGGACGAGGAGGAAGCCATGGGGCTGGACGCCAAACCCGTCAACCTGCGCTGCACCGGCCTGATCCTGCGCGACGCCCACGTCCTGCTGTGCCAGCGGATCACCGACTGGGTGCTGCCCGGCGGCACGCAACAGGACGGGGAGTCCGTCGGCGCGTGCGTGCGCCGCGAAGTGCGCGAGGAGACCGGTCTCGCGGTCACGCCGACGGGCGTCGCGTTCGTGCTGGAGGCAACGAATTCGCGTTACGGCCAGCACCTGGTCGAGATCGTGCTGCACGCCGAGACCGACGACCCGGACGCCGAGCCGCACGGGGTCGAGGACGGCCTGGTGCCGCGGTTCGTGCGGCTGGAACACGTGCTGTCGCTGGAGCTGCGGCCTCCGATCGGCGGGTATCTGCGCGGCTTCCATGCGGGTGGCGCGCAGCGGACTGCCGCCTACCTGGGCAACGTGTGGCGCCCGGCGCCGGCCGAGGCGAGGCGATCGTCGTGACTGCCGCGCTGGCGAACCTGGCCGACCTGGTCCGGCGGTATCTCCCGGTCGAACGGGCGCGAGTGGTGGACGACGCGGTGTCCCGTGCCTTGTCCGGGCAGGTCCGGGTGCTCGTGCTCGGCGAGGCCAAGCGCGGCAAGAGCACCTTGGTGAACACGCTGTTCGCCCGCGACTTGCTGCCGACCGGCGCACTGCCGGTGACGTCGGTCGCGACCACCGTCACCGTCGCGTCCACTGTGGATGCCGAGGTCCGCTACCGCGACGGCCGCAGCCGTCCGATCGGGCTGGACGAGGTCGCCGAGCTGGTCAGCGAACGCGGCAACCCCGGCAACGTCCGGCAGGTGGACACCGTGCGGATCTCAGCGCCGTCGGCCTGTCTCCCAGCAGGCACCGAAGTGGTCGACTCGCCCGGCACCGGATCTGTACATCAGGCCAACACCGAGGAAGCCGCGCGGGCGCGCGACAGCGTGGACCTCGCCGTGCTCGTGGTGGCCGCCGATCCGCCTGTCTCGCAGGCTGAGCTGACGCTGGCCGCAGAGGTGATGACGACCGCGGCGGCCGCGGCGGTGCTGGTCAACAAAACCGACCTGGTGCGGCCCGGCGATTTGGCCGAGATCGTCGCGTTCACCCGGGCCGCGGTCGCCGGACCGCTCGGCTCGGACGTCCCGGTGCTGCCGGTCTCGTTGCGCACCGGCGCGCCGACGGAATTGGTCGCGTGGCTCGGGGAACGGATCGCACGCTGCGGCGAAGCGGACGTCGTGTCCTCGACCGCGCGTGCGCTGCGCCGGGAAACGACCGCGGTACTGGACGGCCTGCGGATCGAGTACGAGCTGATCCGACGGTCCACTGAGGACAGTGCGGGTGCGGTGCGCGCCCTGCGGGCGATACTCGACAACGCCCGGGTCGCGGAAACGGCCGCCGTGGACCATCTGCACGGTGCGGCGCGGCGGGCGCGGGCAGACTTGGATGCCGCACACGAGCGTGCGGTCGGCGCGGCGCGTGCGGCCACGCGGGAAGTGCTGGGGGCCGCGTTGCCGGAACAGCCCGCGCGCCCCGAGACCGCAGCAGATCTCGTCCGGCACCGGATCGGCGACCTGGCGGCCGGGCGCTGCGCGGAGTGGTTCAACCGCTTGGGCGCGGAGTTGGAGACGGCCATGCACGCCGGCGCCCGGCAGGCGTTGTCCGGTCTGACTGCGGATCTCGCGCGGTCACGGCAGGCCGCGGCCGAGGTGCTCGGAATCCGGCTGGACGAGGTGCCGATGCCGGAAACCGCTGCCGCGCCACGGTTGCCGGTACTCGAACTCGGCCCGGAGGTCGTTTGGCGGGAACTGGTCACCACGGCACTCGCACACCGCCTGCCGGCAGCGATCCGCCGCAAGCGGTTGCACCGTCACCTGGTCGACTGGGCGGCGAATGCCGTGCCCCGGCCGTTCGGGCGCGCCCGCTCTGCGCTGCAGGACTGGTTGCAGGACAACGCATGCGGGACCGAACGCGCGCTCGCGGAGATCTGGCGGGCCCAGCTCGCCGCACTCGAACGCGGACTCGCCGAAGCCGCGCGCCGGGAGAGTGCCGGTCCGGACGTCCAGCTCGACGAACTCGGCGAGCAGATCAGCGTGCTCGACCAGGCCGTACGCGAGCTTGACACCACCGTCCTCAGCGCCGCGGCACGGTGAGCCGCCATGATCGGATGTGCGCGCTGGCGGCAGACGGAACTCCAGGTCCTGGAATGGGTCCACGGGCAGACACCGCGGTCCGCGGTGCGGTGCGCTCAGATGGTGACCACGCTCGGGGAGACTCCGGTCGCCTGGGCCGCGGTCGGCGCCTCGTGCCTCCTGACGCGATCCGGCGGGCGGGCCGCGCCGATCGTCACGCTCGCGGTCGCGGCTGCACTGCGACGCGGCCTGGCCGATCTGATCGACCGGCCGCGTCCGCCGGAACGGTTGTGGCGCACGGAATGGTCCGGCCCGAGTTTTCCTTCCAGGCACACGACTCTCGGCACGCTGGGTGCGGGTCTGGTCGCCGTGAACCTGTTGCGCCGGCCGGGAATCGTCGCGGTGCCGGTCGCGGCGGCCGTCGGGATCAGCCGGATCGTGCTCGGCGTGCACTGGCCCACCGACGTGCTGGCCGGCTGGGCATTCGCGGCGGCGGCACTGGCGCTCTCGGGCGGGAGGCGCCGGAATGGCCGGCGTTGAGCTGTGCCACGCCTTCGTGGAGTTCCCGATCTTCGACGCGAAGTCCCGCTCGCTGAAGAAACGCGTGCTCACCTCCGCCGGCGGGACGATCCGGACCGGGGCGAAAGTGCCGATCGTGACGGCGTTGCGGGACATCACCGTCTCGCTGGCCGAGGGCGACCGCGTCGGGCTGGTCGGGCACAACGGCGCGGGCAAGTCCACCCTGCTGCGGCTGGTGGCCGGGATCTACGAACCCACCCGCGGATCCGCGCGGCGCACCGGCCGGGTGGCGCCGGTGTTCGACCTCGGCCTCGGCATGGACCCGGAAATCTCCGGACTGGAGAACATCGTCGTGCGCGGCATGTTCCTCGGCATGACCCGCCGCCGGATGCGGGCCCGGATCGACGAGATCGCCGACTTCACCGAACTCGGCGACTACCTGCGGATGCCGCTGCGCACCTACTCCACCGGCATGCGGGTGCGGCTGGCGCTGGGCGTGGTGACGTCGATCGACCCGGAGATCCTGCTGCTGGACGAAGGCATCAGCGCGGTCGACGCGGACTTTCTCGAACGCGCCCGGGCACGGCTGCACGACCTGGTCGCGCGCTGCGGGCTGCTGGTGTTCGCCTCGCACACCGAGGAGTTCCTGCTCGACCTCTGCGATTCGGCGCTGTGGCTGGACTCCGGGCGCATCGTGCGAGCCGGCCCCGCGACAGACGTGGTGCGCGCCTACACGGGTAGCTCAGGCCGGGCGGACGCTGAACCCCAGCAGCGCCGGGCCGCCGACGATCCGATCGCCGCCGACCGTGTCCTTCAGCTTGTGCATCCCCGTGTCGTCGCCCCGGACCGGGAAACTCCGGGAGAAGTGCTGCACGAGGATCTGTGACCAGCCGATAGGAATCGGTCAGCTGACCGCCAGGAGCGGCCGGAGGCGTCCGGTGCGCAGGGTCTCGACATACCCGGAGGCCACCCGGCGCAGGACGACGCTGGCGGCGAGGGCGACGAGGAGACCGACGACGAACGAGCCGGCGACGTCGTGCGGGTAGTGCGCGCCGACGTAGACGCGGGAGGCTCCTTCCGCGAGGGCGAACAAGGCGGCGATGGCGCAGAGCCGGCGGCTGACCAGATACAGGGCCGCGACGGTGGCGGCGGCGACGGTGGAGTGGCCGCTGGGGAAGGCGTAGTCGTCGAGTGCGGGGCAGGCTTCGACGATGAAGGCGTTCGGCAGGGAACGGCAGGGCCGCAGTTCGGCGACGCCGGACTTGACGACCTCGGCGACGACGAAGGCGACCAGAACGCAGACGGGGGCGACGAGGGCGGCGGTCATCGTGGCCGCGTCCGCGCGCCGGGCCTGCCACCAGCCCACGATCATCAGCACGGCGAAGACCCCCAGTCCGTACTGGGTCCAGGCTTCGGCCGGAGCGTTGAGCCAGGCGGTGTGCCGCGCGAAGTCGGTCACCGAGGTGAACCACGAGCCGTCGACGGTCGAGCCGTCGAAGGCGAGCCGGAAGGGGGAACTGGGAGCCATGGCAGGTGGTCTTTCTGGGCAGTGGCGAGCGGTGGGCTGGTGCTTGCGACGGGGGGCGGACTCCTCCGTCTTCATCTACATGGTTGTAGATTCTCGTCATCGTAGCGGGATGGGGTCCGGGCGGTCGCCTGCCGGCAGGCGCGCGGCCTCGGCAGGCGGCATCGCTCCTGGTTGAGGTGCGAGATCGCGGCCGGCGACCGGTCCCGGACGATCGCCTGAGCGATGTCGATCATGCTCACGTGCTGCCGTCCTCGCAGGTCGCCGGTTCAGGGAAGCGGTCAGGCTAGCGTGCGGCGGCAGGGGCACCGATCTTGGGGATGCTAACTGTCGTTATTTTCCAGACCTAACTGTTGCCTTGCTTCCAGCCGCAGGTGAAGTGCCGGATGAGCGTCGCCGGGACCAAGGCGGTGAGCAGAGCGCCCACCACGATCGGCCCGGGGGAGCCCATGCCGATCCCGACGACCGTGATCACCAGCTCGGTGGCCAGCAGGGTGAGCAGACCCGCGGCGGCAGCGGCGAGCGTGGACAGGCGCACCGGGTGAAACGCAGCGAAGCGCCGGGCCAGCCGCGGGTTTTCCCGGACAAGCTCGTGCTCGATCTCGTCGAGCTGCTGTTGTTCGTGATCGCGCAGTGCCATGGCCGGCTACACGTCGTAGCAGAGGGGCGCAAAACCGCGGAGCATGACCAGAGTTGCCACCCGTGGCCTCCCTGCCTGTGTGATCGCAGCGATCGTCGGACCAGGCAGGGGCTGTTGGCGGCGCACGGCCGCGGTTGGGTCCGGCGAGCCCCACCGCCGGGCGCTGATGCGCGTGGCGGAGTCTACTGCGTTTCGACGGGCGGGAGAGTCGGCGGCGCGAAGCCGTACTCGCGGGCGTGCCGGGCGGACAACGCGGTGGCACAAGGCAGGCAGGCCAACTGCCGGATTTCGGTGAAGGCCAGGTCTGCGGAGCTGAAGCCGGTGGAGTGCGGGACGGAGTTGTGGCCGACGCGGACGCAGTCGCGGCAGACCGCGGCGCCGCAGGTGGTGCAGATTCCCACGGCGGGGCGCGTTTCATTGGCGAGAGAGCAGTCGAGGCAGTGCACGGGGTTGTCCTTTCTGGTCAGGCGAGGATGAGCACGAGGGCGAGCACGGCGACGAAGGCGATCAGCAGGTAGCCGACATAGGCGTCGAGCCGTCCGTTCTGGAGGCGTTTGGCGGTGCGGACGGCGGCGCGCAGCGGGCGCAGCAGCGGCCGGTAGAGGAACTGTTCGACGGCTTCCACGACGTCGGAGGTGTAGCCGAGGTGGGCGCCGGCGGCGTCGGGGCGCGGGTCGTCGTCCCGGCCGCCGCTCTGGCGTTCGACCGTGCGCAGTTCGGCGCGGGTCAGCAGCACGTTCGCCAGGACCTTGCGGGTCGGGTTGGTGAAGGCGAAGGGTTTGTACTGGTTCTCGCCTTCGACCCCGCCGGTCGCCGAACGCCACGCGGGCACCCGGCGGACGGCGAACATGCGGCCCCGCGCGAACACCAGGCACAGGAGTCCGGCCCCGGCCAGCAGCGCCGGCAGCACGACGGCGAGCCAGGACGGGGAGAGGATGGAGAAGCCGGGGAACACCGGTTGCAGCACCCAGGGCCCCTTGATCGCGGACCCGGTGGCGTCGCGGGGCACGATCGGGCCGAGCCCGGCGGCGATGACCCGCACCTGGAGGGGCGCGACGGCGGCGACCGCCAGACAGCCGGCGCCGAGGGCGGTGAGGGCGAGCTTGCCGAGCGGGCCGGTGTCCCGGGCCAGTTCCGCGTCGCGCGGTCCGCGGGGGCCGAGCACGGTGAGCCCGACGATGCGCACGAAAGCGACGGCGGCGAAGCCCGCAGTGAGCGCGACCAGCGCGCCGGTGACGGCGAGCGGCAGGGTGTAGCCGAGCGCGCCAAGCCGGAACTGCTGCATCAGCGCCTCCAACAGGAACCACTCGGACACGAACCCGGCAGTCAGCGGCAGCCCGGCGAGGGTGAGCGCGCCGATCGCCAGCCCCGTGCCGGAGAACCGCAGACGGTGCCCGACGCCGCGCAGGTCGTCGAGTTCGGTCGTGCCGGTCGCGTCCTCGATCCCGGCCGTGGCGGTGAACAACAACGATTTGGCCAGTGCGTGCGCGATCGTTTGCAGGGTGGCGGCGAGCAGCCCGACCGCGATCAGCGGCGGCATCGAGGCGGCGGCGCCGATCATCGCGACCGCGTAGCCGACCGTGATGAGCCCGGCGTTCTCCACGCTGGAGTAGGCGACCACCTCGGCGAGATCGGTTTGCACGGTGGCGTGCGCGATGCCCAGCAGCGCGGTCGCGCCGCCCAGCAGGAGCACGACGACGGCGAGCCAGGGCGGCGGCTGGTGCAGGAGCGCGAGGGTCCGCCAGAGGCCGTAGAACCCGACGTTCACCGCGACTCCGGCCATGACCGCGCGCAACGGTCCCGGTGCGGCGCGGTAGCCGCGCGGCATCCACACGTGCACCGGGACCAGCCCGACCTTGACCGCGAAACCGAGCACCAGCAAGGCGTAGGCCGCGTCGCGGACGCCGGTGTGCGGCAGCGTCGTGAAGCTGGGGAAGGAGAAGCTGCGGCTTTGGGCGGCGAGCAGCAGCAGGCCGACCAGCAGTGCCGCGCCGCTGACCTTGCCGAGTGCGATGGTGACGATCGCCGGTGTCGCGGTGCAGCCGCGCTGGTGGGCGGTCATGAGGTAGAAGGCGACGGTCAGCGTCTCCCAGGCGAACAGGAACACGAACACGTGGTCGGCGGTGACGATGACCGCGATCGACGCGAAGGCGAGCGCATAGGCGCAGCTGAGGCCCCTTGCCCGGACGCGGTGCGGCCGGACCGCCCAGTCCGCGCACGCCAGCGAGACCGGGACGGCGACGGAGAAGCTGATTACGAGGAACAGTGCGGAGAGCCGGTCGACGGTCAGGTCGGCCGCGCCGAAGCCGAGGAACGCGTCGAGGCTCAGCCGGATCGGGTGCCCCGTGAGCCCGGCGGCGCCGACGATGGTCAGCAGGGTCGCGGCCGCGGCGCCGAGCAGATAAGGCAGGGGGCGGGCCCAAGCGTGCCGGACGCCGAGCACCAGATCGGCCAGCAGCGCGAGGCCGAGCAGGCCGAGCGCGGCGATCAGGACGGCCGTCATCGCGTTCGCCTCGTCCCGGTCAGCCGGCCGGTGGCCAGCAGGATCGCGTGCAGCAGCCGGAACGGGCTCGGCGGCGACCCCGGCACCCACACGTCGACCGGGAGCAGGTCGCCGATGCCGCCGGCAGTGGCGTAGGAGGGCGAGACCAGGCCGCCGCTGATCGCGTCGGCGCCCACGGCGATGACCGCAAGCGGACGCGGCAGCGCCTCCAGCGTGCGGGCCAGCGGCGCGGCCATCCCGTGCGTTCCGGCGCCGGTGACGAGCAGGAGGTCGGCGTGGCGGGGGCTGGCGGTGAAGAAGATCCCCAGCCGGTGCACGTCGTAGACCGGGTTGAGCAAGGCGAGTACTTCCCATTCCTCGGCGCCGTCCGAGCCCGCGTCGACGTGTCTGATGTGGACGGACCGGCGGAATGCCCTGGTGCGCCGGGACAACGCGGCACGAAGACGGCGCAGTTCGGCATCGGTCTCGGCCAGTTCGGGCACCACGAGGGCTTCCCGGGAGAGCCGGGCGACGTCGTTGCCGTCCTGCCAGCCGAACCGGTCGGGCCGGGCGGCGACACAGGCACCGCACCCGATGCACCGGCCCTGGTCGAGCCGGACCCGGCCGTGGTCATCCTGGATCGCGCCGGTGGGACACAGCTCGTCCAGCCCCGGGTCCCAGGCCGTTTCGCCGACCGTGCGGGCGATCGAGCGGACGTCGTCGGCGTCGGGCCGCCGGGGGTGTCCGGTCGTGACGATCCCGTCGCGCAAGCCGCGGAAAACCCAAGGCATCTACATCGCCACCCCGGCTATGGAGAGGCCGAAACTGGCCTCGATGAACGGGAAATCGGTCAGGATGTCGCCGTGGAACGCCTGGGAGAACACGGCGAGGTTGTGGAACGACGCTGACCTCGGCGCGCATCGCCGCAGCCGCCCGTCGCGCTCGGCGTCGAGGAAGTACAGCACTTCGCCCTGCGGTGCTTCGGCCCAGCCGACCGCCTGACCGGCGACCGGGCCGACCGGGGCGGCCAGCGTCTCGTCGGGCCGGTCGCCGAGCAGTTCGACGATCTGGGCAAGCAGGTCGAACGACTCGGCGACCTCGTCCCACCGCACCCGCAGCCGGGCCATCGCGTCGCCGTCGCTGCGGCGCGGCCCGGGCGTGCGGCTGAGCTTGGGGTAGGCGTCGTAGGGCCGGTCCCACCGGGTGTCGTCGCCGGTGCCGCCGGCCCGTCCGACCGGGCCGAGCAGACCGTGCTCCAGGGCGAAATCCTCGTCCAGCGGCCCGGTTCCGCGCAGCCGGTCGAGGAACGACGCGGTCTGCATCAACGCCTCGGCGTCGGCGGAGACGGCGCGGCGGAGAGCGTCCATTCGGGACCGGAGGTCTTCGCGGCCGAGCATCGGAAGCGCGCGTACTCCGCCGGGAATCACGACACCGCGGCCGAATCGGTTGCCGCACAACGCGGACACCAGCCGCAGCGTGCGCTCCTTGTGCCAGCCGAAGCGGGCGACGGCGACCGCGAGGCCGGCGGCGTCGGCGAGTTTCATGGCGACGTCGAGGTGGCTGGCGATGCGTTCGAGTTCCGCGTGCAGCGCGCGCACCAGCTGTGCGGTCAGCGGCGGCTGCGCATCGGCGAGTTCCTCGACGGCGTGGCAGAACGCGAGGGCATGCGCGACGGAGGCGATTCCCTCGACCCGTTCGGCCAGCAGAACCGCGTGATTCGGGGCCATTCCTTCGAAGCGCACTTCCAGGCCGCGGTGTTTGAAGTGCGGGCGGACGTTCACGTGCGGGATGTCCTCGCCCGGGGTCTCGACGACGTACTCCACCGATTCGAACACCCCGGAGCGGACGGGACCGTGCGGGAGGCTGAACAGGCCGGTGCCCATCACGTGGCTGGGCAGCGCGCGCTCGTCCGGCTCGACGTGGGACGGGTGGAACGCGGCGCCGGGGCTGGGCAGGGGTTCGTTGTCGTCCGGGTGCGGCAGCACGAGCGGGTCGAGCCGCGGATGGCCCTGCGGGACCACGCCGAACAAGTCATGCAGCTTGCGCTCGTACCAGAACGCGGAGGGAATCCTCGGCGTCAGCGCGGGATAGGCGCCGGTGCCGGGCAGGAGCCGCAGGTCTGCGACGTCGATGCCGCCCGGCCGGGCCAGCAGCACGTGCAGGGTCACGCCTTCGGTGAGGTCGCCGTCGCCGATCAGGGCGGCGAACCGCGCCCCGTCGCCGATCCGGGCGAAGATCTCCTCCCGGCTCATGTCCCGCCTCCCAGCTCGGCCACTCCGCGGGCCAGGAGATCGGCGAAGTCCGCTGGCGGGTGCACGCCGAGCACGATCAGCACCAGCAGCCCGGCCACCATCGGCGCGACCATCCAGGCACTCGGCTCCCCGCGCACCGGCAGCTCGGTGCCGCCGCGGACGAAGAGCATCCGCGTCGTCGCCACCGACAGCCCGAGGAAAGCCAGCGTGACCAGCACGACGAGGACCACGGTGACCGTGTCGTGGGCGCCGGCGAGCCCGCCGGCGACGATCTGGAACTCGCTGCGGAACAGCCCGAACGGCGGCATCGCCGACAACGCCAGTATCGCGAACAGGAACAGCGGCGCCGTCCACGGCAAAGTGTCCAAACAGGACCGGATGGTGCCGGTGTCCTTGGTGCCGTACTTGCGGACCAGCACCCCGGCGCCGAAGAAGGCGTTGCCTTTCGCCGCGGCGTGGGCGACCACGTGCAGCAGGACTCCGGCGAGTGCCAAGGGCGCGCCGAGCCCGATGCCGATCGTGAGGATGCCCATGTGCTCGACGCTGGAGTAGGCCAGCAGCCGTTTGAGGTCGCGTTGCTCCAGCAGGTACAGCGCGGCCAGCAGCAGGGTGAGGACGCCGAACACGAGCAGCACCGTTCGGGGGGAAGCCGGAGCCGAGCGTGCCGGCGGCGACCTGGTAATAGCGCAGCACCGCGTAGAAGCTCACCGCGAGCAGCGAGCCGGACAGCATCGCCGAGACCGGCGTCGGCGCCTCGGAATGCGCGTCCGGCAGCCAGGTGTGCACCGGGAAGAGCCCGACCTTGGTGCCGAACCCGACGACGGCGAGCACGAACGCCAGCTGAACGGCGTTGTGCGGCAAGGTTTTCCCGGCGGTGAGCAGGGGCGCGAACGCGACGTCGTAGGACGAGCCGAGGACGGTGGAGCCGGCGTAGTACATGACAATCGTGGCGAGCAGCCCGATGCCTAGACCGGCGGAGGCGAGCAGCACGTACTTCCACGCGGCTTCGGCGGCGTTGTCGGTGTCGTCCAGCGCCACCAGCAGCGCCGACACGACGGTGGTGATCTCCACCGCGATCCACAGCAGGGCGAGGCCGTCCATGAGCGGCGCGCACATCATCGACCAGGCGAACAGGTTCAGTCCGATGTGGAATCTCCGGGCGTAGCGGGCGAATCCCGGACGGTCGCGTTCGGACTGGAGATAGCCGATCGAGTACACCGCGGTCGCGGCGTAGAGGAAAGTGGTGCCGAGCAGGAACACGACCGACACCGCGTCGGCCCGGAGGATCCCGAACTGCACCGGCCCGCGCACGACCGCGGGCACCAGCACGACGGCGAGGCCGAGGCTAGCCAGCGCGGTGAGCAGGCTCAGCGTCTCGCTCGCCCGGACGCGGGCCGGGAGCGCGCCAAGGGCGGACACCAGCGGGAGAGCGGTCAGCAGGACGAGGACGACCGGCATAGCCTCACCCCCTCAGCTTCGTGAGGTCGCGGGTGGACAGCGATTCCGATCGGCGGTGGTGGACCTGCATGAGCACCCCGAACACGACCACCGCGACCAGCAGGTCGAACAGGAACGCCACCTCGAGGATCAACGGCATCCCGGCAGCGACCACGAGACTGGCCAGGGAAACTCCGTTCTCCAGCGAGAAAAACCCGATCGCCTGCGAGACCACGTCACGGCGCACGATCATCAGCACGAACGCCACCAGGATCACCGCGACCGACAGCGCGAGCGCGGTTTCCGGGAGCGCGGGGCTGGTGACTTGGAAGCGCCCGGTCGCGAAGAACCCGAACGCCGCCACCGCGACCGCCAGCAGCACCTCGCTGGCCACGCCGAGCGCGCCGCTGCCGGCGATCTCGGTGCCCGCCGTGCGCAGCATCCGCAGCACCAGCCACGGCACGACGATCACCTTGAGCGCCAAGGACAACGCCGCCAGGGCGTACAGCTCCGGCACGTCCCGCACGACCGCGACGACCACCGCGAGCAGGGACACCAGCAGCGACTGCGCGGCATACACCCGGACTTGCGCGCGCAGCAACGCGGTCCGCAGCATCGCGAACTCGGTCAGCAGCACCAGCACCGCCAGCCCGTTCGCCACTCCGGCATACACTCCGGGCGGCGCGACGGCGGCGGGGTCCGCGGCCAGGACGTTCATCAGCCGCCTCCGAAGTAGAGGGTGAACACGGCCAGCACCGCGAGCAGGAACGCCGCCGCGACGAACTCGGTGATCTTGAACAGCCGCAGCTTCGCGAACGAGTTGTCGATCACCGCGATCAGGACGCCGAGCACCGCGCATTTGCCCAGCAGCGCCGCGATCGCGAGCGCCACGTTCCCGATCCCGGGCGTGGCGGCCAGCCCCCACGGGGCGATGAACACGTTGATCAGGATGGTGAAGAGGATCAGCTGCTTCATCGCCGATCCCCAGCGCAGCATCGCCAGGTACGGGCCGGAGTGCTCGAACGCCCGGGCTTCCTCGATCATGCCGAACTCGTTGGTCCCGGTGTGCGTTTCTACCGGGATCCTGCCGGTTTCGGCCAGGATCACCAGCAGCAGCGCGGCCGCGGCGAGCAGGTGCGCCGGACGCACGATCTGCTCGGCCGAGGACCGGACGGTTTCGGCCAGCGCGTACGGAAGGTCGGTTCCGGTCACCAGCGCGACGGTGAAGACCACGAACAACACCACCGGTTCGGTGATCGCGCCGAAGGTTTTGGTCCGGCTGGCTCCCAATTGCGCGTAGGGCGAACCGGTTTCGGCAGCGGCCACCGCGACCGCGAAGCTGGCGAGCGCCAGCACGAACCCGCCGCCGAGGATGTCGCCCATGTACCCCAGCGGCAACGGGAACGTGGTGAGCACCGGGATCAGCAGCGGCACGGTCAGGTAGCACGCCATCGCGCCGATCGGGGCGACCAGGAAGACCCAGCTCGCTCCGTTCGGAGCCAGGGATTCCTTGCGGAACAGTTTGCCCAGGTCGTAGTACGGCTGGAGCAAGCGGGTGCCGCGCCGTCCCTGCAGCCGCGATTCCACCCGCGCGATCACGCCGGACACCCCGGGCGCGGCGACCAGCACAGTCAGCGCCTGCGCCAGCTGCACGAGCGGGATCGGCACCGGCGGGTTCACGATCGCTCCCCGAGCCGGGGAGCGAGCTGATGATCGGGGACTGCGGAGCCTTCGGAATCCTCGTCCACCCGGACCTCCTCTACCGGCCTGCCAGCGTGCGAACACGAAGGTGGTGCGGTAGAGGCCATTAGCGGAGGATCCGCGGTTAAGGCGAGCCCCATCGCCTGTGTTCCCAGTGTGACCACCACGGCGACGTCGCGCAAGCCCGTGCGCCGCCGCGGACCCGGATGGGTTCTTGACCGCCGGGTCCCCGAGCGGTTGTACTGGACGCGGCGATGGATCCCGCCGGGGCTCGTGTGTGCCCGAACCGCCTCCGCCGAGGCTGATGGCTTCCTGGCCGATGCTTGCCGCGCCGGACCAGGAGGACCGCTGTGAAGATCACCAAAAGGGCGCTGCGACTGTCGATCTTCCTCGGCGACGGCGACATCTGGCACCACAAGCCGACATACGTGGAAATCGTGCACCGGGCGCACAAGGCCGGTCTCGCGGGCGCGAGCGTCCTGCGCGGCTTCGAGGGTTACGGCGTGTCGTCGCGGATCCACACCCAGCACGTGTTCCGGCTGAGCGAGCACCTGCCGCTGCTGGTGCTGATCGTGGACTCCGAAGAGAAGATCCGGGCGTTCCTGTCCGAATTGGACGACCTCGAAATCAGCGGCCTGATCGTGGTCGACGAAGTGGAAACGATCCGCTACACCGAATCCGCGCCGAAGCAGTCGCATTGGTGGTCCGTGAGCTGACGCGGGTGAAACCCGGCACAGCCCGCGGGCCCGCGGACGCCGGCTCGGCTAGACTGGAGCTGCGGCGGTGGGGCTCGCCGCTTCGGGGTCAGCCCGGAAGAACCGCGGCTCTGCCCGCCGCCAACAGTCCCTGCTTGACCAGTGTCGTGCCCAGGACAAGCAGGAGGCGTGCGTGAGCAATGAGGTCGACGTGACCGACCCGATCGACCCGGATGTCGATCTCCAAGTACCGGCACAGCGCCGGGAACTCTTCCGCACGCACGGATTGGTGCTCGTCCTCATCGCGGTCGGCGGTGGTCTCGGGGCACTGGCCCGCTACGGCCTGGCCACGCTGCTGCCCACTGCGCCCGGCCGCTTCCCGTGGGCCACCTTCGGCACGAACGTCGCCGGCTGCTTCCTGATCGGCGTTCTCATGGTGCTCATCACCGAGGTGTGGCCCGCGCACCGGCTCGTGCGGCCCTTCCTCGGCGTCGGCGTGCTCGGCGGATTCACGACCTTCTCCACCTACGCGGTGGAGACGCGCGGCTTGCTGCAGCCGGACACCGTCGGGCTCGCTTTCGCTTACCTGGCGGGAACTTTGCTCTGCGCGCTGCTCGCGGTGATCGCCGCCGTCTGGCTCACCCGGACCGTGACCAGTCTCGTCCGCCAACCCGAAGAAAGGGTCTGATCATGCAGCTCACGGGATACGCCCTGCGCATGTCGATCTTCATCGGCGAGGACGACGTCCGGCACCACAAGCCGCTGCACCGGGTGATCATCGAACGCGCCCGGGACGCCGGATTGGCCGGCGCCACCGTGCTGCGCGGCTGCGAGGGCTACGGGATCCACGCGATGATCCACACCACCCGGCTGCTGAGCATGTCCGAAGACCTCCCGATCACGATCCTGATCGTCGACCGGGAAGACAAGATCCGCGCGTTCCTGCCCGAACTGGACGAGCTGATCAGCGAGGGCGCCGTCCTGCTGGACGAGGTCGAAGTGCTGAGCACCGACGGAGTCCGCCGCCCATGACCGCCGTGCTCGTGTTCGTCGGCGCGATGGTCGGCGCGCCGCTGCGTTACCTGACCGACCGCACGGTGCAGAACCGGCACGACAGCCTGTTCCCGTGGGGCACGTTCAGCGTCAACCTCGCCGGCTGCCTGATCCTGGGCGGGCTCGCCGGAGCCGGAACCGCGCTGCCCGCACCGCTGCTGGCGCTGATCGGCACCGGCTTCTGCGGCGCCCTCACCACCTACAGCACCTTCAGCTACGAAACGGTGCGGCTGCTGGAGCAAAAACTGTACTTCTACGCCGCGATGAACGTGATCATCAGCGTGATCGCCGGGCTGGGCGCGGCGCTGATCGGATACACCGTCTTGCACGCCCTGGTGGGCTGAACCCGGCAATACGGGTTACCGCTGACCGAGTCTCCTTCCGGGCTCGGCGCCGAACGGATCTCGACCCGGCGGTCATCCGGGCAGCGGACGGCCCAGCAGGCTCAGCGCCGCCCGTCTCGCGGGTGCGGGGCCACAGGAGGCGTAACTGTCGAGCAGATCGCGGTGCGCGCCGACTCCGCCGATGCGGACCAGCGCCTGCAAGACGGCGGTGGCCAGGTACGGGTCGGGTCCTTCGGCGAGCAGCGTGCGCAGCGGGCCGAGAGCACGGTGTTCCTTGCGGGCGCCCAGAATTTCGGCGGCGATGATCCGCCGCTCCGGCAGCGGGTGCCGCAGCGTCCACAGCAGACGGTCGACGTAGTCGAGGTCGGCGGCCACGACGGCACACAGCGGCTCCTTCGCGGGGGAGGCACCCAGCACGGTCGCACTGGTTCATCTGGCAAATCCACGGCATCCGGTCTTCCTCGCGTCGTCCGGCTGGACGGGCGGGACCCTGTGACGAAGTTCGCCGCACCCCGCGCCTGCTTCATACGGCACTCAGCCGCCGGTAGCCCGCGGAGCAGAGCGCACCGCCTCCGCGAAAAATGGCGCGTCCCCCAGGACGAGGCCGCCGAACGGCTCGCGCGCACCAGGCGGTGGCCAGCACCCGGTGGTTCCCCGGAGAGCCCGGTCATCCACGTCGTCGCGGTCGGCGGGCGGGTTGTCGGATGGGTCTGTCGCGAACGGGAAAGCGGACCGTCGTGCGCGCCGGAGGCTCGGTCGCCGAAGCGGACACGTTCGGCGAATCTGTTCGCGTGCTCGCGGGCTTATCATGAGAGGGCTGGCGAAGGAGTCGGGATGTTCGCGAAACGGGCGGTGCCGGTGAGTTCCCTCGACGCGCCGTGCGCTCCGTGGGAGATCCCGGTCGAACGCGACCTCGCCGAGCTCGGCGGCGGCCCGGCGCGGTCCTTCCGGCCGTCGTCCGCGCGGTTTCTCCCGGTGGACGCGGCCGAGGACCTCGCCGATCTCGTCGGCCCGCCGCGCCCGGGCGACCTGCTGGTGCTGCCGTCCGCGACGCGACCGGCGGCCGACGGGCTGGTCTGCGTCCCGGACCAGGTCGTGGGCATGGGCCCGCGCGGGGTGGCGCAGTGGGTGGACGATCTGCCCTACCCCCGCGTGGTGGGCGTGATCCCCTACGCCGAGCTGGTCGCCGCCGAGCACCTGCTGGCGGGCGAACACGGCTGCCTGGTACTGACCGGAGCCCGCACCCAGCTGACGATCCACTACCGCTCGCCCGCGTGGCCCGCTGTCGGCGACCTGCTGACCCGGCTGCGGGCCCACGCGCTCGCGAGCACCGGGGCGTCGACGATGTCCGCCACCGGCGAGCACGTCCAGTGGGAGGAGCTTCCGTACTCGCTGCTGGTCGGCCTCGGCGACCCCCGGCCGCCGCGGTGCCTGTCGGCGGCCGCGGAATCGGTTCGCGGCCGGTGGTGGCGGCACCGGCGGACCCGGCCCGCCGCGCAGGTGGTGCTGACCCGGTACGAATTGGTGGTGCTGCGGCACGTGACCGGCCGGGCGCCGCTGCGGCACGGGGTGAATCTCCTTGCTGTCGCCCGGGAACACATCGCCGGCCTCGACGCGAGCGGCGAAAGGCTGACGGTGCGCACTCCGGCCGGCGAGCACCAGGTCGAACTCAACCCGGCGCTGGCCGAGGCGGCGCAGACGAAGTTCCGTCCGATGCTTCGTGCCTGCGGCGCACGAGGATCAGCAGCGGGACGGCGGCGAGCTGCGCCACGACCGAGAACAGCACCACAATCGTGAGGGACACGCTGAACAGCGCACCGATGGCCGCGCTGCCAGCGAACCACGCGACGCCGTAGACGCCGGTGAACAGACCGTAGGCCGAGGCCCGCCGGTCGGCCGGGACCATCGGGGCCACCGCGGCCGGGATGATCGATTCGTGCACGCCCATTCCCAGCCCCCACAAGCACATGCCGATCAGCGCGGGCCAGAAGCCGCCGAGGAACGCCAGCGGCGCGTAGGCCGCGGCGACCACGGTCAGCGGGATGAGCAGGCCGATCCCGAAGCGGTCGAACAGCCGCCCGAACAGCAGTGATCCCGCGCCGCTGACCGCCATCGCGACGGCGTAGAAGATCGGCGTCAGGTCGGCGGACACGGCGCCTGCCTGCTGGAAGTGGAACGCGATCACGGGAAAGTCGGCGAAGCCCGCCGCGACCAGCGCCGCGGCGGCCAGATACAGCCAGAACCGCCGCGGGAACCCGTGCGCCTGCACCGGGGCCGTCGAGGGCTCCAGGTCCTGCGGGCGCGGGTAGACCAGCCGCGCTACGCCCAGCAGACAGAGCATGATCGCGGCGGGCACGGCGAGGACGGCGAACGCGAGCCGGTAGTCGTGCCGGCTGCTCGCCAGCACCAACGCGATCAGCAGCGGCCCGAACATGGCCCCGAACTGGTCGAGCGCCTCGTGCACGCCGAAACCCCAGCCGTACCCGATCTGCTTCGCGGCATGGGACAGCATCGCGTCCCGCGGCGGATTGCGGATCGCCTTGCCGACCCGTTCGAGGATCACCAGCAGCGCGGCGACCTGCCAGCTTCCGGCCAGTGCCAGCAACGGGACCACCGACATCTGCAACACGTACCCGCTGATCGTGATCGGCCAGTACCGGCCGGTGCGGTCCGCCCCGCGACCGGACACCACCCGCAGCCCGTACCCGAGCAGCTCGCCGAACCCGGTGACCACTGCGATCGCCAGCGCACCGGCCCCGAGCAGCCCGAGGAAAGGCCCGATGACCGCGCGCGACGACTCGTAGGTGAAGTCGGCGAAGAAGCTCATCACGCCGACCATCAGCACGAACTTCAACCCGGCGGACAACCGCCGCCCGCGAGCCTTATCGGCCATACCGCGCCACCGCCTCAAGACGACCGCGTTACGGTAGCAAAGTAACCGCCGTTACGCATCAGCACGCGACGGCACGATCGGGCAGACTGAGCCCGTGCCCGACCAGAAGACGAACGCCCCCCGTGGCTGGCTGCTGCTGATCTACCGGGTCCCGCCGGAACCGACTCGCCTGCGAGCCACGGTGTGGCGCCGCCTCAAAGGACTCGGCGCCGTCTATCTCCAGAACTCCGTCGCCACTCTCCCGGCCGCACCGGCAGCGGAACGCGCGCTGCGGAAGCTGCGCCACGAGATCGTGGAAATGGGCGGAACGGCGCAGCTGCTCACGAGCACCGCGCTCGTCGGGC
Source organism: Amycolatopsis sp. La24 (assembly GCF_029087445.1). NCBI lineage: Bacteria > Bacillati > Actinomycetota > Actinomycetes > Pseudonocardiales > Pseudonocardiaceae > Amycolatopsis > Amycolatopsis sp. La24. The sequence continues at coordinate 179,315 of NZ_JARACH010000005.1, forward strand.
AGGCGGACATCGTCGCCACCTTCCAGGCCGCTCGCGACGACGAGTACGAGGAAATCGTCGACAAGTGCCAGGACTTCCTGGCCGAAATCGAGAAGGAAACCGCCGCCGAGCACTTCACCTACGCGGAACTCGAGGAGAACGAGGAAGACCTGACCAAGCTGCGGAACTGGCTGGCGAAGGTCACCGAACGGGACGTCCTCGCCGCGCCTGGCCGCGCCGAGACGCTCCGGGCGCTGGAACGGTGTGAGCGGGTGCTCGAGGAGTACGCGGCGAAGGTGTACGCGTCGGACGCCGACGGACACTGATCGGGTCGCCTTGGCGGGTGCCGCGGGCCGTTCTGATGGCATTCAGCCTGGCTCAGCTCTGGCAGCACGTCGTCCTGGCCGGTGCTGCGATCCTGTTGCTGGCGCCCGAAAGCGGAGTCGTCACCGCACTCCGTGCCAGCGCACCAGCAGGGGCGTTGCTCGCGATCGCCGGAATCGCAGTCGTACACCGAGGCACGCGTGCCGCGACCGGCAACAGTTGCGCCATGACTCTTGGCCTGCAAGGCGACGAGCCGATGTCAGGAGGATGACCACGGGCATTGACAGCGAGAGGTGATCAGCACCGTTTGTTGCGATCGGTATCCGCGACGGGCGCGATCTGGTCGACGAGCGGGCCGCCGGTGTCCAGCAGTGCCCGGAGGGTCTCCAGGGGTTCGGGGACGAGGCGGTACCAGCTCCAGGTGCCGCGGCGTTCGCGGGTGAGCAGTCCGGCGGAGACGAGGACGCGCAGGTGGTGGCTGAGGGTGGGCTGCGGCATGGCGAATTCCTCGGCGAGGTCGCAGAAGCAGGCTTCGCCGCCGGGCGAGTAGCGGATGAGGGACACGAGCCGGATGCGCAGCGGGTCGGCGAGGGCTTTGAACAGGGCCGCGGCCTGGTGGGCGTCGGTGTCGGTGACGGCCGCGGCGGGTTCGGCCAGCAGCAGGGTGACCGGGACCGGGGTGCGGTTGTGCCGGTGTTCGCCCGCCATGGGTCCTCCCGTCGGTTCGTGTGCCGTAGTCGACCATACCTGCTGGATTGACAAAGTTCGATGCAATCGAGTTCACTTGGATTGAGAGAAGTCGATCCAAGGGGTGTGGGTGATGGTGCTGCCTGCTGGCGGCTTGCCCGTGCATGACGCGGACGCGCAGGTCGAGCGGATCGTGGACGAGCTGGCGGACCGGTTCCGCGGGACGTTCGAGCGGGAGGCGGTGGCGCGGTTCGTGCGCGAGTCGTACGCGCTGTTGTCGGAGTCGGCGACGGTGCGCACGCATTTGCCGGCGCTGACGGCGCGGTTCGCGCGCGAGCGGCTGCTGGACCGGGGCCGGGCGTCGGGGCTGTTGCGGGTGGAGGTGCCGCAGGTGCTGTTCGTGTGCGTGCACAACGCGGGCCGGTCGCAGATGGCGGCGGCGCTGCTGGACCATCACGCGTTCGGCCGGGTGGCGGTGCGCTCGGCCGGGTCGCGGCCGACGCGGGAGATCCCGGAGACGGTCACCGCGGCGCTGGCGGAGCTGGGCGTGTCGCTGACGTCGGCGTATCCGAAGCCGTTGACCGACGAGGTGGTGCGGGCGGCGGACGTGGTGGTGACGATGGGCTGCGGTGACGCGTGCCCGGTGTTCCCCGGCCGCCGCTATCTGGACTGGGCGGTGCCGGACCCGGACGGGCAGCCGCCGGCGGCGGTGCGGCGCATCCGCGACGATATGGACGCCCGCGTCCGCGGCCTGCTCGACGAGCTGACTCCGTGATTTTTCCGTTGCCGAGAAAGGAATCCTAGTGTCGCGTGTTCCGGAAGTGCTGTTCGTGTGCGTGCACAACGCCGGCCGTTCCCAGATGGCCGCGGCGCTGCTGGCGCACCACGGCCTGGGCCGGGTCGCGGTCCGCTCGGCAGGGTCGGAGCCGGCGGAGCAGGTGAACCCGGCCGCCGCGCGGGCGTTGGCCGAGTGGGGCCTGGACATCACCGCGGAGATCCCGACGAAGCTCTCCACCGCCGACGTCGAGGCGTCGGACGTGGTGATCACGATGGGCTGCGGCGACACCTGTCCGGTGTTTCCGGGCAAGCGCTACCTCGACTGGGCGCTGGACGACCCGGCCGGGAGGGGCGTGGAGGCGGTGCGCCCGATCCGCGACGAGATCGACCGCCGGGTCCGCGGCCTGCTCGCCGAACTGCTCGACGCCTGATTCCTTCACACCTGTTCTGCCGCAAGGAGAATCGTGACACAGACCGCCGACGACACCGCCCCGGCCGATGGCGACGTCCTGCACAAGCTCTCGTTCCTGGACCGGTTCCTGCCGGTGTGGATCATCGTGGCGATGGCCGCCGGGCTCGGCCTGGGCAGCGTCGTGCCCGGCCTGCAGTCCGTGCTGGACGCGGTGAAGATCGGGCAGGTGTCGCTGCCGATCGCGCTCGGGCTGCTGCTGATGATGTACCCGGTGCTGGCGAAGGTCCGCTACGACAAGCTCGACACCGTCACCCGGGACACGCGCACGATGGTGCTGTCGCTGATGCTGAACTGGATCGTCGGCCCGGCGCTGATGTTCGCCCTGGCCTGGCTGCTGCTGCCGGACCTGCCCGAGTACCGCACCGGGCTGATCATCGTCGGGCTCGCCCGCTGCATCGCGATGGTGATCATCTGGAACGACCTGGCCTGCGGCGACCGCGAGGCCGCCGCCGTGCTGGTCGCTTTGAACTCGGTGTTCCAGGTGATCATGTTCGGGGTGCTGGGCTGGTTCTACCTCGAGCTGCTGCCCGGCTGGCTCGGCCTCGACACCACGAGCGTTTCCTTCTCCCCGTGGGAGATCGCGCTGTCGGTGGTCATCTTCCTCGGCATCCCGCTCGTGGCCGGGTATTTGTCGCGGCGCATCGGCGAACGCACCCGCGGCCGCGACTGGTACGAAAGCAAGTTCCTGCCGAAGATCGGGCCGGTCGCGCTGTACGGGCTGCTGTTCACGATCGTGGTGCTGTTCGCGCTGCAGGGCGACAACATCACCTCCCGTCCGCTCGACGTCGCCCGGATCGCCCTGCCCCTGCTGGCCTATTTCGCGCTGATGTGGGGTGGCGGCTACCTGCTCGGCAAAGCGTCGGGCCTGTCCTATGCGCGGACCACGACCTTGGCGTTCACCGCGGCGGGCAACAACTTCGAACTCGCCATCGCCGTCGCGATCGGCGTGTTCGGCGTGACCTCCGGCCAAGCCCTCGCCGGCGTGGTCGGGCCGCTGATCGAGGTCCCGGTGCTGGTCGCGCTCGTGTACGTGAGCCTGTGGCTGCGCAAACGCTGGCGCACCAACGCATCCCGGACGTGAACCGCACCCAGGTAGCAGTGGTCGGCGGCGGGCAGGCCGGGCTCGCCGCTGGGTTCTACCTGCGCCGCGCCGGCCTGGACTTCGTCATCCTCGACGCGCAGCCCGATCCGGGCGGCACGGGTGGGAGTCGCTGAGGCTGTTCTCCCCGGCCCGCTACAGCGCCCTGCCCGGCTGGCCGATGCCGCCCTACCCCGGCGAGGGGTACCCGACCGCGCCGCACGTGGTCGACTACCTCGCCGCCTACGAAAAGCGCTACGCCCTGCCGATCGTGCGCGGCGAGACCGTGACCAGCGTGGTCCGCGACCGCGGCGGGCTGCGGGTCGCCACCGACACGACCTCCTGGGACGCGGCGGCGGTGATCTCCGCGACCGGCACCTGGTGGCGGCCGTTCCTGTCGCTGGTCTCCGGCGAGTTCGGCGGACGGCAGCTGCACACCGTCGACTACGACGGTCCGGCCGCGTTCGCCGGGCAGCGCGTCGTGGTGGTCGGGGGCGGGAACTCCGGCGCGCAGATCGCCGCCGACCTCGCCCCGGTCGCGACGGTGACGTGGGTGACGCGGCGGCCGCCGCGGTTCCTGCCCGACGACGTCGACGGCCGAGCCCTGTTCGACCTGGCCAGCCGCCGCGCCCGCGCGCTCGCCGCCGGCCAGGCCGATCCGGGCGGGGTCGGGAGCCTCGGCGACATCGTCGCCGTGCCGCCGGTCCGCGTCGCCCGCGACGCCGGGCTGCTCACTCACCGGCCGATGTTCGCGCGCCTGGCCGCGGACGGTCCGATGTGGAGCGACGGCAGCCGCCTCTCCGTCGACGCGGTGGTGTGGTGCACCGGGTTCCGGCCCACGCTGGGACACCTCGCCTCGCTAGGGCTGCGTACTGCGGGCGGAGCGATCCGCACCGAGGGAACCCGCGCTGTCGACGAACCGCGGCTGCATCTGCTCGGCTACGGCGACTGGACCGGCCCCGGATCGGCCACTCTCGCCGCCGTCGGCCCGACCGCACGCGCCGCCGTCTCCGAGATCGCCCGGCAGGCCGATCCGGACGGGCGAGCTGGTTCCTGACCTGCCTTGACATCCACCATGCGCGAGCACGGTCGTTTCCGGCGGAACGCGATCAGGTCATCCGTCGTCGCCGCCCGAACTGTCGCGAACCTTCCGGTAGGTCGCAGCGTTGCGCAGGGAAGACCGTCCGGTGTAGGACGCGTAGACCGCGAGCAGGCCGTCTTGCTGCTCGTCCGAGAGGTCGTTGAGGCCCAGCACCATCTGCTCGAACGGGTCGAGGGCAACCCCGGGCACGATCTGCCTGATCTCCGCGTTTAGCAGCATCTCCTCGGGGATGTGCAGCACCTCGCAGATCTTTTCTAGGAGCGATTCGCCGGGACGCTCCCCTCCCATGATCTGCGATATGCGGCCGGGCGTGACGGCAACCTTCTCCGCGAGTTCCTTCTGGGACAAGCCAGCGAGTTCGAGACGGCGGTTGAGCAGTTCGCTGAGCGCCGTAGTCGGCATGCTTAGAAGCTAACTAAACTGCTAAATCGCTGTCAACCTCTCCGCTCGCGGTCTTGCTGAGCGCGTCGACACGGCTACGTCGCCGCCTGCACGGCATTGGCGCTCGCCGCGCTCGCCTGGGCCGGGAGACCGCCCCGGGCCTGACCCGTCGGCCCGGCCGCCGGGAGTGCCTGCGACGATCACGCCATGCCCGACCCGACACCCGCGTCCACCGCGGCGTGCTGCGCACCGCTTGTGCAGGAGCCGCTGTCTGCCGAGGACGCCGGGCAGTTCGCGGCCGGGTTCAGGGCGCTGGCCGATCCGGTGCGGCTGCGGCTGCTGTCGCTGATCTGCGCGGGTGGGGACACCTCGGCCGGGGAGTTGGCAGCGGCGTTCGCGGTGACCGGGCCGACGATCTCGCACCACTTGAAGGTGCTGCGCGAGGCCGGACTGGTCGAGACAGAACGCCGCGGCACCTCGATCCGCTACCGGACCCGCGAGGAAGCCATGTCCGCGTTGTCCGGGCTGCTGGCGGTGCCGCTCAGCTGACCGGCTGGCAGCAGCGCCGCCGGCCTGGTGCCGCGGTGTCGGTTCTACGGCATCGTGGTCAGGGACGGGAGTCTCAGTCCTTCGGGGAAACTGCTTGAGCACGAACTCCGAGCCGTGGAAGGAGAATCACGCTGCGGGCGACGAATCTCGTGGCGGCGGGTGCTCGCTGAGCCAGCGCCGCTCGACGGTCCAGCCCGGATTCATGCTCGCGTATTCGACGATCCAGGTCGGGCCCCCGTGACTGTCTCCGGTCCAGGGCGTCGGCAGCCGTGGCCCGGTCAGCCGCAAGTGCGGGGTCGGGTCGTGGTCACGGTGGCAGAACACCTGGGAGTCGGCGGCGTCGAAGATCATCTGGCTGACGATCTGTCCCGTGCCGCCCTCCATTTTGAACCGGTGGTCGACCCGCTTCCGGGGGTCTTCCTTTCTCGCGCGGTGGCCGGGCAGCAGCAGGAAGCGGTGCGGGTCGAGCGGCAGGATGACGTCGCAGTACGCGGTCGCCAGCAGCTGGTTCTGGGCGTCCTGGGCGTTCAGGACGACGACAGGCACGTCGCCGGTCCACAGGCACAGGTCGCTGAACCCGAGGCCCCACGGCCGATCGAAGATCACCCAGCTCAGCCGGGCGAGCTGTTCTCCCATGAACCGGAGCTGCTCGTCGCGGCCCGCCGCTGACCTGATCGACTGGGGCAGCGCCAGCTGGCCGGTTCCGTCGCCGGCGAGGTGTTGCAGACGTTTCCGCTGGCGGACGGTCCGCACGATCTGCGAGGCGATCCACCACGCCAGCGCGGCACGCTCGTTGGCCGGCAACGGCCACCGGCCCGGCCCGGGCAGTGCGCCCCGGGGGTCTTCGAGCATCGTGTCGAACGCGGGCACCGCCTGCTTTTCGGGTTGCACAGCAGCTTCTCGGCCCGTTCGCCGTAGAAGTCGCCCACCGCGGCGACCTTCCGGATGTTCGATCCGAACGGCTGGTCGAGGCAGTCGATGTTGCGGGTGGAGATGAACCACTCGCGGCTGCCGGGTTTCCGCTGCCAGCCGAACCGCCGCAGGTACATCTGCGGCACGGTGTGGTCGTTGCTCATCGCGCGCCCCTGTTCGTCAGCACCTTCCGCGGCAAGCATGTCATCGAGCACCGACAGGAATCAGTTACCGGAATCGCTCCGGCTGCTGAAGGCCAGGCTCAGCTGACCGGCTGGCAGCACCGCCGCCCGGCCGACACCGGGGTGCCGATCAGCCGGTCGACGAGGTAGGCGGCGTCGCGGCCGACGCCGCGCAGGGTGGCGGAGGCGAAGCTGCGCTGCCACTCCAGCCCGACATAGCCGAGCCCGGGCACGGTCGTGGACAACCCCTTCCTCTGCAACGGGATCCCGTCCCGCAACGCCCCAGTTCCGTCCAGATAGGACAGTCCAGGCCGGAACCCGGTCGCGAGAACGATCGTGTCGGCGGGTTCGCTCGTGCCGTTGGGCCAGTGCACGCTGTCGCCGTCGAGGCGGGTGAACATCGGCCGCCGGTCGGGCCGCCCGGCGGCGACCGCGGCCTGGTAGCGGCCAGGGTCGGCCACGGGTGTCGCGGGCGGGGCGGACAGGAGGTGCCCGACGGGAAGGTGGTCGAGGCCGAGCGTGGCGGTCCACCAGTGCGCGTCGCGGCCGAGCGGGCGTTGCGGGGCGAAGCGGATCGGCGCGCGGGTGGCGAGGGTGACGCGGGCGTGTTCGGCGAGTTCGGCGGCGATCTGCACGGCGGAGTTCCCGGCGCCGACGACGATGACCCGCTGCCCGGCGAACGGCGCGGGGTTGCGGTATTCGCTGGAGTGCAGGACGGTCCCGGCGAACTCGTCGAGTCCGGGCAGGGCCGGGGTGTGGGGGCGGCTGAAGCCTCCGGTGGCGGCGATGAGCGCGGGCGCGGTGAAGGCATCGCCGTGCTCGGTGCGGACGGCGAACCCGTCGCGGTCGCGGGTGACCGTGGTGGCGCGGTGGCGGGTGCGGATGTCGGCGTCGAGTGCGGCGGCGTAGCGGCGCAGGTAGGCGACGACGTCGTCGCGGTGCGGGTAGCGGTCGGGGTCGCCGGGGAAGGGGCAGCCGGGCAGGCTGCTGTAGCGGGCCGGGGAGAACAGGGTGAGGCTGTCGTAGTAGTGCGGCCAGGATCCGACCGGTTCGGGTCCGGCTTCCAGCACGAGCGGCCGCAGGCCCCTCATCAGGAGGGCGTGGGCGGCGGCGAGGCCGGACTGGCCGCCGCCGAGGACGATCGCGTGCGGGTCTTCGGTCATGGCGTGCTCCGGGTCGGGGTGACGGTCAGGGCGAGGACCGCGGCGGCGAGGTTGACCGCGGCGAGGGCGAGGAAGGCGGGGCGGTAGCTGCCGAACGCGGCGGCGAGGGCGGACCCGGCGAACGGGGCGAGCGCCATGGTGACGGTCATCGGGGCGGAGAGCAGGCCGTTGAGGCGGCCGTAGTGCGCCGGGCCCCAGCGGTCGGTGATCGCAGTGGCCTGCAGCAAGGTGAAGACCCCGCGCGCCATCCCCGCCACGACCGAAGCGGCGATCAGCGCGACGGTGGTGGTGAGCAGGCTCAGCAGAACGGTGGTCAGCGACGTCGCGGCGAGGGAGGCGGCGGTGCGGGCGCGGACGCCGGTGCGGCGGGCGAGCGCGGCGTAGCCGAGACGGCCGAGGACTTGCCCGGTGCCGCCGAGGCCGAGCGCGAGCGCGGCGGTGCCGGGACTGATCCCGCGTTCGAGCAGCAGCGGCACCAGGTTCACCACGACGGCGAACACGGAGAACGTCGCCAGGCTGAATGCCGTCACCAGGATCCGGAACCCGCTGCTGCGCGCGATCCGCGCCGGGTCCCCGTGCGCCGCCTCGTGTTGTGGGGGTTCGGCGGGCGGCCACGGCCCGCGCAGCCCGAACCAGTGCCCGGGGATGGTGACCGCGGCGAGGATCGCCAGCAGCACCAGGTAGGTGTGGCGCCAGTCCAGGTACGCGGCCAGCAGCGCGGTCAACGGCGCGAACACGGTGCTGGCCAGCCCGGCCACCAGGGTGAGGGTGGTGAGCGCCGGGACGCGACGCGGGCCGTGCCAGCGGGTCAGCGCGGCGAACGCGGGCGGGTACAGCGTCGCGCTCATCGCCAGCCCGGCCAGCGCCCACGCCGCGATGAACCACGCGAGGTTCTGCGCGGTCGCGACCAGCACCACCGCCGGGACCGCCAGCAGCGACCCGACCGTCATCAGCACGCGCGGGCCGTGCCGGTCCAGCCACCGGCCCACCCCGATTCCGGCGACGGCGGACACCAGTTGCGCGCCGGAGAGGGCGGCGGTCACCGCGGCCGCGGGCCAGCCGGTGTCGCGGCTGATGTCCGGGGCCAGCACGGGGAACGCGTAGTAGAGCACGCCCCAGCTGGTGATCTCGGTGAGACAGAGAACGGCCAGCACTCGGCGCAGCCCGGACACCGGCAGTGCCGCGGACCGCGCCGTCGCCGTGCCGCGCACGCCGCGTCAGTTCCCGGCGCGCGACGGCGCGGCCAGCGTCAGCACCTCCGGCTCCGCCGGACCGCAACACCCGTCCGACGCTGCGGTCGTGCCGGGGTCGTCGAACAGTCCCGCCCCGCCGCACACGCCGGTCTCGGCCAGGACCAGCTCCACCCGGCCCGCGGCCTCGTGGTCGCCCGCGAGTGCGGCGGCGATGCTGCGGACCTGCTCGTAGCCGGTCATCGCCAGGAACGTCGGCGCGCGGCCGTAGCTCTTCATCCCGGCCAGGTAGAACCCGGTCTCCGGGTGCGCGAGTTCCTTCGCGCCGTGCGGGTACACCGTCCCGCACGAATGCACGTTCGGGTCGACCAGCGGCGCCAGCCGCACCGGAGCCTGCAGCGTCGCATCGAGTTCCAGCCGGATCTCCGACAGCCACCCCAGCTCGGGGCGGAACCCGGTCAACGCCACCACTTCGTCCACATCGGACAGCCGCTGCCCGTTCGCCGACCCCAGGCTCAACCGGCCGGTGTCGTCGCGCTCCACGGTCTCGGTGCGGAACCCGGTCACCACCGAGACCAGCCCCGCTTCCACCGCTTCCTTCGCGCGCGTGCCGAGCGCGCCGCGGGCGGGCAGCTGGTCGGCGTCGCCGCCGCCGAACGCGGTGCCGATCCCGCCGCGGCGCAGCACCCAGCTGATCCGCGTCGCCGGGTTTTCCTTCGCCAGCCCGGACAACGCCACCAACGCCGTCAGCGCCGAATGCCCGCTGCCCGCCACCGCGATGTGCTTGCCGGAGTACCGAACCCGCACCTGCGCGTCGCCCAGATTCGGGACCCGGTAGACGATCCGGTCGGCTGCGGCGTGTTCGCCGATCGCGGGCAGGCCCTCGCCGCCCAGCGGGTTCGGGCTTCCCCACGTCCCGGACGCGTCGATCACCGCGGAAGCCAGCAGCCGCTGCTCGCCCGCGGCGGTGCGCACGTGCACGGAGAACGGCTCGTCGTCGCGGCCGCTGTCGACCACCCGGTCCCGGCCCCGCCGCGCGACCCCGACCACCTCGGCGCCGAACCGCACCCGAGACCCCAGCGCCTCGGCCAGCGGCTGCAGGTACCGCTCGGCCCATTCGCGGCCTGTCGGGTACTCCGCGCCGTCCGGACGGACCCACCCGGTCGGCTCCAGCAGACGGCCGCCCGCCGGGTCGACCAGCTCCGACCACGCCGAGAACAACCGGACGTGATGCCACGCCGCTACCGCAGCACCCGCACGCGGCCCGCGTTCCAGCACCAGCGGCTCCAGACCCCGCTCCAGCAGCTGCGCCGCCGCGGCCAGCCCCACCGGGCCCGCCCCCACCACCACGACCGGGTACTCGCTCATCCCACACCCCTGATTCATCGATCGGACTCGATTAACGAGCCAGACTGTATCGAGCGCGATCGATGGATGCAACCATCGACCGCGATCGATATACTGTCCGCATGCCGATCGCGCTGCCCCAGGCCCAAGTGCTGCCGACCGCCGACGCCGCCACCTACGCCGACTGGTTCGCCTGCCTCGCCGAACCCGTCCGCGTCCGGCTGCTGCACGCCGTGTCCACCAGCCCGCGCGGCATCACCGTCGGCGCGCTCACCGAGATCCTCGGCACCAGCCAGTCCACGACGTCGCATCACGTGCGCAAGCTCGCCGACGTCGGGTTCGTGCACCTGGAAAAGGTCGGCACCGCCACCGTCGTCACCGTCAACGAAGCCTGCTGCACCGGGCTCCCGCACGCCGCCGACGCCGTCATGGGCCTGCTCGGCCCCCGCCCCTGCTGCCCCGACGACGTGCCCGCCGACATCACCGTCCGCGCCCTCGAACCCGCGGACTGGACCGCCGTGCGGCGGATCTACGGCGAGGGCATCGCCACCGGCATCGCGACCTTCGACACCGCGGTCCCCGCCCGCAAAGCCCTCGACGCGACGTGGCTGCCCGGGCACCGGTGGGTCGCCGACCGTGACGGACAAGTCGTCGGCTGGGCCGCCGCCAGCCCCGTCTCGAACCGCGACTGCTACTCCGGCGTCGCCGAAACCTCCGTCTACATCGCCGAAGCCCACCGCGGCCGCGGCGTCGGGAAAGCCTTGCTGCGCACACAGGTCATGGCCGCCGACGACGCCGGACTCTGGACCCTGCAAACCTCCATCTTCACCGACAACCGCGCCAGCCTCGCCCTGCACCACTCCGCTGGCTACCGCACCATCGGCGTCCGCGAACGCATCGCCCAACGCGACGGAACCTGGCACGACACCGTCTTCCTCGAACGCCGCAGCCCCGTCAACTGAGCGGCTGGATTTCCCGTCTCGCGAGGCGGACACTGAACGCGTGGACAGGCAGGCCGTTCACGACGAGATGGAGCGTGCTCGCACCGAGTTTCACCGGCTTCTCGACCAGGCGAGCGACGCGGACCTGCGCCGCGCCAGCAACGGGACCCGCTGGACCAACCGCGAACTGCTGTTCCACATGCTGCTCGGCTACCTGATCGTCTGGGCACTGCGGAACCTGGTCGCACTGTTCGACCGGCTCCCTGACAGCGTGGGCAAGCGCTACGCACAGGCCCTGAACGCGGTGACCGTCCCCTTCGATGCCGTGAACTACGTCGGTTCCCGCCTCGGAGGGAACCTCCTGAAACGCCGGGGGATGGCAGCTGTCGCAGACCGCGCGATCGCGCGTCTGCACCAGCGACTCGACCGGGAAACTGAGGCCGCCCTCGCCCGGACGATGCACTTTCCGACCCGCTGGGACCCCTACTTCCGCGACCGCATGTCACTGGCCGACGTCTACCGGTTCCCGACCCGGCACTTCGACCACCACGCACGACAGCTCACGCTGCACTCCGGCTCCGAGTGACCCAGCGGGTGCGCGTGCCGGGCGACGCCGCCATTGTCGCATTCGTCCCCCACGCCGAGGGTCTCCTGGACGCGGCCGCCGTGGTCACCCACGCCGGTCACGGCACAGTGGCCGCGGCCATGCGGCACGCCGTGCCCGTGGCCGGGCTGCCCGAGCACGCCGCCGTCAACCGGCACTGGCCGCACGCCTCGCCGAGCGGGATGCCGGAATCGCGCTCGACGGCGAACCAGCCACACCTGCGGACATCCGCGCCGCCGTCGGCAAAGTGCTGGGGGCAACGGCTTTCGGGACGCAGCCGCCACCGTCGCCGCGGCAATCGCTGCCACGTCCGGTGCGGCCGGAGCAGCCAGCCTGCTCGCCAGTTGAGAGCTGCGGCATGGGGGAAGGCTGTCCGATGGGCAACCAGGATGGTGGGCGGAACGGGAGGGCCGCCCACCATCGCCTCCACAACGACTCGTGCGCCGCGACGGGTTGCGATCCCGCGCAGGATCCGCCCGACACGACGGGGCGCCCAGGGTGCAATGATGCCGATTCCCCTTTTGCCTTTTCAATCAAGAAGCGTGACGTTCTGGGCGACGACGGGTAACCCGCCGCTCCGGCTAGACCAATGTGACTCAGGGTCGAACGCATGTTCGGCTCTGAGTACGGGTTGCCGGGCTGCAGGCGGCCCAGGCTGTGGATACGAGCAGGGTGATTTTGTGGTGGACGAGTGGCCGTCAACCGTTCGGAGAGTGAGTCCGCCGATTCCGGTCTGGGTAGGCGTGCGCAAGCTGCTCGTGCTGTGTACGGAAATCCTCGTCGCACGCAACCGCGCTGGCTTGCGGACCGAGACCGACGGTCCCGGCCTGCTGTTCGAGCGGGCTCGCCGCGAGGACGGAGGAATGCTCAGCTGGGTTACCTACGAGCTCGTCACCGCCGACGACCAATTTTCACGGCCGGTCAGCCACTACGTGCCAGCCCACCTGCTCCGCAGACGAGGGCCTGCCCGTCGTCACCGGTTCGGCGACTACCGGCCGCGGACCCACGGGTAAAACGGTTGGCGGTTGCCGAGTCTCAGCAGCGAAGAGCGTCACTTTTCAGGCCTGCGCTCCGCCCACTCTGCTCGAGGACGCGTGCCAAGGTACAGGGCTGTTTGCGGTGTCGGTAGCTCGAGCCTTGGCCGCACTCTTGCGGCACTAGGCAGGCGGCGAAAGCGTTCCGACCTCACGCAGCAAACGTGTTCGACGACTTCTTCCGTCGTCTGATGACTCACCAGCTCACAAGTGCGCCCAGTTACTGGCCTATCGCGGTACTTCGTCTGGCTGGGCAACGGACTGGTGCCAGTCGATGTGGTAGCCGGTGAGCCAGGATGCGGTGTTGCGTGGTCCTTTCTTGAGTTTTCGGGGGAGGACGGCGTCGCGGATCATCCGTTTGACGGGGCCGGGGGTTGCGTTGCCGCCCATGCGTGCGCTGGTGGCGACGACGCGTTCGACGCGGGGGCGTCGGATGGTTTCGTAGGCGTGGAATGCTTGGGGTGTGGGCAGGTCGCGGAGGCATTGGGCGAGGACGATGCTGTCTTCGATGGCCATGGAGGCGCCATGGCCGGCGTTGGGGGCGGAGACGTGGGCGGCGTCGCCGATGATGATGGTCGTGTCGGTGTGCCAGGTGGGCGTGGTGGCGATGTCGTAGCCGTTGGCGCCGGTGACGGCATCGTCGCTGGCGCGGACGATATCGGCTGCCGGTGTCCGGTCGCGTGCGAGGAGTCCGGCGACCCGTTGTTTCCATTCGTCGGAGGTGGTGCTGGCGAGTTGTTCTTTGGTGAGTTCGGTGCGGGGGTGGGGGAGGTTGGCGAACCACCAGGTCTGGCCGTCGGGTGCGGTGAGGAACGCGAAGAACGCCTTGCGGCCGAAGACCATCCGGAAGGTGCCGGGTTCGGTGGTGACGGCGGCGTGGGCGGCGTAGCCGCAGACGGTGATGGCGCCGGTGTAGCGCGGGTTCGGCGCGGCGGGGTCGATGAGCCCGCGGGTGGCGGAGTGGATGCCGTCCGCTCCGATCAGCAGGCTGCCTTGGGTTTCGGTGCCGTCGGCGAATTGCGCGGTGACCGGGTCGCCAGGTGTGGTGGTTGCGCTGGTGAGGCGTTTGCCGTGGTGGACGGCGATGCCGCGGCGGCTGGCTTCGTCGCGGAGTGCGCGGTAGAGCGTGGACCGCTTGATCATCCGCGGGCCGCGGTCTCCGGCGGCGCCGCCGATGGGGGCCTGGCCGAGCCGGGTGCCGCGGTGGTTGAAGAATTCGACGGTGCTGGCTGGGAAAGAGTGTGTGCGTACGAGGTCGGCGGCGTCGATGGCGGTGAGGGCGTCGAGTCCGTTGTGCATGATGCTGAGGAACGCGCCGACGCCGTCCGCGGTGGTGGGGTAGGCCTCGTAGATTGCCGAGTCGATCCCGGCTTTCTGCAGTGCCATCGCGGTGACGGGGCCGGCGATTCCCCCGCCGATGATCATGGCCGTGGTCATGGGTCTCCTGTCGAGTTCATGGCGCGGGAGAGGGACACCAGTTCGCGGACGTCCGCGTCGAGGCTGTCGGCGGCCGCGACGACGACCGGTGTCGCATGGACCGACCGGGCCTGTTGTCCTGCGGCTCGGGCGGCGAGCGCGTGTGTCAGCGAGCGCGCCAGGTCGTCGTAGCCTTCGCAGGCGCGGGGCGGCAGGTAGGGGCTGATGCGGACGAGACCGTCGCGGCATTCCACGACGCGGCGGTAGTAGCGCCGGTGCGTGCCGCGGAGCCGGAAGAGGTCGCGCCAGGGACTGGGGGTGACCCGTTGCAGTTCGTCGTCGGGAAACTGCGCGTGCAGCACTGTCCACAAAGGATCGAGCTGGCGGTATGCGCGGCGGTGGCCTGCCCAGACCCGCAGTGCGGTGACCCGCATCGCGGCGGCGGGATAGATGACGCCGGCGAGGAAGATGACGACGCCGGGAAGCAGGAAGACGGCTGCGGCTACCGCGCCGAGCAGGGTGGCCGCGGCGCCGCTGGTCTCGGCGAGCGCGGAGGGGGACGACGCGCCCGCCCGGCGCAGGATGATCTCGGGGATGAACACGCAGTTCGCCAGCACGATGGCGGCGAGGCCGACGGAGGCAATCCGGAGGCCGCGGGCGAGGCGCGGGTTGGCGTCGCGGGCGTAGCGGCGCGCCCAGAGGAACGCGGTGGCGAAGCCGAATGCCAGATAGAGATCCGCGGTGACGGTGAAAACGGCGCCCGCGGGCGAGGAACTGCTGTGGACCGTGGGAGGGGCGAGCGCCGCGGTGGCGATCAAAACGGCTTCGGCCGCGACGAGCGGCACGGCGAAACGGCGGGCTCGTGGCCATGCCTGGCGTGGTTCCAGGGCCGAGAAGAGGAAGAAAAGGACCAGACAGGTCACTCCGATCAGCAGCGTGCCGTGCTGGATCAGGCGGGACAGCATCGGCGGGAGGCCGAGCACGGTCGCCTCGCGGTCGGCGGCGAGGCCGAAGGGGAAGGCGAGAGCGAGACAGGCGACGAGACCCGTCAGGGCGCGCAGCGGCAGGTTCTGCGGGGTCCGGCTCAGTCGTAGGCCCAGCCAGGCCAGCACCGCGATGGCGGCGATGCCGTAGGCGAGGACGAGGTAGGTCATAGCCACCCCAGCCGGTCGCTGAGCGCGGTCTCCATTCGATGCGCAGTGCCGTTGCCTGCGGCGGGCACCCAGACACGGTCGAGAACCGAAGCCCACTCCAGGATGATGGTGGCGACTGTTTCCGCTTCGTATTCCTGCGCGGTGTCGTACGAGGTGCGGCGGAGCGCGCGGCGGACCGCGTCCGGCGCCAGGTCGGGGTACTCGGCGCGCAGGGACTCGGTCGAGGAACCCGGGCAGAGGTCGCTGAGCAGGGTGTCGTCGTGTGCGTCGCTGTCGTGGCCGGCCAGCATGTGACCGAGTTCGTGCAGGATGATGTGGTCTTGGTGCGGTTTGCTCGTTTCCTGCTGGTAGAAAATGTAGTCCGCCGAAGCCGCCGCGACCCAAGCACCGAACGGGCCGGGGACAGGGATGGGATGCGCACGCAGCCTGATCGGTTTGCCACGCTGGATCCCGACGCGGCGGCACAGTTCGGTGACATCCAACGGCGGATGGATGTCGAGATCAGTCAAGAGCTGCCGGCAGCGACGGCGCAGCTGCCGTTCGGACGTCATCTGCCCCTCCCTCCAGGCTCAGGACCGGACTAGCACATAAGCCACCGTGCCGGATCGCTCCCTTGCCTGCCACAGCGCTCACTCCGTTGGCGATTGGCCTCGCTCAGCCTGCTCGTCGCGATAGACCACGTCGAGCAGGTCCATCACCAGCCGTCGGCGCTCGGGGGACAGAGCACCCGCACGCATCGCGATCAGCTGGGCTTCACTCGTGTTCGCGGTCAGGCTTTCCTGCGCAGCCTGGAGCTTCTGCAGCTGTTCGTCGACCCGGTCGGTCACCGCGTCATCGAAGAAGTACGACGCCGGCACACCGAAGAACGCAGCCAGTGCATACAGGTGGCGCAGTGTCGGGTTGTCTTTCCGTGCCTTGCGCAGATGCCAGATGTAGCTTCCGGAAATCCCCACGCCCGTGGCGGTGATTTCCGCTGCGACGAAGTCGTTCGTGTACTCCTGGCCGCTGCGCGGCTTCATAGTCGCGAACAGCTTGTTCAGCCTGGCGGCCAGGATGTCCGCGAAGTTGTCCGGCAGGCTCGCCGGAAGGTGCCCATCCGGATACGCCGGTGTCGCCATGCGATCTCCACCCCGACTGCTTCCACTCACGTAAACACCCGTACGAGTGAGGATGTTGATCCTGGTTGAACTCGTCCGCGCGACCAGCCTAAACTCGCGATCATCGTGATTTCAACTCCGAACCAACGGTAGCGAACCGGACGCCTTCACGTCAGTCAAAGCCACTCGTTCGGAGGAAGATCAACAATGGTATCTACCTGGCCATCCCTGTCGGGGCAGGGGCCATGCTGCTCTGCCTGCGGACAGCCGCTCGGCTCGTGGGGCACGGACAAATACACCGGAGTGCTTAATCGGGAAGGGTGGGACGTCCGGGTCGCCTCGGTCCTCGACGGGTCCATAGGGCATGCGATCGCGCTGCTCGTCCTCGACCTTGATCATTTCAAGGCTGTCAACGACCGATACGGTCACCCTGCGGGCGACGCCGTCCTTCGCGTGGTCGCTGCGAAGCTCACGGCCGCGGTGCGGCGCGAAGACATCGTCGGGCGGTACGGCGGAGACGAATTCATGGCGCTCCTTCCCGGCGCGAACCGGGCGTGCGCAAAGGGGATCGCAGAACGGATCCTCGGGCGGATACGCGGCGCAGTCGTCGAAGCTCGGTCCGCGGACGGACGCTTTGTCGTCATCACTGGGCTGACCGCCTCCGTCGGCGGTGTCGTCCTGAACGCCCGCGGCCGCACTGGCATCGCGGATCTTGTCCGACGAGCCGATGCGAACCTCCTGAGCGCAAAGCGGTTTGGCAAGGACCGCGTGCTGATTGCGGCAGACGGCGACCTGTCCCGAAACCTCTGTCGTCCTAAACTCAGATGAGAGTCATCCAAACTACTCCCTTGTTGACAGTTGAAGATCGAGTCGACGGGGCCTACGCTGGCCTTATGGACGTTGCGCGTTCTGCGGCCTGATCTCCTCCCCGGCCGGCTGCACGAACGGACCTGCCCGTCTTCGAACTGCGACCTAGCCGCCGGGAGGATGCAATGACCGAGCTGTCGAACCGAACTGGACAAGTCCAGCTGACGTCCGGACGAACCCTGAGGCCCGTCAAGCGCCGCTGGCCTACCGCTCATGTAGACGGGACGGTTCCCGTCGGCTCCCGACACGACGGCGCGTGGCGCGACGGCTGGGATGCCGAGCAGCTGCGCAAGCTGTCAGACGTGAGGCGCCTTTTCAGCGGCGACTGGATGCACGCAGTCATCGTCGCGCTCGCCGATGGGCCAAAGCACTATAAAGAGCTTCTCGACACGATCAGGACACTATGCGAACGGGACCGCGGGCACCGTCGCACTCTGCACGAAAGCGTTCTCGCGCGCACGCTCAAAACCATGACTGCCGACGGGCTGATCCTTCGGCACCAGCAGTCCACAGCTTTTCCGCCCTCCGTGCAGTATTCGTTAAGTCCGGAGACGGCCGAAGCGCTCGACGCGATGATGCCGATGGTCACTTGGGCGACGAAACATGCCGATCTCATACAGCGTGCCCGCGCACGCCGATGCAACTCCCAGGCGTCCAGCTCCGAATGAGCTGAGTTATTGGGCAAGCCTCCTCGCTCGGGGTGCGGTCGTCGCAACCGTCACCCGGACCGGGCGTACAGGTCGCGCACATGCGGCGCGTACACCATGTTCTCGCGGGCGTACAGGTTGCGGCAGTGCTGGTCGCGCATGGCCAGGACCAGCAGTTCTGTGCGCGACAGGTTCAGACCGTAGGCGATCTTCACGACGGTGGGGATCGACGGCGCGGCCGCCATGCGTTCGACTCGCGACAACCACAGGCGATCGGCACCCGTCAGTTCGGCGACCTGGGTCAGGGTGCGATTGTGCCTGATGCGCCACAGGTAGAGCATTTCGCCGAAGCAGGTCAGGGTCCGGTGTGGCCCTGCGATGTCGGACGCTCGGACGGTGCGGTGTCCCCGGTCGCGGTCTGAACGGGTGGCTGCGGGGTAGCTGCGGCCTGCGGCGATCGCTAGTGCGTACGGATCGGCTTTCAGAGCGTAGGCCAAGGCTGCGGCGGTCCATAGTGATTGCAGCGGGGTGCGGCCTCGTTCGAGGGTTCCGATGGTGGAGGCGCTGATCCCGGATCGTACCGCGAGGCGGTTGATGCTCAGGCCCGATGCCTGCCGGCGTCTGCGCACGAAAGCTCCGGCTGTCTCGGGCGGTTGGGCTGCAGCGTCGGGTGTCGGTGTGCCGACGGCGGATGCGGGTATCGGTTCGAGGGTCACCGGTGGGCCTCGGTTGCCGTTGGGGGTTGGGCAAGTTCTGCCGCAGGCGAAAGTCGTTCCAGGTCTCGGATGCGGTCGTCGATCACCTTCCGGGATTGTGTCGTGGGCAGTGCGAGCAGACGCAGATCCGCGGTGAGCCGTCGGTAGGCTCCGTGGTCGGGGGCGAAGACACCCGCACTGTGGTGCGCGAAGTACGTGACCGGGCCTGCGGCCGTCTCGTAACAGGTGAACGGGGCCTGCAGTGCCGGGCTGCCGCAGATCTCCGACGGAACGATGCGCACTCTGATCATCGGGTTCGCCTTCTCTAGCGCCCGCAGGAATCGGAGCTGGCTGCAGGTGACCGCCGGTGCTCGGAGATGGGACGACAGGGCAGGCTCGCCAAGGAAGACTTCGACCTGTTTTCTGCTCGTTTCCGCGGTAGGGGTCCGCAGAAGCCTTCGCTGCGCTGCCTGGGCTCTGACGAATTCACTGACACATCCGGGAGCCGCGCCGAGATCCTTCAGGACAACGCGGGC
Source organism: Amycolatopsis sp. La24 (assembly GCF_029087445.1). Taxonomy (NCBI): domain Bacteria; kingdom Bacillati; phylum Actinomycetota; class Actinomycetes; order Pseudonocardiales; family Pseudonocardiaceae; genus Amycolatopsis; species Amycolatopsis sp. La24. The sequence continues at coordinate 198,449 of NZ_JARACH010000005.1, forward strand.
GTAGTCGGAGGTCCACAGGGAGGCGGGAACGAGGGTCGGATGGTAGTCCACAAAGGATTTTGCGAGTTGGGTGAAGTGGCTGCGTGCTTCGGCATGGTGGCGGTGGTGAGCCGGGTGGAGGATTACCACGCTGTGGTCGGTTGTCCTCGCGAGGCTGGAGATGTAGGCGTGGTCGTCTGGAGCGACGGACAGGGCGCAGAGGATTCCGCCGACGTGCTCGGCGTCGGGCTTGCGCACGCCGAGTTCCCACTGTGCGACTTGCGCGTGGTGCTTGTGGATCAGGTTCGCCACTTCGCGCAAGGTCTTGTCGGCCTTGCGGCGTTGCGCGTGAAGGACAGCGCCGAGCAGCAGGTGCCGGGGCGACGGCTGAGGGGTGTCTTGTTTGCTCGTCACGAAACGTCCATGTTCTTGCGCTATTGCCGAAGCAGGGTCGGTGGGAGTGGGCGGCGCGGACTGTGCGTCGAGGGAGCCCGCGCCAGGACCGCTTTCGTCTTCTTTGGTCGGGGTGGGCCATTGTCGGCTTGGGCGGCGCGGAGGCTGATCGCGTTTTGGCCGCCATGGGGCCGGATTGCGACTTTCTCGCGCAGGAGGAGCCGGCGGATCGTGCCATAAGACGCGTGGTGCGTGTCCGCGACCTGCTGGATGGTGGCTCCGCCCTGGTAGTCGCTGACGACTCGCGCGACGTTGAGTTCTCGTTTCACTCCTTGCCGGACAGGGGGCATCGCGACGCCCTGTTGGCGAAGAATCCGGCCTGTCCAGCTCAGAGACAGCCCGTAGACAGCGGCGATCCTCGTGATCGTTGCGCCGTCCCGGTATGCCTGCGCCATTTTCTCGTTGCGGCTGTTCAACTCAGGTGTGCTAGCTGGCATCACGACAACCGATGCTCGGCGCGATGGTATGGGTATGGACGTCGAGCCGGATGGGCTGCTCCCGTAACAGATCTCGGTGCGTGCGGGCCCACAGGTAGGTGCCGCGCAGCACCACGTGTCGGCACCTCCCGATGTCCAAGCCCCGCGGGAAGAACTTCCGCCAGCGTCCGGACGCGACATTCTTGTCGTAGGCCGCGGCCCATTCGGCCAGTTCGCGATCGCCTGTTCCGGCGGTGATCCCGGAGGATGCCGGGTCTTTCTCGAACCACTCGCCGGCGTACATGCCTAATACCAAATCGTCGTCGGAGAACGCTGTTGCGAGGTGTTCGCGTATCCGGCGGTACAGCACGGCCGGAACATCGGCGAGCAGCGGTCCGACCAAGCTGGCGGCCTCCTGTAGTACGCGATTCGCGGCGGCGGTGGTCACGCACGGGATCGTCCAGCAGACGGTCCGGTCGGGCAGCACGTCGTCGAAGACGCGTGCGTCCAGCACGCCCGTGTCCTGGTCCAGTGTTATGGCCACAGCCTGTGCGCGTTGTCGGCCCGGCAGGTGCCGGTGCAGGTTGGTCGGTGAAGCTTCGTCCAGCAGGAGGATCTGTGCTTCGGCCGCGCGCAGCTGTCCGGCAGGCTGCCGTGCTCGTGCGCGGTCACTGAGTTCACGCGCGGCCTCGTCAGCGGTGATCAGTGCCGCGGCGGTGTCGAACTCCCGGCCGTCACCGGTGTGCGGGACGAAAGTAGCCTGGTCGAGCGCAGCGAGCCGGGCCAGTCGCCAGCCGCGGGGATGCGGGTCGCCGGGCATGTCGCTGTCGGCGAACCACATCCGCCACGTGCGTCCGCTCTTGTCGACCGTTTCGTGGACAAATCCCGGAGCGTCGTAGAGTCGACGCCATGTCGGCAGTCCGATGCGGTCTTGCACGGCTGGGGTCCAGTTTGCGTGATCCGGCATCAGCGGCAGCTCCATCGTGTGCTGGTCGGGCATTCCATGAGTCCGTGCCTCGTGGTGATCAGTTCTGTGGTGTTCCAGCCGGTCGGCCTGTCGGTAGTGTGCGACCAGACGACTGTGACCGTCTGTGCCGCGTCGCAGAGGCCGTAGAGCCTGCAGTCGCAATAGAGTGTCGGGTCGGGCTCGTCGAAATTCCGGGTGCAGAAGTCCCTGTGGTGGCTGTTGAACGTGCGGCCGGTCGAACCGGCACCGCTGGTGACCTCGAGGTAGGCGAGCTGGACCGTCTTGGTTCCGGTGCCGCCGTCCGCGTTGATCTCCTGGGACAAGGAGTGCAGTCCACAGTGACAAGCGTTCAGCAAATCTCGTTGCTTCTCATTGGTCGGTGCTGGCTTTCGAGAGCCGCGCGATGTCGGCCGCCGCGGGGACTCGCGTTCTGCGTGCGGCAAGCGGGTTCCGTCGGCCTCTGCGAGTGTCTGCAACGGTTTCTTGCCTCCTGTCTGTCTATCGACGGGCGCTGCTGTGTGCTGACGTCGTCGGGTATCAACGGGCCGCGGCGGTAAACCGGATGACTGGAGCGCTAGTTCTCGCCGTCCGCGTCCTGATTCGGCTTCGTTGTCGGCCGGACCGCATCGGCGAACCTCTCCAGGTCTTCCGGCCAGGGTGCCGGGTACTCCGTCGTACTTTGGCTTTTGGTCTTAGTGGTCTCGGCATCCATGGCTGCGCCCTTCTGCGCGGACGACCAGTACGTGGTGAGCATGTCGCGGACGGCGACCGGAACCCCTTGTGGTCCCAGAGGAACGGTGACGTCCTCGAGGATCTGCCACAGCGCCCGATCGGCCGGCTCGGGATCGACCTCTGCGCCGAGGGTGCGGCGGTGGCGGTCGATGGCCTCGGCGAGCCTGCGCACGGCGTTGCGGTGCCTGCGGTTCAGGGCGGCTGCCTTGTGGTTTTCGTCGGCAGCGGCGGCTCGCGTCTGGGACAACCTGGTCTCGACGAGGCGTTTGAACATGGTGACGCGGACACGCCACTGGCTGTATCGCTGTTCGTAGTGCGACGTCGGGTCGAAGCCCAGTTTGCTGCCTCGTTCGTTGCGCCTTGATCGCCGCGTGCGGAGGTCGTTGTCGACCCTGTGCTGTGTCGCGATCAAGATCGTCCGGACCCGGTCGAGCAGCGGCGGGAGTAGCAGGGCTTGCCACAGTCCGGTCGCGTCCGGGCCGAGGTTGGCAAGGACCAGTTCTTCGAGCTGGTCGTCGCTGCGCCCGATCAGTTCGGCGAAGTCCGGAACTGCATCTGTCGCATCATCGAGGCGACTGCTCTGCGCCTCCCTTGACGTCATCTGGTATCCCAAGGCAGGAACCGGCTCCGAACGCGGCAACTCGCCATCTCTGGCCGAGAGCCAGCCGCGGTTGTCAATCGCTGTGCGGAGTAACTGGGTCATGGTGTCCACGCCCGCCACGGAACGTCGGCGGACAGGCTTCCGGCGGCGAGCACCTCCGCGATTGCCGCCGGGCGCAGCACAGAGACCTCGGCCTCGCCCGCCCACCGGTGCGTACGAGGCCGGTGAACGGTGATGCGGTCGGTGTCGGCGAGCGTCACGTCAAACAGGAACGCCAGCTCGGACGACGACCCGTGCCGGCCTCCGTCTATTTCGTGCTCGACGACGGAGCAGAAGTCGAGTCCGGTGATCGCTGCGTCGATCTGGCCGCGCAGGGTGCGGCGGAGTGCCTGCTCGACGGGTTCGCCGTCGCGGACCGGGCCGCCTGGCAAGACAAAGGCACCGGTGTCGTCGGTGATGAACAGGATGTCTTCGTCGCGGCCGATGAGGGCGTACGTTCCTACTCGTGGCCCTGGTGTGCGGCAGGCGTTGTTGTTCATAGCGGATGTCCCATCGAGTGCTGAGGGCCCGAACCGATCGGCGCGGCCGGGCGTGTCTTGCGGACCCGCCAGCCTCGGTTGCGCATCTGAACTCCGGCCTCGGAAAGAACCCGGTGCACGAAGCCGTACGAGCGCCCGCATTCCTCGGCCAGCGCACGAACAGTCGCGCCTTTCTCGTACCTCTTCTTCAGCTTCCTGCGCATCGCGTCCCGGGCGGGTCCGGTGATCCGACACCCCTTGATGCTGATTGCTGGCGCTGCCAAGGTGTCCCGTCCTTTCTCTTGTTATCGAAATCGGTGCCGCGCGACTAGGCGCTTCCGGGATGAGGAGGCGGCTCGTGCTGCGCATGGTGTCCTTCGCGCTAATGGTTGGCTGGTGCGAGATCGCGGTCCTCGACCGGCCATGCGATCTGCGTCGCGGTCCAGTCGTCCAGCGGCCGGTGGCGGATGACGGAGGGGCGGCTCATCTCGGCCGCCCGATCGTCTGGGAACCCTCCGGGTGCTGCGGGAATTCGCGCCGCGTCCTGCGCGGTACCGGGCCGGTAGATCACGGCTGCTGACTCCTCTCGTACGCGCGGCGGGCACGGTCCCCGCCGGGAAGCACTTGATGCACCACATCAGAACGACGTCCTCGCGAGGCTCCCCGTCGGCAAGGCAGATGACTCCGCAGTCGCTCATCCCGAGCCAGGTGCGCCCGCGGCACAGGATTCGCAGGAGTCTCTGCGGAACCTTGTGCATCACCGCTTCGCCGCGAAGTGAGAACGGCCAGAGTGCGAGGCACACCCTGTATGAGGGCGCATTGGGGCTCTCCCGGAACATGTCAAGCTGCCTTCAACTCAGCGAGCAGTTGGCCCTTGTCGCATTCGCAGAGTTCAGCGAGCGCGTCTTGCGCGGGCCGGGGAACGAGCAGCCGGCCTATTGAGTACGGGGGCAGGTCTCGCAAGCGGATCTCTGCCCAGCGTGCGAGTGGATGTCCCGACCGGGCCAGCTCGGCTAGGTTCACGACTACCGTGCCGTCGCTGATCGCCTCGTCGTACACGCGCTCGAACAAGCGTCCGGGCGGCAGTCCCAATACGTTGCAGTACACCGTGAACCGGGCGACCGTCATCGCGCGCGTTCCGAACTCGTGCGAGGCGATAGTCTGCGTCGCCTGGCCAACACCCATCGCGCGCCAAGTCCTGCCGCGTCCAGTCGCCGATCTCGCGTTCACAACGCAACGCCCTGCCCAGGATCTTCAGGAACCTCGCTTCGACGTCTGCGCGACCGTCCAGTTCACCGTCGGGATTCTCGGGCGCACGGGTGTCCTGCTTTCGCCCATCGTCGTTTGTCATGACGCCCTCCTGCCGCGCTGGCTTCGTCCGCGAACGCGATGAGGCCGCCGAGCCGGCGGGGGCCGGCGATGCCGTCCGGTTGGACCGCCCTGGACGAGCACAAGAACAGCCCGCCGCTTCTCGCTCTGCCGCATACGGGACAGGTGAATGAGCCGAGCGCACTCGACGCATTGAGCGCCGGGGGCCGAGATAGCGAGCGAACACTCCAGCTGACGACCGCAGACGGCGACGAGGGGTACGCCGTGCTCGCGAGACTCGTAGAAGGCCTCGTCGGTGACCTGATGCTGCATGCCGTCGCGCCCGCAGGTATAGGGCGTCGTCCACAGGCGTTGGACTGGTGCGGCCATTCCAGACACCTCTCATCCGGGGTGGAGCGCGGTGGAGGCGACCGGTCGGGGTCAGCCGCCTCCACCGCGGCTATGGGGCGGCAGACAGGCGAGGGCGCCTAGGCTTTCTGCCGCTGGGCAGAATGTGAACGCCGTCGGGCTCGACCTCGCCCGTCCGCCGCCGATTTCCCCGAAGGCATGCGCGCCGCGCGGCACGAAACACCGCCGGGGTGGCTACTGAGTCAGAGCTGGACGTTGCCGTGACCGATCAGGTGGCTGAATCGGCGGGCTCGAGCATTGCATTCAGCTCGTCGCGGATGATCGCGGCAGACTGCTCAGGCGGACGGTTTGAGCAATCCAGGGTCAGAACGGGGAAGCCGACCTCATCCAGCATCGTGCGAGCTTCCCGGTAGAACTTGGTCTCCGTGCGGCTATTGCCTGGCGGGCTCTGGAAGCGGTTGTGCGGTCCACGTGCGTGCAACCGTTCCGAGATCACGTCGGGGTCGGCCTCAAGGATGACCGTAAGGTCCGGTCGTTCGACTTCTTCGTTGATCTGCCAGAGAAACACGGGGTCCACGCCGTCGAAGCGCTGGACGACCAGCCCCGATGCCAGGTACCGGTCGGAGATCACCACGTGGCCAGTCTGAATACGTGGCTTGATCTCGGTTTCCACGTGGTGATACCGGTCAGCCGCGTACAAGCATGCGAGAGCGTGACCGGTGACAGTCGGTGTGAGTTCGGCGGCGAGCTTCCCGATCGGGCCGTTCGACGGCTCCGCCGTCACGTGCACGTGACGGCCCTCCGCAAGAAGAATCTGTGCCAGATGCCGGACGATCGTCGTCTTTCCCGCACCGCCGGGGCCGTCGACGCTGATGAGCAGGCCGCGGTCGAGATCAGAAGAGGACGGCGTCATCTTCGTCACCTCGCTCCGGTCGTTCGCGGAGTGCTTCGAGCGATCGCCCGGCCGCGACATGAGCAAATAACCGGGCGGTCACCGTCGTGTCGTACGCGGCGCGATGCGGCTGCTGCATGTCCTCCAGCCCAGCGTCAAGCCCGAGCTGCCTGACAAGCGATCCGAGCTTGTAAGTCGGATGGCCGGGCAAGAAGCGCCGCGAGAGCTTGAGCGTGTCGAACACTTCGGGGCATTCCCAGTCGCCAAGTTCGCGCTCCAGCACACCGACGTCAACATGGGCGTTGTGGGCGATGAGCGCGGGGGCGTCCAAGGCCTTCAGCACCTCGGCGGCGATTTCGGCGAATGCGGGAGCTCCTGCTACCTGCTCATTGGTGATCCCGTGGATCCGCTTCGCGAAAGGGGTGATCGGCCGGCCAGGCCGCACTAGCCACGAGACGGGCTCGCTGATGCTTCCGTGTTCGATCCGGACAGCCGCAATCTCCACGAGATCGGCGGGCTGTTGGCCGTTGCCCTCGACATCCACGACGACGTAGCTGAGTGCAGTCCAGTCAGTCATGCTGGAACTCCCGTCCATCCAATGTCGGCGCGACCATGCCGGAGCGCATGGTGAGGGTGTCTCGCGTCGTGCACCTGAAACCCGAGCGCGTGCTGGAGGAAGTACCGTGGCTGCTCAGTTTCCAAGCCGGACACGACGACGGCCCGCTGGGAAATGTCTACGACCTCAAGGTCGCGCGCCTCGGGCAACACGCTGGCGCAACGGTGTACATCTTCTGTTGCTGGCACGCGTTGCGCCCCGGCACACAGTTCTCTCTGCGGGAGCGGGCAGATGTCGCAAAGTTCCCGAATGCCGTAGTGACCGTTGTAGTCGGGCAGGCCATGCGCGTACGACACGGCACAGGAAGTCTTGCGGAACAAAGCAGCCGAGTCAGCAAACGCATCGAGGACCCGGCGTTCCAGCGTCTCGGGCACGATCTTGCGGCGTGCAGTATCGGTATAGGGCTCGGGGATGCCGTTGGCCTTGTAGTACGCGGCGATCTGGTCGCGGTAGAAAAGTCCAGTGAAAACCGTAGCGTCCGCGTGCCGGCTCAACTCGTACGCAATGGAGAGGTGCTGATCGGTGTCGTTCAGGCCGGGGACGAGCGGACGCCAATAGAGAATCGTCCGGTACCTTCGCCGCACCGGTTCGCTCATCAGCTTCAACGACTCGGCTGCGACGTGCGACGGGTACGGTTCGATCTTCGGGTCGTCGATCCCTGAGTAGGTGAACAGCAGCGTCAGCTTGACGTGGCGAAGCTGGTTCAACCGGTCGATGTCGTAGGGCTTGAGCTGGTGCCGCGTGATGACCAGCACGTGATTGGTCAGCTCGCGTTCGTCCAGATCTTCGAGCACCGCATACGTGTGCGGGCGGACCTTCGGCAAGAAAGGCTCGGTGGCCCGGTTGAACAACTGGACCGGTGTGACGTGCGGTTGAAAATACCGGTGGTTGACCAGTTCGTCCACCGCTTGCGCGTCCGGCATGAGCGCAACAGGCTGATCCTTGTCCCACAACCCGTAGGTATGCCGGATGCAATATGCGCATCCCAGTGGGCATCCCTGGATGTGGTTGAGGCTCAAGCCGCTCTTTCGATATTCGACCACCTCGCGCGCACTCTCGGAGAGGAGGCCGATCCGGTCCTTGCTGAGCAGGGGTACTGGCGTAATCACGTAGCTCGTCTCCAAGGTCGGCCGGGGCGGACTCAGGGAGACTAGGCAGGTTCACGTGCGCGAGAAAAGCAAGTTGCTCGTAGTTGCACGCAACAAGTCAAACAGTTGATGATCGGAGCAACGTGGCGCTAGTCCTGCGGCAGCTGCTCTGCGAACTCGTCCATGACGCGCGTGATGATGGCGCGAGCGGCACGGCCATAGCTGGCGACAGCGGCGAGTTCGCTGAAGACGTCCGAGTACAGCTCGATCTCTTGGGGCTGTGCGAGGTTGAGGGCCGCGGAATATGTCTCGACCAGGACCTTCTCCTCGTCGTACAACCAGAACCCGTGCCACGGTGCTGCGGTGTACTGGGTGTCAAATCCGATGATCCCGAGCTTGACGTTGGGGAGCGCGGAGATCGAGACCAGGCGATCAAGCTGGCCGAGCATGACCGGCACAGTTGACAGGCGGAAGCGCAGAGCCGCCTCGGTGAGGACGAAGTGGAAGCGCTTGTCCGGCCGGTAGAAGATGTCCTGCCGCTTCAGGCGGCCCGCGACTGCGTCGTTGATGTCGTTGGCGAGCTTGAAGACACGGATGCTTTCGGCGAAACGCGCGCGAGCGTACTCGGAGGTCTGAAGGAGCCCCGGAATCACGGTCGACTCGAATACGCGGAACAGCTGCGTCTTTTGATCCAGTTCAGCAAGCGAGTTCTGCCGCGGCCGGATGCCGCCACGAAGAATCCGCTGCCACTCGGCGTGCTGAACTTCCAGTGTGCGGAGCGACGCGAGCAGTGCAGGAGCCTCGTCCTCGCGCCCAGTCGCCTTCGTCCAGGACTTGATGTCGTCTTCGCTGGGTTTCTGCTTGCCGTTTTCGATCTTGGAGATCTTCGAGAAATGCCATGACAGCGACTCCGCGAGCTTCCTGCCGGTCAGACCGGCTTGTTCGCGCAGCTCGCGGAGCCGACCGCCGAGCGCCATGCGCGCCTCATGGACGTTCGAGGGATCAGAGGCCCTGTTGCTTGGCAAAATCGTCCCGCCGTACCGCGTGATGCCAGGCTGCATCACGCCAGTAGTTGTGTTGAACTACCTGCTCCGGGTCTTCGACGACCTCGCCGCCTAAGAATCCCATGCGATCGTCGAAATGCATCCGAACCAGCAAGCGCGAGTCGAACAACCAGTAGTCATGCTTCGGCAGCCGGTCGGCACGGGTTCGCGGAAGGTAGCGGATGTCTTCGCCTGCTCCGCCGGTGAACTGCGAACACCACACGCCGAACCGGCTGTAGTCCGTGAGCGGCATTGAGACGATGCGCACGCGGCTGAAGAGCCGGCCCGCGGCCTTCGCTTCGCGGATCATGTCAAGCCAGCTCTGCATCCAGGGCAGGTCGTCCGGCTCGCCGGCGAGGAATTTGCGCAGGGACTCGTTCTCGTACGTCGCGTCGTACTGATCGAAGGTCTCCAAGCGGAAGGCCGTGTGCTCGAAGCCATGGAAGAGTTGCCTGAACTCCGGTCCTGGCTTGATCAGCTCAGTCAGCGTGTTCCTCCTTCGGCTCCTGCTGTGCGTAGCGTTTGGCGTAGAACTTCAGGACATCCTCGGGGATCTCGATCAGGGTCTCATGATCGGGGACCGGTCCGATGGCGGCCAGCGCTTGCGGGTCAGTCACCCTCCATCCCTGGGCAATGTAGGTGGTGCGGTCAGTCCGGTCAGTGGCATAGAGCGTCGGCGAGTTGTCGACCTGGGATTCGGGATCCTTGCCGAGGAACGTAACGTGCATCATGCCTCCGTTTCGAGCAACTTCCATCTTGTTGCTCACCATGGTGACGCACGACACCATGACCGTCAACGGTGAGAATGCGGGTCCTTGGGCTGAAGCGCGGGATCGCTGCCCCAGGGTTCGCTGTGCGTACCCCGGGCAGCTTGCCGGGAATCGACGGGAGTCAGCGTACGACCGTCGATGACCCGAAATATAGGAGGAACGGCAGTGCTCCGGCCAGGAGGAACGGGCCGAGCGGGATGTCCCCGCTCGCGCCCTGCTTCCCGACGATTCTCGCGGCCCCGACAACGGTGCCGCCGAGGAGCCACCCCGCTGCGAGGCCGGCCCAGACAGCCTCCCAGCTGATCCAGCCGAGTCCAGTTCCGAGCAGTCCTGCCAGCTTCATGTCGCCGCCGGCAATTCCGCCCAGGGCGTACAGAGCTCCGTTGACAGCCAAGGCGACGGCCATCGCCGAGGCTGCTCGCGCAAAGTTGCCGCCATGAGCATTCAGAGCAGCGTCGGCCCCCAGCGAGATTCCTAGAACCGCGAATGCCGTGCCTAAAAGAATATTCGGCAGTTTGTGCACGAGCAGGTCGATTGTTGCCAGCGGCACACCGAACCCGCCAATGCCGCTGTACGCGACCAGTTCCAGGGACCAGTCGAAGCGGCACGCGAGTGCGGCGAACACGATGGCTGTCACGGCTTCGAGCAAGCCAAGGGGCGGCGGTGCTGTGGCGGGCTCGCTCGCAGCGGCATATCGGATGACTATCGGGCGCAGCATCAACGCGAGCGCTGCGCCAACGAGTGCCCAGCCCAGGACCGCAGCGGTCTGCATGGCGATTATGGCCCGTAAGTATTCGAAGTTTTCGGGCGAGGCTGGTTCACGAGGTGCCCCCAATCAGCGCTGAGTAGCTCGTCATCAGCACTACCAGATTTACTACTCGCCAGTTGGGAAACTCGCACATTGCTAGTTCGAATGGGTGAACGTTGAAGGCAGAGTACCATTCCGACTTCCGGGTCGGTACTTCCACACCTTGCAGTCAGTATGGGTACGCAAGGTAGACCTGAGCCAGGGCACTCGGCAGAAGTTCGAGTGAGAGGAGTGGAGGGGTGGAGTCCGTGGTCTCCCAAAGGGCATGTCGGCCAGCAGCGGTGTTTTCGAGCGTCATCGTCGCTGCCTTGGCGGCTGGATGCAGCGCGGGCTCGCCGTCCGATCCTGCTCCCGCTGGCTCCTCCGAAGCTCCTGGAGCGCCTACGTCGGCAGCCGCACCGCCAGCGTCGACAGCACCGGCTGACGCCGCACGTCAAGGAGCGGTGGCGGCATACCTCGGGATGTGGGAAGACATGGCCGCCGCGGCGAAGACATCAAACTGGCAGGACCCGCGCTTAGGGCAGCACGCCACTGCCACGGCACTGACCAACATCACCCGCGGCCTGTACGCGGACAAGGCGAATGGTCTCGTGACCAAAGGGCAGCCCAAGAACTCACCCAAGGTGTCATCCGTCGAGCCGCCCACAGACCCGACAAAGGTGATCGTCGCTGACTGCGGCGACGACAGCAATTGGCAACATTATCGTGCGGACAACGGACAGCCGGCCAACGACGGCCCGAGCGGACGTCGGCAAATCAATGCCGTTGTCGAACGGCAGGGAGACGGCGCATGGCGGGTTACCGACTTCGGAATTCACGAGGTCGGGTCATGTTGAGGAGAGCTGCGCTGATTGCGGGGACGACCGGATCGCTGGTGCTCGCAGGAGCAGCCCCGGCGTTGGCGGGCGGCCCTTGGGGATCTGCGGATTGCCAGCAGACTCCGTCCCCGGCGTGCCAGCTCGGCGCGGGCCAAGGCGGTACTGACGGCACCCCCGGGCGAGTCCCGTCCGGCCCCGGCAGGAATCCGGGCCGACAGGGCGGAGGTCAACACGATGACCAGCCGGACACCGGCGACCGAGTGATCGGCCCGAACGACAAGAGCGCCGACTGCGGATACCAGCGCTCGGACTACCGGCCCCCGGCGGGTGGAACGATCACCGCCGCCTATCGGCCATCCGACCGGGAACGCGGCACTGAGGTCCGGCCTGCGGTGTTTCGCCTGGCGAGCGTGCGGACGGCACCGTTGGTGCACACCGCCGCGCGGCCTCTGCAGGCGCAAGCCAGCCCTGGTCAGGGACCGGGCGCGTGGTACCTGTACAAGTGCTCCGGCCCTGGCTTCTCGGATGCGCTGTACCGGACGCCGATCTGGATTCCAGACAGCCAAGCGCCTGGTCCGGCTCCGCTGCCGTCGCCTGCGGAACTAGCGCAGGCCGCGCGCAACCAGCTCCGATTGCCGAGCCCCACGATCGCGGCGAACCCGCGCCGAGATCAGCTGGTGGCCCTGCCGACGTGGTTGTGGTTGTCGAGCGGCTGGGATCAGCAGTCGGCCACGGCCTCCGTCCCCGGGGTCTCGGTGACCGCGGTCGCGAAACCGACCTCGCTCGTGTGGTCGATGGGCGACGGATCGAAGGTGACGTGCGGCAGCGGCGGCACCCCGTTCCCTGCCAAGGGCGATCCGAAGGCAGCGTCGCCGGACTGCGGTCACACCTACCGGACGTCCTCGGCCGGGCAACCGAACAACGCATATCCGGTCACAGCCACCGTGCACTGGGCGGTCTCATGGTCCGGGGCTGGCCAATCCGGAACATTCCCCGACATGACGACCACAGGCAACGCGGCGTTCCGCGTGGCGGAGAGCCAAGCGCTCAACACCGGCGGACGGTGATCCGCAACGGGGCACGCGCTCCGCGCTGACAACCACAGAACTCAGTCCGAACAGCCACCGCGCCGCAGACGGCGTCGCGGCGCGGTGGCGCCATGCCTGAAACCAGAAGGGAGGCCGGTCATGAGCACACCCCCCTCGACACGCACGGACACCGCTGGCACGGCGACCGCGCCACCGGACGCCTGGGCCCAGCGGGGAGGCAAACAGGAGCCGCCGTCGCGCTGGAAGACCGTTCGCCCGTCTCGGCGGATTCCGTACCTGCTGCTCGGTGTCGTGTTAGTGATCGCCTGCGCCGCCGCGGCGGTGATCGTGTCCATCCAGCTTGACAACCGACAGCCGGTTCTGGTGTTGGCTCGTCCGGTCACCGTCGGCCATCTGTTGTCCGCACCGGACTTTCGGCAAGTCTCCGTGTCTGCCGATGTCGGGCTCGACGCAGTACCGGCCGCCGAGTCGTCCACTGTGGTCGGTCGCCCTGCGGCGTTCAGCTTGCCTGCCGGCACACTCCTGACCCGTGGCTCGCTGGGGCCGCCGGCGATCCCGGTTGACGGCCAGGCAATTGCCGCGGTGGCATTGAAAGCCGGACAGTTCCCGCCAGCGCTCGCACCTGGTGCGCGGGTCGCTGTACTGGTGTCTTCTGGTTCAGCTTCGACCGGGACAGCGAGTAGTAATCCCGGACAGGTTGCGGTTCCGATCGCGCAGTGGACTGCGACGGTGAGCGATGTCGGTGCGGGCCCGGACCCGCAGAGCACGGTGGTCTCGTTGCAGTTGCCAGAGGCGAACGCCCGCCAGCTCGCCGCCGCTCCGGCAGGCCAGGTCAGTCTCGTCGCATTGAGCGGAGGCGGCGGCTGATGTTGATCGCTCTGTGTTCGCTGAAGGGGTCGCCCGGGGCGACGACCGCCGCTCTCGCGCTGGCGGCGCGATGGCCGGCCGAGCAGACACCGGTCGTGGTCGAGTGCGATCCTGCGGGCGGAGACCTGGCCGCGCGGTTCCGGCTGCCCTCAGCGCCTGGGCTGGTGAGTTTGGCAGCCGCAGCACGCAAGAGCGCGGAGGCGTCGGTGCTGTGGCAGCACGTCCAACGCCTGCCGGCTGGACTTGGGGTGATCGCCGGTCCGGTTGGTGCGGAGCAAGCTCGTGCTGCCTTGGGCGTTCTCGCGCCACGGGGCGCTTCGGTCTTGCGCGCCGCAGGTGATCAGCCTGGCGTGGTGGTGCTGGCCGACTGCGGTCGAACAGCCCCTGATTCACCAGCTCTGCCGATCATCCGGGCGGCTGATGCGATGGTGCTCCTGGCTCATGCCCGCGATGACGAGCTGTCTCATGTCGCCGGCAAGCTCCGAACCGCGGCGACGTGGAATTCGCGACCAGGCTTCGTTCTTGTCGGTGACGGCTATGCCACGGCCGAGGTCGAACACGAACTCCAGATCGGGGTCTTGGGCAGGCTTCCTCACGACCCCAAGGGCGCTGCGGTGCTGTGCGGGTACAGCCGGAACGGGCCGAGTCCGGACCGCTCGGCGCTGGGGCGTGCGGCGTTGCGGCTGGCGCACGGGCTCGCCTCGGCGCGACGTCTGCATGCTGCGGCGAATGCGCCAGCAGCCTTCGGTGCCCGAGCGAACCACTCTCGTGGTCCAGTCGCCACGCCGCTGTCTCTGCATCGAGCGCGGTCGTCGACGAACGGGACGCGCCCATGACCTCGCCGCACATCTACCCGGGCCAGCAAGCCTCACCTAACGGTGTGTCGATGCCACCGAACCTGCCACCGCCCACCTCTTCATTTCCAGGGCCGACGAGCGTTCCTGGCGTCGACCCTCGCCACGCCGCGGCCGTGGATCGGCTGCGCGTTCATCTTCGCCGAGAACTGTCTCGGCAGTTGTCCACCCGTATGCAGGCCGACGACGATGCCGGCCGTCCTGCGATGGAACCGGGCGAGCGGCGTCGGATGGCGCAGGCGATTCTCGCTGATGCCGCGGAAAAGCAAGCACAGCACGAACTTGACACCGGCGGGGCGGTAGTGCCGCAGGACGTCGAGCAACGTGTTGTTTCCGCTGTGTTGGACGAGATCTTCGGTATGGCTGGCCTCGAGCCGTTGCTCGCGAATCCGGACATCGAGAACGTCAACATCAACGGGGACCGAGTGTTCGTGCGTTACGCCTCAGGCCTGCGGGAACGCCTGCCTCCGATCATCGGCTCTGACGCCGAACTGGTGGATCTGATCCGCGATCTCGCCGCACGCTCCGGTGTGGAGGAACGGCGCTTCGACCGCGGCAGTCCGATCGTCAACTTCTCCTTGCCTGGCGGCGAACGTGCGTCGGCGGTGATGGCGGTGACGGCCAGGCCGTCGCTTTCGATCCGCCGTCATCGGTTCGCTCGAGTAACGTTGCGGGAACTGCGGGAGAACGGAACGGTCGACCTGGCGCTGGAGAACTTTCTCACGGCGATGGTGCGGGCACGCAAGAATGTGCTGGTGACCGGCGGCGTCGCGATCGGCAAGACGACCCTGCTGCGAGCGTTGGCCTCGGCAATCCCGCCGCACGAACGGCTCGTTACCATCGAGGACGTCTTCGAACTGGGACTCGACCACGACCCTGGTCATCCGGATGTCGTCGCGATGCAGGCGCGCGAAGCCAACGTCGAGGGCCAGGGCGAGATTTCACAGTCCGAGCTGGTGTGGCAGTCCCTGCGAATGAGTCCGGACCGGGTCATTGTCGGCGAGGTTCGCGGCCCGGTCGTCATTCCGCTCACCAACGCGATGTCCATGGGCAACGACGGCTCGATGGGCACGCTGCATTCGTCCCTGTCCAGCGGTGTGTTCACGAAGCTCGCCGCCTACGCGGTCCAAGGGCCTGAACGCCTTTCGCTGGAGGCCACGAACCTGCTGGTTGCTTCCGCGCTGCACTTCGTGGTCCATCTGGAGAAGCCCCGGGGCGAGGACGGCAAGCGAGTCGTGTCCTCAATCCGCGAAGTCGTCGGTGCGGACGGCACTCAAGTGATTTCGAACGAGGTGTGGCGCCCAGGGGCTGATTTCCGCGCGATTCCCGGCATTCCGCTGCGGACGGCCACGGTGGACGACCTTGTCGACGCGGGCTTCGACCCGGATCTGTCGGGCCGGGCTGAAGGGTGGTGGAAGCCGTGACTACGACCACCGCGTTGATGGCACTGCTCGGAATTGGTGTCGAACTCGGTCTGCTGCTGATTGTGGCCGCCTGGCGGGGCGTCACTGTGCGCTGGCCTCGTTGGAGCCGGCGCAACAGAGGACAGACCGGACGGGATCCGCTCCGGACGCGGTGGCTGCTCGCGGCCGCGGCAGTGGGCATCGTGGTCGCCATCGCCACGGGATGGCTTGTCGGGGGCGTGCTGGCGGCAATGGCGACCTGGGGCTTGCCGCGGGTGCTCGGTTCGGACAAACAACATGCCCGAACTGTGGCTCGCATCGAGGCGATCGCGTCGTGGAGCGAGATGCTGCGCGACACACTCGCTGCGGCGGCGGGGTTGGAGCAAGCCATCGTTGCCACTGCGGAGACCGTGCCCGAGGCGATTCGCCCGGAGATTCACGAGCTGACGTTCCGTCTCGAACGCGGCGACCGGCTAGCTGCCAGCCTGCGGCACCTGGCCGATCAGCTCGCTGATCCGACGGCCGACCTGCTGATCAGCGCTCTGGTGCTGGCCTCGGAGAAGCAAGCGCGTCAGCTGGCCGAATTGCTCGGCGAACTCGCGACCGAGACTCGTGAGCAGGTGTCCATGCGGCTGCGGGTGGAAGCTGGCCGCGCTCGCACCCGGACCAGCGTCCGGATGATTGTCGGAGTCACGTTGGCGTTCGCCGCCGGGTTGACCGCGCTCAACCGCGGTTACCTGGCTCCCTTCGACTCAGCCTTCGGACAGATCATGCTCGCCGTCGTCGGTGCGCTCTTCACGCTGTCGTTTCTGTGGCTCGCCCGCATGGCTCGTTATCAGACCCCAGACCGGTTCCTGACTGACCTTGACGCACTGCGCGGCCGCGACGGCGCGACAGCGTCCACAGGGGAGGGGCAAGCATGATCACCGCATTGGCAATCGGAGCTGGGTTCGGGCTCGGGATTTGGGCCATCCTGGTATGGGCAGTGCCACCGCGTCCCGGTCTGGCCTCACTCCTGCGGCGACTCGACAACACGCCTACGCCAGCACCGATTACGCCACTGGAACGTTCTGGCTGGGCGACCACGCTGGGAAAGCCGTTCGTCGGGCTGTTGACCGCAGTCGGGCTGCCCAGCCCTGTCGTGCGCAAAGACCTCGCCATGACCGGCAGGCCTGTCCCTGCCCACCTGGCTGACAAAGCGGCACTCGCGATTGCCGGGCTCTTGCTGCCGACGCTCGTCTCGGTCGCGCTTGCGCTGCTGGGCATGCCCCTGGCTTGGGAGGTATCGCTGATCGCGAGCTTGCTTACCGGGTTCATCGGATTCTTGCTGCCCGACATCACGGTTCGGCGCGCCGCCGCGCGCCGACGGGCTGACTTCCGCCTCGCGCTGAGCGCCTATCTGAATCTGATTCGGGTCACTCTCGCTGGGGGTGCCGGAGTGGAAGGCGCTCTTACTGACGCAGCCACGGTTGGCCGTGGCCGCTCGTTCAACCAGATCCGACGTGCGCTGACGATCGCAAAAGTCACCCGCGTCACCCCGTGGGCCACCCTTCGCGCACTCGGGGCCGAACTTGACATCCGCGAGCTCGCCGAACTGTCCGCGTCAGTCAGCCTTGCAGGCACGGAGGGCGCCCACGTCCGCGCGTCCTTGCAAGCCAAGGCATCCGCACTGCGGACACGGGAACTCACCGAAGCCGAGGGCGACGCGCAAGCTGCCACCGAACGGATGAGCCTGCCCGTGATTGTGCTCTTCATCGGTTTCCTCTTGTTCATCGGCTACCCGGCTGTGGCTGCCGTGCTAGGAGGGGTTTGAAAGCCAGGTATCGGTAATCGACACTTATGGGAGGAAACAATGTTGACGCCAATTGTTCTCTTGTGGAGCTTCGTCAAGGACCACGTGCGGCGCCTGCGTGAAGACGAAGGTGGGTACACCACGGAAACCGTACTCGTCACCGCCGCGCTCGTCGCTCTGGCCTTGGTCGTGATCGCTTTGCTGGTGAAAGTGGTCACCGATAAGGCCAACAGCATCCACATGTGAGTCCGCCGATGTGGATCGATGGTGACAGCTCGCCGAAGGCGACAACATCTACGACGCCACGGCTGTTGATGCGTGGAGGGTTGCGTCAAATCTTGGCGGACGAGCGTGGCGCGGCCACGGCAGAACTCGTGCTCGCTACGCCTCTGTTGCTGCTTCTGATCATGTCGATCGCGCAGTTTGCGTTGTGGATGCACGCTTCCCATATTGCTCAAGCCGCCGCATCTCAAGCCCTGTCGACTACGCGAGTGCTGGGCGGGACTACCGCGCGCGGGCAGATCGAGGCCAACCAGATTCTCCAGCAACTCGGCAGTGGCCCGCTGCGCGATCCGCGCGCCATCGTGAGTCGAAGCCCGGACCGGGCGGCAGTGCACGTGGAAGGCAGCGTGATCCAAGTCGTTCCTTTCCTGACACTGACTGCCGAGGGTGACGCTGTGGGTCCGGTCGAACGCTTTCGCTCCGGAGCCCAGCCGTGAGCGCGCGGCGAGTCCGTTATGGACAGCGGTTGCGCTCGCTCCGTGACGACGAGCGAGGATCGGCCGCCGCGGAGTTGGTCCTGCTCACTCCGGGTCTGATCATGATGCTCCTGTTCATCGTCTTCTGCGGACGAATGGCGGATGCCACCCTGCGGCTTGAAGACGCAGCTCACCAAGCAGCACGTGCGGCGTCTCTCGCGCGTAACGTGACCAACGCTCGGAACGACGCTCACGCCACTGCGTCCGCAGCGCTGGCCAATGCCGGCATCACGTGCCGGAGTCTGGCCGTTACCGTCAATACCGCGGGATTTCAGCCAGGGGCCACCGTCAGCGTGGAAGTCACCTGTACGGCGGGACTGTCAGACCTCGCGCTCCTCGGAATGCCGGGAAGCATTCAGCTCTCCGCGTCATTCTCGTCCCCTGTGGACACATACCGCGGCGTCGCCGCCAATGCCGGGGGTACCTGATGTTCGGCACCTTGACCGTCCGGCTGCGACGTCTGCGCGCGGATGAAGACGGACGAGTCACCGCATTCGTCGTCGTGCTGGTCACCGCAATCATCGCATTCAGCGGACTGGTACTCGACGGCGGCCTTGCCCTGGCCGCGAAAATTCGCGCGATCGGCGAGGCGCAAGAGGCTGCCCGTGCCGGAGCGCAAGCCATCGACCTGTCCGCCTACCGTTCCAGTGGAGCCCTGCGGTTGGTGCCCAGACAAGCAACCATTCTGGCGCGCCAGTATCTTGCTGCCACCGGTGAAAGTGGCAGTGTGTCTGTAGCTGGCAACACCGTCACTGTGACCGTGACTGTCAGCCAGCCAACCCAACTACTCGGGTTCGTCGGGATCGGTTCGATCACTGTTACCGGCACAGGACAGGCTCAGCCGCAACGAGGAATGTCCGGCGAAGACCGTGGACTCGTGGTCTCGGAAGGGATTCCCGGTTCGAGCGGAACCATGGGCAGCAGACGATCGCCGCTCAAATTCCCTTGCTGCAGCTTCTTTTCAGCCGCCGTCGAGAGGAAGCCGCGATGAAAGGCCACAGGCAGTCCGCCGCGGCGAAGCCGGTGAGAGTCGTGACGTTCGTCGACGGACCGGACTCCGTGCTGTTGAACCCGTACGTCCCGCCGTCGCGGTGGCGCGCCGAACGCGTCCGCGCCGCGCTGCACCCACAGGTCGTGATCGGTGTGCTGGGCGGTATTGCCTTGACCGCCGTCGCAGTGAGCTCGGACCTGGGCGTTGCCTTGGTCTGCGCCGGAGTTCTCGCGGCGGGAATGGGCGTGGTAATCGGCTGGGATCGTGCCGCCGGATTGCTCACCGAGCATGACCACGACCCTGCCTCCTCGTGCCGGCTGGAACGCCGACGGGGCGAGTTCTTCTTCCGCAGCCGCGACTTCACCGGCCTCGGCGCAACCGATACCGCAGCGCGTGCCATGATCACGGGCGTGGACGAGCTGCGCCGCAGCCCGGCCCGTGCCTGGCTTGGCTCCACTGTCCCACGCGAGATGCATTGCATCGTGTGGCAGACACTCCAGTTCCTGGACCGCACCCGCGCAGCCCGCAGCCTCGCCGACGAACTCGCCGGCGCGCCCAAGTCCGCAGTCGGCGAGCTGGGTGCCGTGGCACGCGAGGCGGTTGCTGAGATCGAGGACGTCCTTAACGAGGTCTTGCTTCACATGCGCAGCTGCCTCGTGTTGACTCGGGCATGGGAAGCGAAGCTTCGGCATGCCAAGCTGGCTGCAGGCACTGAGGCAGCCCTTGCCGCCTTGCCCGAGCACTGCGAGGCCCAACAGTTGTTGCATACCGCGGAAACGTTGGCGCAGCACATGTTCAGCGGCATCACCGCTGCCCGCGACGTCGTTGACGCCGGAAGGTTTCCGTGGGAACAGCCGGTCGAGTCGTGGCCGTCGTCAGAGGGGCATTGCCGATGAGTGCGTTGTCGAGGAATGCCCGTATCACCTGCTGTGGACCGACAGCGGCGAAACCCCGTCGCAACGACGTGCCGCCGAAAGCTGAAAGTGCCGCGCGTCAACGGAGAAGGGAGAAAAATGGCCACCGGTGAGGAGATCGAGCGCCGCGTCGAGGAAGTCGACTCTGCTCGCAGCGCACGACGATCAGCCGCAGCAAAGCAGGTCGGTGACCTCGCGGAGAGGCGATCGGAGATCGCTGGCCAGCTCGCCGCGATCGAAACGCAACTCGGCAAAACCTTGGCCGCTGCCAACGACGTTATTAGCATCGACGAGCTTGCGCAGTTCACCGATGTATCTGCCACTGACCTGGCTCGTTGGTTCGATGGTCAGAAACCCCTTCGCGTCAAAAGCCAGCGATCGAAGGCCAGTGCGGCAGCTGCGAAGGCGGGTCCGAACCACCGGCCAGAATCGACGAAAAGGACAGCAGTCCATAAGTCATCTGCGGCGTCAGAGGTGGGAGCGACTAGCGCCACTACGACGGAGGCGCGTGCACCTGTCCCGCCAACGGTGACCTGACCTCGCTACTCGGCGCGGCACAACTGTGCCGACGCTGGTGGATACCACATCGAGCACGATTTCCACATCGCCACGAAAACGGGCAAGTCATGACCGCGACATCAGAATCAGCGCAACGGAAACCGGCCCGACCATTCGCCGCTGGTCACCGTTCCTGGTTGGTCCTCGCCGCCACGGTCCGAGTGCTTGCCCGTGCTCTTCGCGCTCTGCTGGCAGTCGTCGTCTTGCTTGCTCTGATTGGCGGCTTGCCTACGGCACTCGTTCAATTCATCGGCTGGCCATTGCCCGACCACTTGCCTGCCTGGGACGAAATCCAGAACACCCTGCTCGCGCCGATGTCACCTCAGTTCCTGCTCGACGCCCTGGCTTGCGCGTTGTGGCCCTTGTGGGCCCGGTTCACGTTCGACGTGCTGGCCGCGATCCCGGACGTGGTTCGCTGCGCGCCTTGGCAGCGCTCAGGGGGAAGCGTCCGGGATGGCCCGCTACACGCAGCCGCGGGCGTGCTGGTCGGGACGATCGTGTTCTCCATCCTCAGCAGCCGGACAAGCGCCCCGACCACAACGACACAGGCTGCCGCGCTCGAACCCTCCGCAGACGGACGCACCACCATCGCGACGGCGGTTCACCGTTCTGAGATCCTGTCGACAAATAGACCCGCGATCGTCACCGCCGCGGCGCATACTCGAGCTGCCACGGCGAGCCAGCAGGACATGGAAACTGTGCGGCCACCTGAACACGGTGTGCACGACAGCCTGTGGCGGGTCGCTCAACGCTGCCTTGGCGACGGCAATCGCTGGCCGGAGATCTGGAAGCTCAACCGTGGCACCACGCAGATCGACGGGACGGTGTTCACCACGCCGAGTCTCATTCGGCCAGGTTGGCAACTGCGGTTGCCCGCGCTGACATCCGTCTCTCCCGCGCCGCCCCCTGTCGCAGAGCACCCCAGCCCGCCCGATCGGCCACAGGCACCTGGCCCCGACACACAAGCCCCTTCAACCCCGCTGCCGTCCGTTCCTTCGCCGCCAGCCAAAGCCGCTCCTGCCGCTGCCGTTCCTGGCATTGGGATCTCATTGCCCACCGGTGCTTTTGTCGGCCTGGGACTTGCCGCGCTGATCACTGTCGCGATGATAAGTGTGCGGCTGCACCGCCGAAGCCGTTATCGGCCCAGTGCAGCCGAACCTGATGATCCGGGCGGGGCCCCGGTCGTACGTGCTCTGCGGATCGCATACGACTACGCAACGCTGCCCCACGACGGCGAGAATGCGTCGCGCATCTCGCAGCAGCCCTCCGGTTTCGCGCGGCCTGCTGACCTCGATGCGCGTGACCGCGCGCAGGCCACCGCGCGCGCAGCGTTGCCCACGCAAGAGACGACCGTGCTCGGCCTCCGCGAGGGACAGGCTGTCGCGCTTGACCTCGCCCGCAGCTGCGGGCTCGGACTCATCGGCCCCGGTGCCCACGCCGCTGCGCGTGCCCTGATCGTCGCCCTGCTCGCGCCAGCGGTGAACGGTGGCCAAGGTGCATTCGTGGTCATTCCTGCCGCTGACGCCGAAACCCTGTTCGGTACCGACCTGCCTCTGGGGGCGCCTGCCCGGCTCCGCATCGTTGACGACCTGCCGGCCGCGCTGTCAGTCCTGGAAGCAGAACTCCTCACACGCGTCCGCGACGACGAAGCCGACCAGGAGCATGACGCCGACGACAGGGCGCATGCGGTGCTGGTCGCAACGCCCGCGGGAGATGTCGAGCGACGAATGCAGGCCATCCTCGACAACGGCGCCGGTCTCGGCTTGGCCGGCGTGCTTCTCGGCCAATGGCGTCCCGGCGGCACCGCGCGCGTCCGCAACGACGGCACCATCGGAGCGACCAGCCCGACTCTCGCCGATGCTCTGGGCGGTGCCCGCTTGTTCACCCTGCCCGGAACCGACACCACAGAGCTGCTCGCCCTCCTCCACGCCGCAGAACCGGATGACTCGGAGCCGCCCGGACAGCCTGCGGCCGAGACGACCTCCGTGCGCAGGGGCGAAGACGCCCCCGCACGCCGTGCGGCGTTTGCTGCCACCGACGACGCCGGTGCGGACTGCCCGACACACCAGACGAACTTCGAGTTCATCACCGGCGGGGCGCACGAACCAGCACCCGTAATGTCAGCATTGCCAGCCTCGCCACCGGCGCGCCGCGCGATCGACATTGCTTCCCCGGACGCCACCACCGAGCAGGAAACCCCCGAACTTCCGCCCAACAACGATCCTCGACCCCCGCCGCGTGCCCCTATCCCACCGCGAACAGCCGGCTCATCGAAGGACGGGAAGCCCGCGACCTCTCGGGCAGGCGACGAGCAATCGACCGGTCGTCCGTTGCTGCAAACACCCGCCCACGCCTCCGTGCAGCTCAGCGCCGACGAGGACACGCCGCTGCATCTGCAGGTGCTCGGCCGACTGCGCCTGATGCGCGTTGAACCGAATCCCACCGATCTCATCGAGTGTCTTGCGCCGCGCCAGCGCGAAGTCCTCGTTTACCTCGCGCTGCACCCCGAGGGCGCCCGTCGCGAGGTGCTCGCCGCGGCGCTCTGGCCCGACGCACCAGGCGATCGCCCCTACAATTCTTTCCACGCAACCCTTTCCCAGTTGCGCCGTGGACTGCGTACTGCGACAAGGAATGAGATCACCAACATCACCGCTAACGACGACGGGCACTACGCGCTCGACCGCTCCGTAGTCACGGTGGACCTCTGGGAGGTGTTCGACGCGCTCGCCCTAAGCCGCCACGCAGCAATCGGGACCGACGCGGAAGCCACCTTGCGACGCGTGGCCGAGCTGTACCGAGGCGACCTCGCTGACAGTATCTCCGCAGACTGGATCGACGGACCACGCGAAGCAATACGCCGCGAAGTCCTCGACGCACTCAGCGCCTTGATCCGCACAATCGGCGATGGTGACCCGAAGCAAACGCTCGCACTGCTCGAACAGGCCCGCAGCCTCGATCCGTACAACGAGGCCATTTACCGAGACCTGATGCGAATCCAAGCTCGGCTTGGCCAGTACGACAGCATCTCGCGCACGTTGAGCCTCCTGACCAACTCGCTAGCTACGCTGGACCAGCGTCCTGGCCGCGACACCATCGGGCTCGCCGACTTCTTGCGCCAGCCTCGTGGCAGCCAACGACGAGGCCGAGAAGCGAGCTGAGCGGCAGTTCCCGGTCAGCTACCTGCGTCCGGGCGTGGGGCTAGTCATCGTCCCTCAGCATCATGGTCGCGTTGCTGCGCACGTGGATCTCATCGTCAACCAGGACAGCCACTACCGGCTTGACCAGAACGATCCTGACCGCCGACCTCTGGCGGGCTCCAGGACGCGATTACCGCCAGTCGCCAGGCCTCGGCAACGGCCGTCGCGGCGACGAGCCGTGTCGCCGAGCGGTACCGCGGAGGCCTTGCCGAAGGCATCTCCGCGGAATGGATCGACGGGCCCTGCGACGTCCTCGGCGCACTCAGCACTTTGGTTCGCAAGATCAGAAACCGCAGCCCCGGACAGGCACTCGCCCTGCTGGAACAAGCCCGCCACCTGCATCTGCTCACGCATCATTGGCCGACCTCGACCAACGCCCCGCCCCAAGCGCAGCCTTGTGGACGCCCTGCAGCAGCCGAGAAATCACATATCCCACTGGGCAAGCCAGCTTAATCAGCCCAGTGCCTCGCGCAGCGGATAACCGTGATTCCATCGCGAACCCAACTATCGAAGGCTATCAAACGCGAGCCAACCTCGTTATACTGTGCTGATTCCTCGCGGATACTTTGAGCGTCGTGACGTGAACGTATTTGTGTGATTCCGGGAGACAGCGGAGGCGATCCGCGGCGTGGCCCGAGGCCAGTGCTCTGCAGCGTGTACAACCAGCACGGAGCCGGCGGCGAGCCCGTACGCCTCTCGCCCGTCCATCTTCCTCTCCACCTTCCTCTGCGTCTTCTTCTTCGGACTCCTCTTAGAGAGGAGTCGGGACGTCAAAGCCTTGTTGCAGATCAAGGCTAGGCGGCCCCTTCCTCCGTGTCCTCCGACTTCGGTGCCGGCAGGCACGTGAACAGTCGGCTTGGGTGCCGTGTTGGCTATCTGATGCTCGCACCGCCTTCCGTCCGCAAGTTCCGTTGTGCTGTAGCCATCTTCTTCTTCATTCTCATTCGTCACAGCTTTTCTTCCATTCTTCCTTCTTTTTCATCCTAAGTGACTGCATAGCTCTTTCCCTCTTTTCCTTGCCCGCAAGATAAAACCTAACGATACAGAAATATGACCTCATAGATGTTGACAACCACATAAACGGCGTGGCTGCAAGTGGTGTGATTCGAAAACGGCAAGATATCCAAAGAGAAATTCGTACCGAATCCAAGCTGTGCGGGTTGCGGGCGCGGGCGCTGGCTGCCGCTGTGCGGGTTGCGGGCGCGGGCGCTGGCTGCCGCTGTGCGGGTTGCGGGCGCGGGCGCTGGCTGCCGCTGTGCGGGTCCTTCTCTTCCTCTGCGTCTTCCCAGCTCAAGGGCCTGGCCGGCCCTGGGCAGGGGGTCGATGCCGAAGGTAACGGCGAGATAACGGAACCCGGCTGAAGCTTGAAAGTGTCTAGTCAGTATGTCAACCTAGACATTTAACCGAGACAGACCGGAGAGATAAGACAGAGAAGGGCGTGAGGACCGGGACACGGCGTCCCGCGAGCGATCTCCTTCCTTTTTTCCTTAAAGGTTTGGTCGTTACGAACGATAAGACCCGCATAGCGCGGGCAGCGGCTTGGGCCGCGCGGACAGCAGCGAAACCGTGCAGGGCAGTAGTGGGGAACGACGCGTAGCCAAACGCGCATTTCTAGTCTGAGATGCGTAGTAACTGCGCTTGCAGCCCCGTTATGTGAATCCCTTGCTATAGAGCGGAGTAGCGCGCATAAAAGGCATGCCTGCCAGTGGTGTGTCCCCAAGATAACTACATGGTGGTCTAGCGCCGAAAACCGTCACAACGTGTGGGCGTCCGGATTGTGTAGAGCGGTTGCCGACATTGAACGACACTCTCTCAAGCGCGTCGCGCTTTCCTGTTCATAGCACGCTATGTCTCACGGGCATGGTTCCCTGCGTTGTGCGCTAGACATAACGGCTTCCCTTTTGGGGAGGTTCAGGGAATGCGCTACCGGCCGACCGGGCGCTATCGCTTGCGGTTACGCATCGCACGGACATAGAAGATGATCCCCTTTGCGCGAATCGCACCCGACGTGTCCAGATTTCGGCCCGTACCAGTTCGCAACTGGCCTGAACCGCCAAACGACACGCAACTACAACATCATTGGAGGTTCTGTCATGACGCGTAAAGACTTCAAAGAAATTGCCGATTCCGTACGTCGGGAAGTTGTCGCCGACGACGAACGAAAAGCGCTCGCCGACGCCTTGTGCACGTACTTCAAATCGGTAAACTCGCGATTCGACCGCGACCGTTTCTTTGCCGCATGCGGTCTGTGATTAACACCAATCCGCACCCGCTGGGAGTGCCAATCATGAACAACCCTGAAATTTCTTTTTCCGAAGATGCGCACTTGTTCTTCAGGCAGAATTTCCGTTACGGGACATGGGACGGTGAAGACTGCGTCCGAGATAATGACTGGTCCGGATTCGGCTTCGTGCTCGGATCGGGCGGTGATCCGCTGCCAATTCCCGGCGATTACCTCACCGGGCACCAGTGCGCCCACCTGGCGGACGTGTCCAACGGGCACGCGGCGGTGCGGCTCATGGAGGAAGCGGCACCCGGCAAAGCGGCCGAGTGGAACGGTCTTCTTGCCTACGACTACGGCGATTCCGCCGCACGTGCGGCCGCCGACCGTATCGGTGCTGCTCTCGCCGGATACCCGCTGCTCGACGACGAAGACCTGTCAGGGCGGGAATCCGAGAATGCCGCGCGCGTGCTGATCGCCTGCTACGACGTGCCCGAGGAAGGCGCGGCGGACGTCGTTTCGGCGTTGAGCGATGACGGGCAGACCTTGTGTACCGACTGCCACGGCTGGGATATCGACCACATCATGTTCGAGCTGGGATATCGGCAATGCATCGAGTGCGACAAGTGGCTCGAAAGCGCTTGTGATGAGCCACTGCATTACGACTGCGCCGAATACTACGCAGAAGACGACTGCGAATGCGTTTCGGTCATGGTCGACGGATACCGGCACGGCAATCACACCGTAACCATGTCGGACGTTCGCGAAACATTGCGTGGCTGCGAACACTGTTACCCGGTTGTCTACCCCTACGGCAAAAACGTGCGTGGCTTTCACAACATGCCGCAGTGAGCCGGGCGGAAGAATTGACGCGATCTGACTGTGGCAACTAACCGCATGGTGTTGTGGCGTTTCGGTGCCGCGCGCGTAGGCGTGCGGACGCCGTGACCGCACAACGGTTTCCCTTAACGAAAGTGGGTTTGTCATGTCCAAAGAAACCAGCGAATGGCTCAACAACAACGTTCTGATTGGATTCACCGACAAGCGCGGGCACGCATGGCACTACCGGGCATCGGCACAAGGCAGCGAGCCGAACCACTACCCCGGACCCGTTCCGGTCGCCGACGTGCAGCGGCGCTTGTTCTACTGGACCGCCGAACCGGAACCGGTGCTTGTGGCGGGCAAGTTCGGCCTTCGCCGCGTGCCCAACAAGCAAGCCATCACCGCATCGGATACCGGTGACGTCCTCGGGATCTTCGCCGACGGCTACACCGTGCACCAATACCAGGAATGGCTGTTGGACAAGGTCGGCACCATCCTGGACGACGGTCTGTCGATCGGTTCCGCGGGCCTGCTGCGCGACCGCCGACAGGCCTGGGTGAGCGTGGAAGTGCCCGAGAACATCACCACCCCGGAAGGCGTGGAGTTCCGGCCGAACCTGGTCGCCTGCACCAGCCACGACGGCAGCCTTGCCACCACCTACAAGCGCACCGTGACCAACGTGGTGTGCGACAACACGATGTCGGCCGGGCTGCGCGAGTACGGCCAGCAGTTCAAGGTCAAGCACTCCAAGAACGGCAAGTTCCGCATCGTGGAGGCCCGTGACGCGCTCGTCATGGTCCACACGGTGGCCGAGGAATTCGCCGCCGAGGTCAAGGCCCTGTGCGAAACGACCGTGACCGACCAGGCATGGCGCGCCTTCCTGGACGCACACACTCCGGTGCCCGAGGAGAAGGGACGTGCCCGCACTACCGCGACGAACGAACGGGCCGCGCTCAACCGGTTGTGGAACACCGACAACCGGGTCAGCCCGTGGCGCGGTACCGCGTGGGGAGTGGTGCAGGCCATCAACACCTACACCCACCACGAAGCGATCGTGCGCAACGCCTCCCGCGCCGAACGCAACATGTCCCGCGCGGTGGACGGAAAAGCCGACGCGCTCGACCAGGACACCGTGACGACGCTCGGCAAGGTGCTGGCCTCGGTCTGAAAAGGACTGTCGCCGCTTCGGTGCCCGCGCGGCCGATCGCCGCGCGGGTGCCGTGGCCGCGAGATGGCCATAGCCGACGCCCGAACCAGTTGTAGGGCACACCAACCGCGACACAGAAAGGAAAACAACCCATGGAGATACAGGCATTCGCGGCAGCGATGGCGGAAGCGCTCGACGGGACATGGACGGTCGGACCGGGCCACCACGGTCACCGTGACCGATGCCTCATCGGCCCAGACGGTGAACAGCTTCACGTGTGCTATTCCGACTGGGAGAAGACACCACGGCTCAGGCTGTCCGTCGGCCTCCCGGCCGACCTGGCGACTATCCGGCATCGCCATGGCAACCCGGTGCCGTCACACGAAATCACGGTGTCCCCGGCAAAGACACCCGAAACGGTCGCCGCTGAGACTGCCCGGCGACTGCTGCCCGGCTACCGGGTCACCCTCGCGGAAACCCGCGAGCTGAAACAACGAGTCGATGACCAGGCCGCCGCGCGCGACCGGCTCGCGCACGCCATCGCGGACCCGTTCGGCGCGACCGTCCACGCGCCCGGCCCCAGCCCGCTCGGCCACGACCCGCAGGAAGCGATCGTGCGCTACCAGGGTCCTCTGGTCGGCACCGCCACGGTGCCCCGCAACGGCGGACACGTGGCCTTCGCCTTCTCGGTCGCTCCGAGCGAGGCCGCCCGTGTCGCCGCGTTCTTGGCGACATTCCCGCGAACGACGGATTGAGACCCGCGACCACTGATGACCCGCCCGGCTGTAGGTGGACTGAACAAGACAGCCCCGCACCACCTATGAACTGAAACGAAGGAGGCACATCGCCATGTCCCTAGGAACTCTGACAATGCACCACGACTACGAGTCCGGCACCACCGTCGAGGGAACCACTCGTAACAGTCCTGCGCACTTGGCGCTGAAGGCCCATCCGTCATGGACCTGGTCCCGTTACGCCGCGGCGTGGCTGTTGCGATCCTCTCGGCATCGCCAGTCCAAGCCGTACGCCCTCGCCGAGATCGAGCGCGTGCTCACCGATGCGGGCTACACGGTCGAGCGCGACGTCGACGACACGATGCCCAGCGTCGAACAGCGAGAGGCCGATCTCGCCGACCGGATGGACGACCGGGCCGACCGGCTCACCGAGCGCTCAGGGAAACACCAGGCCCAGGCCGACGCCACGCGGGCGAAAGCCGACTACGTTTTCCACAACATCCCGATGGGCCAGCCGCTGCTGGTCGACCACTACAGCTACCGGGCCGACCTCAACCGTCGCGAGCGCGCGTGGAACAACCTCGGCAAATCCATCAACCAGGGCGAGTACGCCGACGAGCTGGCGCGCCGCGCCGACACCGCGTCGCACCACATGGGCGCCCGCCACAACCCGGTCACCGTGGCCAACCGGATCGAGACGCAGGAAGCCGACCGCCGGCGTCTTCAGCGCGAACTTGACGGCGAACCGGGCTGGGTGACCGAGACCGACGAGCACGGCCAACCGCGGGACCGCTGGGTAACCAGGCGTCCCGGCGAGGAGCGCGCAGCCTACCTGCGGCGCGAAATCACCACCCTCACCGAGCAGATCGACTACTGGAAGGGCATCTACGCCCAGCTCCAGGCTGAGGGCAAGGCGTCCACGCTGGGGCCGGACACCGTGAGCAAGGGCGACTGGGTGCTCTACAACAACATGTGGATGCGGGTACGCCGGGTCAACAAGAAGTCGGTGACTGTGCCGAACCCGGTCTTCCCGCCGCCGCAGCCCGGAGAGAAAGAGGCCACCTGGACCGTCGCCTGGCACAAGCTGCGCGGACACCGCACCACGGAGGAGATGCCGCCGGAGGTCGTCGAAGCATACGAGGTGCCAGGCGTCGACCGGAGCAACTGATGCACCTGCTTAGCTACTGCTCTCTGCTGGGCTTTGTCGATCGGCTGGCCCGGGGCGCTCCTTGCCGTGTTGGTGGAAGTGCACGGTACCGATCGTGTTGGCCTGGACTATGTTCCTGGCGGTCGTCCCGTCCTTGGCGGCAGTGACAAGCGCCGCGCCGAGGCGTAGTTCCCGGCCGAGGTCGTCGATCCGTGCTTTCAGTCGGCCGATCGTGCGCTGGTGCGCGTCTTGCTCGCCGACCGCCTGCGCCATCCGTACCGCAACGTCGTGCGTGCCCGGGTAGCCAGCCTCAAATTTGGCGATGGCCCG
This sequence comes from Amycolatopsis sp. La24, assembly GCF_029087445.1. Taxonomy (NCBI): domain Bacteria; kingdom Bacillati; phylum Actinomycetota; class Actinomycetes; order Pseudonocardiales; family Pseudonocardiaceae; genus Amycolatopsis; species Amycolatopsis sp. La24. Next base: position 228,611 of record NZ_JARACH010000005.1, read on the forward strand.
CCGCAATCGACGCGGCATCTTCCCATGCATACGAGCCTCACTGAGCCTGCGGGCCAGAGTCCGCGCCGATGCTCGCTTCTCGGGGGTCAACTCCTGGCCGCTGGCCAGGTCAGCGGCCACCTGCCGGCACAGCTCGGCCTCTTCGTCGGCCAGGCTCCCGGTGAGCTTGAGCAAGTCTTGTGCCAACCGTGCCAGCTGCGCGTGCCACTCGAAGTTCACGCTCCTTGCCTTCCAGCGCAGGTCGCCAACACGGCGATGGTGTTCTGCCCGGACCACCTTCGCCTCGGCGAGTTCCGCCTCAGCCATGTCGAGCTCGTTCAGCACCGGCTCCAGCTCAATCCTGATTCGCTTTAGAAAACCATACAGGCTGGTCATGTCATCCAGTGCCACAATGAAGACACGGCGTTCAAACATGGAGACGAACACCGTGCAAGGCAGCAATGCTTCAGAAACACCGAAAAATGTGCGCATTTCGCTGACCGCGACCGTCAATGCCTTCCGGTACGACTGCAACTTTCCTGGCAGCACCGGGGCGACCACCATGTCGGGTCGTGCGTCGATGTCCGTGCACGATCGAGCGTTCAATGCCGGCTCGGTAAGCCTCTTTGTATCGCCCAAGCACTGCACGCCGCACAGGTCGACGGCCTGCTCGCGGCCCGCCCGCCACGGGTCCTGATGCTCAAGAGTGATGCTTCCCGGCGCAGGGGTGATGATTGCCAGACAGCGACGCGTCACGTCGTGCATGTCAGTCCACTCCGCGAAGAACCGCTCGTGCAGCTTCGGATTGTCGGCCGTGCGCGCCAGGAGAAAGACCAGGCCCGGATAACCGCCATCGCTCATGGTGCGGAACCGGCGGCCGAGAAAACCTCGAACCGAAATCTGTCGCGGCCCTGATAAGAAACCCATTGCGCCCTCACGGTCGAGCCAGATGGTCTGGGTACCCACCCATAGTGGCACGCGGAATCGCCCACTCGGCCAGCAGGCGAGCCGCTGACAGCCAGGGCGACCGGCTCGCAAAGCCGTGATCGATCGATGCGGTGGGTCCGGCGGGACCCACGGATTGCTGCGTACCGGGATGGCTACCGCCGTGACCTGTGTCGACGAGGTGGCCGCCACCCGCGGACTCCGATGACGCGCCGGAACTCCGTTGAAGCAGGCTCAGCAGGTGGTTCGCGACCGGGGCCCTCGGGTCACTACACCCCCCCGCTGACCGCGGCTGTCTCGGTAAGGTGTCTAGGGAAACAGGGCGGCAAACAGATAGTTGGTCACGCTCAGAGGCCGGCCGACCCTGGCAACGCGAGAGAGGGCCGCAGATGGACAAGGACGAGCACATCGCGCAGCTGCGCGCCCGCCGACAGCGCATCGAAGCGATCGAAACCGCCTTGGAGAGCATCCGCGACGTGGAAAGCTCTCTGCAGGAGATGCGGGAGATCCTGCTCCAGCAGCGGAAGGTCGAACGGACGGAGCGGCTCGCCGATATCCGTGAAGCGGACAAGGCCGGTGTGCCGAAGACCAAAATCTCCAAGGAGGTCGGCCTCAGCCGCGCGAACCTTTACAACCACCTCAAGGGTGCTCCGGCGGACGAGTAGCCGGATTCACGCGTCTGGGCGGTTGTCGGAGCCAGCGTCATGCGCCGGAGCGCTCTGGGAACGTCACGGAGGCTCGTCCCGGGCACCCGCGACGGTGCGCTGCTATCGGCAGAGCTGGCCTCCTCGCTGCCGGTAGAACTCTACTGGGTCGACGGCCTGCCCGTTGACCTCGATTTGCAGGTGCAGGTGCGCTCCGGTGGAAGCTCCCCGATTTCCGACCGCGGCGATGGGCTGGCCGGCGTGAACGGATTGGCCTTCGCGGACCAGGTTGTGGTCGTTGTGGCCGTAGATCGTCACGATCCCGTCCCCGTGCTGGATGCGGATCCAGAGGCCGTAGCCGGACGCCGGGCCTGAGCTGATCACGGTGCCGGAGTTGGCTGCCAGGATCGGAGTGCCGATGGGCGCGGCGATGTCGAGTCCTTTGTGGAATTCGCTGCCGCGGTACCCGAATCTGGAGGTGCAAGTGCCGCTCGTCGGGGTCGTCCAGCCGCCGGTGTTCGCACTGGTCGTACAGGTGGCACCTTGGACGGCCCCGACGATCTGGCGCGCTGCTGGCTCGAATTTCGCGTAGCGGCCGGGAAATCCTGATCGCTGCACGGTCTGGGCGGCAACGGTGACCGGCATGTTCTGCCAGTTCGGCAGCGCCAGCAGATGCCGGTAGAACTGCTCGCTGCTGTAGGCGGGGTCCATGATCTGCGCGACCGTTCCCCAGCCTTGCGACGGCCTCTGCTGGAACAAGCCGACGCTGTCGCGATCGCCGTAGTTCAGGTTCTTCAGCCGTGACTCGGTGAGCGCCGTGGCGACCGCGATGACCCAGCCCGGCTCGGGCACGTTCATCCGTTTGCCGACCGTGACGATCGTCGCCGCGTTGCTCATCTCCTGCGGTCCGTACCCCGCTGCCGAGGTCGTGCTCGCCCCGACGGGGGCGCAGTTCAGGTCTCCGGCGGAACTGCTGGAACTGCCGAATACGGCTTGAACCACAGCGATGGCGCCGCCGCCGATGAAGAGCATGATCACGACGACGAACCCGGCGCCGGCGGCGGCCATCTTGCCCATGACGCGTCACCTCCACGGATGCGCGGGGTCGGGCGGGGGCATCGGGGAGGGCGGGGCCACCTCCGCACGCGTGGGGACGGGCGTCGCGGCCGCCGGCCGCTGC